>DFWO01000105.1 GCA_002380945.1 Methylococcaceae bacterium UBA4132 | reverse complement strand
CGTAACTTCTATTTTAGATGAAATCGATCAAAAAAATGCAACGAGTATTGTTAATACAGTTTTATTAAACGAGAAAAAATCCTCAAATGAAGAATTGATTGAAATGACAAAGAATTTACCCGAGGGTTTTGGTGTTGAAATTTTCTACACAAAGGGTGATCTTAAAGCTGAAACACTAGCGTACAAAATTAAAGATGGTATTGAGCATTTGTCAGTAGCAATAAAAAGCTTCAAGCCTGTTAGTGCTGAATTTTGGAAAAATTATGGTACACCTGATGGCAATAAAATACGTTATGATGCGCAAAATGGCGAATATACATCCACTAAGTTTTTATATATGTTTCTTAGAGTGAACAATCCGAATACACGGTTTACTGCAATTCCACTAAAAGATAACTCAAGACCTCTATTAATATCATTGTTCATTCCATAATTTTTATCGTTACAACCCGTAAGTCAGGTAGGGTGGGCATCGCCCACATTTCAACGTGGAAATACAATGATTGGTGGGCGATGCCACACCCTACGACAGTCGCATAGGTTGGGTTGCCGCTTTTTGGCAACCTAATAGTTGGGTTAAATAATTGAATAAAATTTACTCTAACCCCATTTCTGCTCTGACCCTATTTCTGAGGTTAGAAATAATCCCAAACCGCGTACGTTGGGGTGAGCCTTAAGAGACTGTGAAAGAATTAAGAAATTCGCATTTTTATATCAATATGTAGTATAAATAATATATTTTTCATCCCGTATATTGTGGCAAAACTTTTAAAAATCGAATACTTTCACAGTCTCCTTAAGCGAACCCTAACATTCTCATCAATTCGTTGGCAAGCCGACACCATGAATACTTGTATTCATGGTTTTGATAAACTCGGATAGTATTAAAATCATCGTGTGCGCTGATATTCTCGAACCATTCTTAAACCCAGCCAGGTAAAGTGGGCATCGCCCACATTTTGGACGTGGATATACGTTGTTTGGTGGGCAATGCCCCACCCTACGTTCTATTCACATCACTCCATTATATAAACATTTCCTCACACACCTCTGCACGGTTTATCGTGAATATCGTTTATTAAGCACGCAACTCGTAGTAGTGATAGCATATTCTTCCGAATGATTAGGACGGCAATAAAAACACAAGAGAAACCAATGACCATAAACGAACTTATTGATGACACTGGCAATTTAGCAGTATTTTATAATCCAGAAAATGGGCATTACGCACTAAGAGCATTGAAATTCTTTGCAATGAATTCAATAGTGCAGGTTTTTAGTGCGCAAGAATACCTCCAACAACCCACTTATCTTTCGGTACAGATTGATAAAAATAAACACATTCATCTTTTTCCCGCATTTTTACAATACACAAACCACAGTTGTGAACCCAATACCTTTTTCGATACCCAGAAAGGTAAGATTATTGCAATCAAAAATATCCATGAAAATGAAGAAATCAGCTTTTTTTATCCAGCTACAGAATGGTCAATGGCGCAGCCGTTTAACTGTTTCTGCAACACCCCCAGTTGCTTAGGTATGATTCAAGGCGCGGCTTATTTGGATGATAACGCAATAAAAAAATATCATTTTTCAGATTATATTCAGAAAAAATTTTATCAGCGATAATTTCTTTTTTATAAAAAGCGTTTCAATGACTTTTCATTTACGATAAAAAGTTATCGACTTTGCCGCTCTTAAATAAATTCACATGATAGAACCAGTTGCATTAAAAGATTTTTTGGTAGTGGTTAAAAACCTGTAATGCCTATTTCCATGAGATTTAAATATTATAAGCATAATATGTTCTAATCACAGATTTGCCCCTCCTACCGATTTTTTATGACTTTTTTCAGCCGCTTCAGTCATTGAATTACGCGCTATTATTCGCATGATTAAAAGACTGTCCTGATCCGAAAACCACCCCAAAGGCGATATAAATCAGCTAACGCATAGCGGTACAGGCAATGGCTTTGTCATTTATTGCGGTTGGAATGAATGGTGTAGAAAAGTTTGTTAATGCCCTCCCCCATCTTCTCTAGTTACACTGCTAAAAACCGAATCAGACCTATATCTGCACTTGTGCCTTACGCCTTATGAAATATAATGACGGTTTTTAGTGAAACTGGAGTTGACTTTGAAACCCGTAAAAGTAGGTGTATTAGGATTGGGTACTGTCGGTGGCGGTACGGTCAATGTATTAAAACGTAATGCCGCAGAAATTGCACGTCGTGCGGGGCGAGAAATTATCATCACTCGCGCTTCGGCAAAAGATTTGGATAAAGTGCGAATTTGCGACACGCAAGGCATTATTTTAACCACTAATCCATTAGACATCATCAACGACCCTGACATCGACATTGTGTTGGAACTCATCGGTGGTGCGGGTGTCGTTAAAGAATACGTTTTACAATCCATAGAAAATGGCAAACACGTTGTCACTGCCAATAAATCCTTAATTGCCTTACACGGTAACGAAATTTTTGCCAAAGCCAGTGAAAAAGGCGTGATTGTCGCATTTGAAGCGGCAGTTGCGGGCGGTATTCCCATTATTAAAGCCATACGCGAAGGCTTAAGCGGCAATCAAATCGAATGGTTAGCGGGTATTATTAACGGGACAGGCAATTTTATTTTGACCGAAATGCGTGATAAAGGACGCGATTTTGCCGATGTATTAGCCGAAGCCCAAGCTCTAGGTTATGCTGAAGCTGATCCCACTTTTGATGTCGAAGGCATAGACGCTGGACATAAACTCACCATTCTCGCGGCCATCGCGTTTGGTATTCCGTTACAGTTTGATAAAGTCTATACCGAAGGTATTACCAAAATTACCCGCACCGATGTCGAATACGCTGAACAATTAGGCTATCGCATTAAACACTTAGGCATAGCCAGAAAAACTTCCGAAGGGATTGAATTACGCGTACACCCTACCCTCATCCCAGAACGCCGTTTGATTGCCAATGTCAATGGCGTAATGAATGCCGTATTAGTCAAAGGCGATGCAGTCGGCGCAACCCTATATTATGGTGCGGGTGCAGGTGCAGAACCGACCGCCTCTGCTGTGGTTGCTGATGTCATTGATGTGGTCAGAGCCTTAACGACAGACCCAGAAAACCGCGTACCACATTTAGCGTTTCAAGCCGATGCGATTGCTGATATTCCTGTCTTGTCTGCCGATAGCTTCAAAACCGCCTACTACTTACGTTTACACGCAGAAGATAAATCAGGCGTATTAGCCGATGTCACCCGCATACTCGCCGACCACGACATCAGTATCGAAGCCATTACCCAAAAAGAACCCGCCAAAGGTGAAACCAGCGTCCCCATCATCATGTTGACGCAAATCACTCAAGAACAACGCATGAACGCCGCGATTGCTAAAATCGAAGCGTTATCTACAGTCAGCGGTAAAGTAAACCGTATACGACTAGAAACCTTAGGCTAATTTTTTAGCTATTACATTTTTCAGGAACAATGATGACACATTACACAGGCTTAATTGACCGCTATAAAAAACGCTTACCCGTTAGCGACACTACACGCATTATCAGTTTAAACGAAGGCAATACACCGCTGATTCAGTTACAAAATATTCCGCGCCTCATTGGTAAAGACGTGGATATTTATGTCAAATTTGAGGGCTTAAATCCAACAGGTTCATTTAAAGACCGTGGCATGACGATGGCGGTGACGAAAGCGGTGGAGGCGGGTAGTCAGGCGATTATTTGTGCATCTACAGGCAATACGTCGGCAGCGGCGGCGGCTTATGCGGCGCGTGCGGGAATTCGTGCGTTTGTGTTGATTCCTGAGGGCAAGATTGCGCTGGGTAAATTGGCGCAAACCTTGATGTATGACGCAAAAATCATTCAAATCAGCGGTAATTTTGATCAAGGTATGCAGTTAGTGAAAGAGGTTGCGGATCACGCGCCTGTGACTATCGTGAATTCGATTAATCCATTTAGAATCGACGGACAAAAAACAGCGGCGTTTGAAATTGTGGACGCGTTAGGTTTCGCACCTGATTATCACTGTTTGCCTGTCGGTAATGCGGGCAATATTACCGCGTATTGGAAAGGCTATACTGAATATGCAAGAGATAGAGTGTGTGGCAATCGCCCTGTTATGTGTGGTTATCAAGCCGCTGGTGCTGCGCCATTTGTGTTAGGCGAAATGGTGGATAACCCTGAAACGGTGGCAACAGCGATTCGTATTGGGCATCCACAATCATGGGATTATGCTTGGGCAGCACAACGCGAGTCAGGCGGTTGGTTTGATAAGTTCACCGATGAGCAAATTTTAGCTGCACAAAAAATGCTGTCACAATTTGAAGGGATTTTTTGTGAACCAGCCTCGGCAACTTCCTTAGCGGGTGCGTTACATGATATCGGTTCAGGTAAAATCCCCGAAGGTAGCAAAATCGTCTGTACGCTGACAGGTATGGGTTTAAAAGACCCTGACACGGCGATTAGCCAATGTGCCGCCGCGTCACCTGTTACCATTGATGCGAGTTTAGATGCGGTTAAACGTGCCATTTTGGATAGTTTGTAATCGTAAAAAGAGACGTTGCCGTGCAACGTCTCTACTATAGTAAATTATACGCCTCACTTTGCGGGTTATCAAAAAATATTACCGAATGGGCATCACAACATCATGAGCGCATTGATGGCAATGGTTATCCCTTTCAAATGGGCAATGGCGCAATATCACTGGAAGCCAGAATTGTCTGGGTTGCCGATGTATTTCAAGCACTAGCGCAAACGCGTCCTTATCGTGAAGCCCTCGATGCTAATGCCATTTGCACATATTACGCGAACAGGTACTCAGTGGACATTTAGATGCGACTGTGGTGTTGTGCGTTGAGCGTAATTTACACGCGTGTTTTAAAGCGGCTCATTGTCAGTAACTGTGGCGTTATAATGCTATCTTTTATTTCACTCACTCAGAAGAAGAAACACCATGATTAAAATGCTGCACCTCCTATTCGTCTTACTCACTTTTGGCGCGTTTGTCGGTAAAATGTGGGTCTCGGTTTCGCGTCCTGAATTGCTCACACAAAAAGCATTTAAAATTGCCCCTCACGTTATCAGCTCTTTGTTGCTACTCACTGGTATTATCTTAGTTTTTCAGGGGCAATGGCTGTCTGGCGATTACGGCTGGTTAGTTGCTAAACTAATCGCCTTAGTCGGCTTCATCGGTCTAGGCGTACTGTCCATGCACACCGAAGGTACAAACCGATGGCTGGCATTTGCTGGTACGATAGTTTGTTTTATTTATATTAGTATTGTTGCCGTCAGTAAAAATCCGTGGTTCTTTTTATAAAAACACGGGTACTTGCTTGATTTTCTGCTCTATCCACAGCAATACATCCTTACCGTTAGTCAGTTGCGCATCATCAAACTCAAGTGGCTGATTATCCGTTAATACTGCCCAGCGTGTCAGTTGCGCTTTTAAGTGCGTTTGCGCACTAACGGTAAAATGATAAGTTTGTATCAGTTGCTCAAATAGCGGGATTTTTGGCGTTATCATCAATTCCGCTAACGCAATGGATTGAGCAATCAATGCTTCTAAGGTAGCCAGATGGTTGGCTATTAATACACTCACCTGCTTGGCTTGAATCATGTTTGCAGGTGATGCTTGATTGTCAGAAATCACTTTTAAACAGTGAATTAACTCGCCTGTACTGAACCGTATCGCTGTTTCATAAAATGCCGAGGCTTCCATATCGCACAATTCAGCATGATCATAATTAAGTTGCGGGTGTGAACTGGTTTTAATCGCACAGGACGGACACAGTGCTTTGCTTATTAACGGTGGATAGTGGCTTCTATGACTATCCATATCAATGATTTTATTCGCCACATATAAACTACCGATGGGGTAATCGCGGTGTCCTGCAATACCCATATTAATAAATACCGCATTTTCATCCCCTGCCAATAACGCTTGCGTATAGGCCATGCCTGCTGCCATTGCGTTCTTGCCTAAGCCCGTTACGGTTAAACATAAGTCACCCTGCACATACACGGCAAACGGCTGTATATCGACACGTTTTTTTAATTTGAAATATTCAACTAAGGGCTTGGCTTCACACGGTAGTGCGACATAGATAAAGACTTTATAGCTCATGCGGCTTCATTCAATTTTATAGGGGTATTAGAGGCTTTTAAGCATTGTACTGGCTGATTTTAGTTAAGCAAGCAAACAAAAACTGTAATAAGATAGCCACAAGTTTTTACATTACGCATAGAAGGAGTCTGCCATGCGCTATTTTATTTTACTACTAAGTACCCTTCTCGCTTTCCCTGCATTGGCGGGTGAAGAGGATAATACGCCACCACCGCCACAGCTTGAAGTATCACCTGAACAACCAGATATACCCGCTTCAGCAAAAAGTGGTCAAGTTTTGAAACCTGATACGACTGTTACTCGTTCATATCGTAAACCTGTAGAAAAAGCAGACGGTACTGTGACTAGAGAAGAAGATGATGACACAGTTGATATTGGTAATATTCATATTAAACGCAAGGATATAAAAGGTATCCAAGAATACCGCAGAAGCGGCAGACGCTATATGATTAAAGTCACGCCTATTATAGGTCCTGCTTATTACTTTATCGACACGGATGGTGACGGTAACTTAGATGCGCGTAGCGATAATCCTAACCTCGATAGCAATGTCAATATGTGGAAAATAGTGGAATGGGAGTAACCGCGCGGTGTCTGTTTATACCCCAGTAACTCGGTCACAACTTGAATTTTTTTTTGATCGCTACACACTTGGCAGAGTGATTAAATTTGAAGGCATCACGAACGGTATCGACAATAGCAATTACTTTGTCGATACCACACAAGGCAGTTTTGTATTAACGCTCTTTGAAACCTTAAGCCTAGATGAATTGCCGCATTTTATGAGCCTCATGACACGGTTAGCAAACTATCACATTCCGTGTCCTAGACCTCAACTCGATAAACAAGCAAACTCATTGCGGTTACTCAATAACAAACCAGCTGCCATTTTTAAACGCTTATCAGGTATTACAACCGACGCGCCTACGCACTCACACTGCCAACAAGTCGGCTTACAATTAGCCGAATTACACGACTGTACACAAAACTATCACTTTCCAATAGCCTGCAATGTGTTGAATGAATGTAAAACTCTATTTCAGCAAATTAACTCGCAAATAACCGCGCCAGATCGCCTGTTAATTGCAGATGAGCTACGGTTTCAAACCCAACATTATCCTGATTCATTGCCGTCTGGCGTAATACACGCTGACTTGTTTAAAGATAACGTGTTATTTGAAGGCGATAAACTCAGTGGCATACTGGATTTTTATAGTGCAGGGACAGGCGTGTTATTGCTTGATTTGGCTATCACTGTCAACGATTGGTGTTGTGATAATGACACACTGAATCCGAGTAAAGTCACCGCCTTATTATCGGCTTATGAAACCTTAAGATCGTTACACGCACAGGAAAAACAGCATTGGCAAACCCTGCTTAGAGTTGCCGCATTACGTTTTTGGCTGTCTCGACTCGCACATCAACTTTATCCGCGTGCAGGTGAAATTACCCAACAAAAAGACCCACTATTTTTTCGCCGACTGCTAGAACAACACCGATGTAGCATTGAACCGTACTGGCGACCAACTTTTCACAAAACCGTTAATACCGCCACACTTTCTACGCTATAATTGCTCACTTTTTATCTACCCACACTTACTGCCGTGTCGAATACTTCATACGATTTATCAACCTTTCAAGGTCTTATTCTCGCCCTACAAGCTTACTGGGCAGAACAAGGCTGTGTATTATTACAACCCCTAGACCAAGAAGTCGGTGCAGGTACTTTTCATCCTGCTACCTTTCTACGCGCTATTGGTCCTGAGCCTTGGAACACCGCTTACGTCCAACCCTCACGTCGTCCAACCGACGGACGTTTTGGTGAGAACCCCAACCGCTTACAACATTACTACCAATACCAAGTGATGTTAAAGCCATCGCCTGACAACATACAGGAACTGTATTTAGGTTCATTGCGGGTATTAGGTTTTGACTTACTAGAGCATGACATCCGTTTTGTCGAAGACAACTGGGAATCACCCACCTTAGGCGCGTGGGGTTTAGGTTGGGAAGTCTGGCTAAACGGCATGGAAGTCACCCAATTCACCTACTTTCAACAAGTCGGTGGTTTAGAATGCCGCCCCATCACAGGTGAAATCACCTACGGCTTAGAACGCCTCGCCATGTATATGCAGGGAGTCAGTAGCGTGTATGATTTAGTCTGGACACGCACTCCGCACGGCATCGTTACCTACGGCGACGTATTCCATCAAAACGAAGTCGAAATGTCACACTTCAACTTCGACCACGCTAATGTGGACTTCCTATTTGAATGCTTCAATACCTACGAAGCCGAATGCCAAAAACTCATAGACTCAGATTTACCGCTACCCGCATATGAAATGGTGCTAAAAGCCTCGCACACCTTTAACCTATTGGATGCCCGTCACGCCATCTCCGTAACAGAACGCCAACGTTACATTCTAAGAGTCCGCACCCTATCCCGCGCTGTCGCCGAAGCCTACTACGCCCGCCGCGAATCTTTGGGGTTTCCGATGTACTAAAATAATTGACATTAAAGTTTTTGGATTGCCATATTGTGCGCTAGAAGGCTTGGCTTACTGGATCATTGCTGTGGTTAAAAGATTAGATTGTCATACCTTGCCGAGATATTATCAGAAATTACTCCTATGCCCACAGCGGACCACTGCATGTCGTTGTGGATTCAATAGTCTTGAAAATTTATGGCACAGGCGAATATAAAGTATGCCCGCACTGAAAGCCGCAGACGTTTATGCTGCCGCCTCGGCTTAGCCATTACTTAGCGTTGCAGATTTTTGAAACCCAAATCACTGAGATTTATGTGTTCATCGCGACTATGAACATCCTGATCCATCTTAGGTATGCCCATTTCTGTTCGAATAGGAACAGTCGTGTCTTGAGTTTTGAGAAATCTGGGCAAGTTCGTTTAAAACTTTTTATCTATCAATGCCTCGCTATGTTAAAAAACCGTATGTTCATGACTATAAAGATGATATAGCCATACTAAATAGGGTTAAAATAGCTAAAAGAAAAAAGTGTGCCTGATACAAGCAAAGAGAAACATCAAAGCTATAAGGAAAAATTTAGAGAGTTGGTAGTCAAGCAAGCGAATCAGATAAATCAGTAGTGGAGACTCCGAAGGAACTAGGATGAACGCCAATACCTTGCACATATAGATTCATAAATACAGCTCCGAGCAAACAATGGACAAGGCATTGAAAACGGATGAACACCTGTACGATGCACTGAAGCATTTGAAGGAAGAAAGCAATTGTTTGTTTAACATAGGCGTGGTTAAAACAAAGCGTAAGCCTAGCGTATCTTAAAAAACAAGATACTGCCTCATACAGACAGAGTGCGTTGGAGAAAAGCCGAGCCACTTACGGAACACACCGTCTCAAGAAAGTGCTGAACCCTCAAGGAAAAATAAAGTGTTGATACATTAGGATGGTGTGGATTAAAGAGTTTGGTATTCCTGAAGTTACGCCATCATGTTGGTAAGGATTGAAATGCCCTGATAGCCGCTATGCCTTGTCCGCCTGCGTGTTGTGCGATACTTAAATGGGCGAGGGTTTGTCCGCCTAGGGCGTAGACAGGGAGATTGCATTGCTTTACTAATTCTGCAAATTGTGACCAACCAAGTGGCGCGGTGTCGGGGTGAGTTTGCGTGGCTAACACGGGCGCGAGTACCACAAAATCAACACCAATTTGTTGAGCGTGGTTAAGTTCTTCAAGGTTGTGACAGGAAGCCGCTAGCCATTCAATATGAGCAGGACGCTGGCGCATTGCCATTAAATCAAGGCTGGTTAAATGCACACCATCTGCCAAGCTGTCGGCATTTGCAACCGCTGAATTAATGAGCAATAACGCGCCGTGTTGTTGGCAGATAGGATACGCCTGTTTTATAAAGGCGTGACTGGCTTCGGTGGATAAGTTTTTTAAACGCGCTTGTATTAGTGTGATGCCTTTTGCCAATAGCTGTTGCAGATTAGCCGTTAATAATGACGGTTCGCTATCATCGAGAATGGCGTAATACGGCGGCAGTTGCGCGGCGGTGATGATGGACTGATTAGCGGCAGGAAATGGGTATTTTTTTAAGTCCTGCACCGCCACCCACTTAATCGGTTGACCTTCACGACCTCGCGCCTCGCCTGAAAATTGCTCGACTAAAAATACCTGTAACTGCACTGCTAAATCGGGATATGAATGGTTAATGGTTATCAATGGAGTCGCGCTGATAACGGCAATCGCCAGCTCTTCTTTCAGTTCGCGGCAAAGTGCTTGTTCAGCCGTTTCGCCGTGTTCAATTTTACCGCCTGCAAATTCCCACAAGCCACCTTGATGTTGCGTATCATGACGCAGGGAAATTAATACCTGTCCTTGGGTATTTTTTACTACGCCTACCGCGACTGTAAGGTACGCATTGCGTACCCTACGTTCTATATTCGGCATTGATTTTCACATAGTCGTAAGAAAAATCGCAGGTTAAGACTTCTTGCGTAGCCGCGCCGCGTCCTAATTTAACCGTGACGGTGATTTCCTGTTGATTCATCACCGCTTGTCCTGCTGCTTCGGTGTAATCATCGGCACAACCACCATTTCTGACTATACACACCTCATTCAAATAAAGCTGCACATCTTCCAACACCATGTTTTCCACGCCTGCGCGTCCAACAGCGGCAAGAATACGCCCCCAATTGGGATCGCTGGCAAAAAACGCGGTTTTCACTAATGGTGAATGGGCAATGGTTTTAGCAACGCGTACCGCTTCTTCATCGTTGACTGCTTCTGATACCACGATGCGCATTAATTTAGTCGCACCTTCACCATCTCGAATAATCAGTTCTGCCAATTGTTTGCACACACTCATTAACGCGTCGGCAAAGATAGGGTAATGCTCACTGTCAGCGATAATTTCAGGTGCGGCACTTTGACCGCTCGCCATAATCACACAGGCATCATTAGTGGAAGTATCGCCATCCACGGTAATACGATTAAAGGATTGTTCAACGGCTAAGGCTAAACACTGTTGTAATAACGGCTGTTGAATTTTGGCATCGGTGGCAATAAAGCCCAGCATGGTTGCCATATTAGGCTGAATCATGCCCGCGCCTTTAGAAATGCCGTTAAAAGTAATCGTCTGTCCTGCTACGGTGATTACTTTTGATACGCCTTTGGGAAAGGTATCAGTAGTCATAATCGCTTTGGCGGCTTTAACCCAGTTATCATCTTTAAGCTGACTAATAGCGGTAGGCAAGGCGGCAGTAATTTTAGCGACGGGTAATAATTGCCCTATTACGCCCGTAGAAAATGGTAACACTTGATTGGGTGCGTCACCTGTGAGCTTTGCTAGTTCCGCGCATGACGTTAGCGCGGCTTGCATACCTTGTTCACCCGTCCCCGCATTGGCATTGCCTGAGTTAATCAAAAACCAGCGTGGATTATGGGCTAGATTTGCTTTTGCAACGTGAACAGGCGCGGCGCAAAACACATTTTGGGTAAACACCCCAGCACAGCTTGCACCTTCAATCGCATGAAGCAGTAAAATATCATCTCTGACTGTTTGTTTAATACCTGCACAGGCAGTGCCTAAGCTAATACCTGCAATACTAGGCATGGTGGGGAAATCGCATTGTCCTACTGCCATCATTAATCCTCGTTAAATTTTAAAAAATATCAGCACGTTATCTATTCGTTCAATGTCTGTTTTCATGTGTTCACATTGAATTTTTAGCTGAGCTAACTGCTCGGTTTGTTGACTTAGTGCAAACGGCAAAATAACTTCTACTTCTATTTGTCCGTCTAAATAATGAATTTTGAAGTCGTTGATTGCGTGTTTGACATCGGCTAAATAAGTATCCAGTAATAATTTAACATCACGGCGGCACAGTGGACTCTTTTCAAACAAACCTTCGTCATTTTCAGGATCAACATGAACCAATACATCCATGACATCATCAAAACGGCTGATTAATTCATCGCGTACTGCATCACTGATACTATGCCCTTCTGATACAGTAATGCGCGGGTCAACAATAATATGGGCATCAATTAACGCATCTTCGCCCATTTGCCGTGAGCGTAATAAATGAATACCCTCTACGCCTTCAATATCTAAAATAGCGGTACGAATTTCAGCGAGTTTCTTAGGTGGTAATGAAGTATCGACGAGTTCTTTAATACCTTGCATTATTAGATTCAAGCCGATTTTAACTACCATCAACGCGACTACAATGGCGGCTATCGCATCAGCAAGTGGATAACCTAACAACACCGCACCGATACCAAACAACACTACCACCGAGGAAATTGCGTCACTACGCTGATGCCACGCATTAGCTAACAGTAACTTAGAGCGAGTAACTTTAGCGATACGTTTAGTGTAATGATACAGCCACTCATTAACTAAAATGGACAGCACAACCACGCCCAAACTCATCACATCGGGTGTGGCTAAATGCTCAGGCTGTTCCATGCGCTTCATGACTGACCACGCAATGCCACCGCCAATGAGTAATAAACTGATACCCAAAATCACTGTGGCTATAGTTTCAAAGCGTCGATGCCCATAAGGATGCTCATAGTCTGCTTCTCGACTGCCTAATCTAACAGCGACAATAACCAGAAAATCGCTTAATAAATCGGATAAAGAATGTACACCATCAGCAATTAACGCTGATGATTGCCATAACAGACCAAAGCCAATTTTAAGTGATGTTTGCAATATATTAATAGCCGCACCAACGTAACTAGCACGGGCTTTTAATTTTCGCACTTTTTCTAACTCACTGAGTTCGGTCATTTTCCGCCTACTTCTAACACAATGATATATTCATTATCGCCAGCCGTTGTTTCAAGCACTTTATGTCCATTAATACGACACCATGCAGGAATATCTTGCATCACACCTGAGTCAGTACAGATAACTTCTAATTGGTCGCCGACCTGCATTTTCTTAACTTTGTCTTGGGTGCGAATAACGGGGAGCGGACATAATAACCGCCGCGCATTGAGTGTTTCTTTAATCATAAAAATAGACATGGTAAAAAATGAATAGGCATTTTAACGCACACACAGAAAAATTTGCGATAATGCCAGACCATTATTTTCATAGGATTACATTATGTGGTTTAAAAATCTGAGTATTTTTCGTCTAACTGAGGCGTTTACTTTGACGGCAGAGGAGTTGGAAGAAAAGCTAGAGGCGTTAGCATTTCGTCCTTGTGGTTCGCATGAGGATTTTTCCTTGGGTTGGGTGTCGCCTATTGGTAAAGGCTCGCCATTAGTACACAGTACGAACGGTTTTATGATGATTTGTACCAAAAAAGAGGAGCGCGTGTTACCTGCTTCGGTACTCAACGAAATGATGTTGGAAAAAATTGCCGAAACCGAAGAAGAACAAGATCGCAAATTATCGAAAAAAGAACGCACCGCCATTAAAGATGAGTTGATTTTTGAATTATTGCCGCGTGCGTTTACTTTTTCGCGCAAGTTGTATGCGTATATTGATGTCAAAGGCGGTTTTTTGGTGGTGGATTCTGCCTCTGCTAATAAAGCCGAAGATTTGCTCAGTTTGTTGCGTAAATGTTTGGGTTCGTTACCTGCTGTGCCGTTGAATACAGTGGAAAAACCGATTGCAACCATGACAGAGTGGTTATTAACGCAAAAAGCACCTAATGATGTGACTATTGAGGATGAATGTGAATTACGCGCTCCTGAAGAAGCAGGTGGGGTAATTCGTTGTAAGCGTCATGATTTATCGTTGCCAGAAATTAAAAACCATCTGGATATTGGTAAACAGGTGATTAAGCTAGCATTAAACTGGGATAATCGTTTGAGCTTTATAATTGATGAGAATTTGTCAGTAAAACGTTTAAAGTTTTTGGATTTAGTGCAAGATCAAGTGACTGATACTAATGCGCAGGATGAAGCAGCACGCTTTGATGTCGATTTTTCCATTATGTCGCTGGAATTGGCGAATTTTATTCCACGTCTGTTAGACATATTTGGCGGTGAACAGCAGGCATAAAAAAAGCCCAGTGGCATAACACCACTGGGCTTTCCTATGCTATTAAAGCAATGAGAAATTATTTTCTCATTGTTTTTGCAAACATAGCATCTAATTTGCTGTTAGTTTCTTGTGCATATTGTGCAGCACGGTTAGCAGCAGCTTCAGCAGAAGCAGCTTGAGCAGAAGCTGAATCAGCAGCTGATTTTGCGCTAGCAGCGTCAGATGATGCTTGTGAAACTGAAGATTTCAAACCGTCAATTTGTGATTGTAAGTTTGCGATGTCATCGTTAGTAGCACAACCAACAACTAAGCTAGCAACCATAGCGATCATAGATAATTTTACGATTTTTTTCATTTGTATTTACCTTTTGTTTTGAGAGTTATATGAACATAAAACTGGGATTAATTTACCACTATTCAGCGTATTTTTCCAATTTTATTTTATTTTTACCACTGTTCCCGTATCTAACCATTGGCTTAAATGATCAATTTGAGTGTTAGTCAATGCGATACATCCATGCGTCCAGTCAAATGCGTGATGAACACTTTCATCCCCTGCACCCAGTCCGTGAATGCCTATTTGTCCGCC
This sequence comes from Methylococcaceae bacterium UBA4132, assembly GCA_002380945.1. GTDB lineage: Bacteria > Pseudomonadota > Gammaproteobacteria > Methylococcales > Methylomonadaceae > UBA4132. The sequence goes on along the minus strand of DFWO01000105.1, from coordinate 13,851 downwards.
TAATGGCGTATCTTGTGGTGGAATTTGATTAAATTGTTCAGCCGCCGCAATACTATAATAGTCTGCCTGACTAATAACACCACGTTTTAAAGCAATTTCAGCATCTTGTTTAGACGGATAGGTTAGTCCAAAAAATTTGCGAAAATTACTTTTTTCACCCACCCAGCCAATTCTATAATTGCCATAGGGGGTAATATCATCACCACGATGCCCTTTCAAGCCCGCACCCTTTCGACCAATCGCAATACCCGTCAAGGTTTCGATAGTCTGTTCACCTTGTTTTACTTCAATTTTATGGGCTTTAGTATCGACTAACAGCCAAATACCCTCTTGTGCATACGCGGCAAAAGAGAAAAAACCACAACACAGTAATATACATGTTCGTAACATAATTAAAATCTACACTGAAAAAGAGTTTTGGTGTACTTTATCCACCACGTTAATTGTCGCACTAAGGATTAAACATGCAAATAGAAACTATCACTACACAACCCTACTCCGACCAAAATCCAGGTACCTCTGGACTGCGAAAAAAAGTTAAAGTGTTTCAACAGTCTGGTTATTTGGAAAATTTTGTTCAATCAATTTTCGACTCCCTAGAAGATATTACCGCAAAGACATTAGTTCTGGGCGGAGACGGTCGCTATTTTAACCGAGTAGCGATACAAATCATTATTAAAATGGCCGCAGCTAATGGTTTCGGTGGTTTAATTATAGGACAAGCTGGCTTACTGTCTACGCCTGCGGCATCACATCTTATTAGAAAATATCAAGCTTTTGGTGGCTTAGTGTTATCGGCTAGTCATAATCCAGGAGGACCTGACGAAGATTTTGGCATTAAATATAATTCTAGCAATGGCGGTCCTGCCCCAGAAAAAGACACCAGTGCATTTTATGCGCGTAGCCAAGTGATTGATAGTTATAAAATTGCCATCATGGATGATGTTGATTTAGATACTATCGGCACACAAAATATTGACGGTTTTAACATCACTATTATTGACCCTGTCAATGATTATGCTGAACTGATGCAGTCGATTTTTGACTTTAATTTGCTGAAACAAAGTATCAGTTCTGGTTATATCACATTGTTATTTGATGCCATGAGTGCGATCACAGGTCCTTATGCCAAGCGAATTTTTATTGATATGCTAGGCGCATCACCCGAATCAGTCATTAACGCCGAACCGTTAGAAGATTTTGGCGGGCATCATCCTGACCCTAACCTAGCCCATGCCCATGAACTTGCTGAACGTATGTTCAGTAGCGATGCACCAACGTTTGGTGCAGCATCTGATGGTGATGGCGATAGAAATATGATTACGGGTAGCCAAATTTTCGTTACGCCTAGCGACAGCTTAGCGATTATGGCAGCTAATGCACATTTAATTCCTGCCTACACAAAAGGCTTGAGTGGCGTGGCTCGCTCCATGCCTACTAGTCAAGCTCTTGATCGTGTCGCAGCTAGCTACAAGATTCCTTGTTATGAAACACCAACAGGCTGGAAGTTTTTTGGTAACTTGCTAGATGCAGGCAAAATTACCTTATGTGGTGAAGAAAGCTTTGGTACTAGTTCCAATCATGTACGCGAAAAAGACGGTTTATGGGCGGTTTTATTCTGGTTGAATTTAATTGCGAGAAGACGGCAATCAGTCGCCGACATCGTGCATGAACATTGGCAAAAATTCGGTAGAGATATTTATTGTCGTCATGATTATGAAGCCGTAGAAACCCCGATTGCTAATGCTATCGTCGATCATTTACGCGCTCAACTGACTGAATTAACAGGCAAAACCTTTGGCGAATACACCGTCAAATATGCCGATGAATTTAGCTATCATGACTCTATAGACGGCAGCATTAGTAAAAATCAAGGTGTCCGTATTGGCTTTACTAACGGTTCACGTATTGTTTTTAGACTATCAGGTACGGGGACAGTCGGCGCAACCTTACGCATTTATTTGGAAAAATTTGAACCAGATGCCACTAAACATGATCAAGATGCGCAAGTCGCGTTAGCCGATTTAATTGAATTGGCGGAGCAGTTTTGCCAAGTTAAACAACGGACAGGCAGAACTGAGCCTAACGTCATCACCTAAAAAACCATAAACAATAAATAAATGGTGGAGACGTGAATTATGCTCGCGTCTCTACGAAAATTGTGACCGCCCCATTTATGCTTTGCGAGCATTCTTATGACTATTAAAACACCTGCGGAACAAAATTTATTACAACGTATTGCCAGCACTAAGAAAACTGCATGGTCACCTGTGGTAGAAAAAAGTACAGGTTCTGTTTTAACCTCTAAATTTTCAGGCATTCCATTACTGGATAAAAACGAACATTGGCCACGTTGTGGTCATTGCCAAAAAGAAATGCAATTGTTTTTACAATTAAATAGCGGTGAATTACCGCAAGAAGCGCGACAGGTATTTGGTAGCGGTATATTGCAAGTTTTTTACTGTATCAATGACGAACAAGAATGTGAAATTGAATGCGAGGCTTATTTTCCATTTGCAAAAAGCACACTGTTACGCATCCTTAATCCTGCCAATATAGTGACAAAAACGCTGCAAGTCTCACCTGTGGCTGATGCCTTTGAAGAAAAAGTAATTGTCGCTTGGCAAGCAAGCGATGATTACCCTAATAGTGAGGAATTAGAGGAACTGGGTATTCAATTAGACGAGGCAGAAGCTGAACAACTCTATGAACAGAACTATCCTAAAGTAGGCGATAAATTACTTGGCTGGCCAGCTTGGGTACAAGGCATTGAATATCCACAATGCCCAGATTGTGGCGATAATATGAAATATATTTTTCAAATAGATTCTGAAGATAACTTAGACTATATGTTTGGTGATACTGGCTGCGCGCACATCACCCAATGTGAAAAACATCCTGATAGATTAACGATTGCTTGGGCTTGTTTTTAATATTCAACGCTATATTCCAAAACATCAGCTATTTGTGTTTAGAATTTTAGAGACAACTATTGTTCTAAGCCGTTTATTTGAATAACACCTCTGGTAAAGACGCAATAAATAGCGTTTTTACCAAGTTTGTCTATCGCACAGGTATGGTTAAAGTGGGACCTACTGATTTAGCCGTACCCGCTTGCAAACGGAATAATTGCATCAATAGCATAAACGTTGATTTTGATTCGAGATCATTATCGGCGATATAGAACCAGTGATCACGATACGGAATTGCGATAAACGCGCCAGCCGGTTGTTCTTCACTTTGACGAATATGAAACAATTTGCCTGCGGGTGTTGACCCCCAGTCAAATACTGAACCATTTTTGTTATGCGTAACTGTCACTAAACCCGCTACTTTATGTTCTTGTGGCGTATCAACATGATGCGATAAATAAAAGAAAATACTGGTAAGCGATCGGGTGCGTATCGACAAGGTGTCGGCACTGTATTTGGTGAAATCACTGTTGATACGATAAAACTCAAGATTCTGATCGAGTCCAAGAAGGTCTTTAATTTCGCGTATTTGCTTGCTAAATTCTGGTGAGGATTTTATGTGTAATTGCGGCTCTTTGGTGTCTGGATTAACACTAGGGATAATGAGTTGTTCTCCACTGACTTCTTCGACAAGTTGCAAGAGTTTAATGAATTTCTGGCTTTGATTTGGCGCAGAACTAGGTGTAGGTCCTGAAGCACTGGTGGCATTTTCAAGACCGTTAACACGCTCAACGCACAAACCGAACACGCGTCGCGCACTCCAACCTGATCCAGTCATAGCAAATATGACTTCCAAAGGAATGGGGCTGAGCATACTTTTTACAAAGCCTTCGCCCTGTAACGGTGCATAAGCGATAGTCGGCGAGGTGGAATAAGCTCCGCCAAGACTGTATTTTAGAAAATCAGCTCCGCCATTGAGTCCAACCCCAACTTCTGACTGGTCAAGTCCACCACTTACCTCCATTTTCAAGCTGGCTGTCACGCTGGCGACATCGAGAAAAAATATCGGGTCGCGGTAGTGCAGACGTACGATATTTTGTACGAACTGCTCATTCATACTGCCAACAATCGCATCGTTATAAAGTGGATGCGTGCCTCTTATGGCATCAGGACCAAATGAATCACAGGCGGTTAATGCGGTTGTAGCGGTTAGCAGTAAGGCGACGGCGCGTGTGCTATTAAGACGTTTTATTAATGACTGAGGACAGTGATGAGTCCTATTTGGCAATGCTTTTTTCATTGTTTGCTTTAGGTGTTCAAGTGTAGTGTAGGGTACGCATTGCGTACCCTACGGATGGATGAATCTGTGGATTCAACACCTTATGGGCGAGCCGCGTCTGGTGTCTCTAAATGTTCAAACAGAATACGTTTAACTTCCTCAATAGTTTCAGGCTGATCTTGGCAAGAGTGACCCCAGTGAATTATTTTTTCAGAAATTGCTTCATCAATATGTGCGCTTTTATAAGCAACCACACCATCATCGCCTTCTTCTTTTGGACCATCGCCTAGGACGGCGATTATCGAATGAACTGGTACAGCAGTCACAGGTATGGATGAGATGATTTTAAGACCTTTACCGTTCGGGTTCATACCGTCAATTGCTGTAGGAGGATGGCGCACCCACGAAGTCAATCTCGCATCGCTATTCAACGCAGTGAGCTGCGAGAGTCCACTCATCAGATTGACAGGTAGGGTAAGTATCTTGGCAGCAAGATCGGTCACGATTGCTTTTGCCGCTAGCATCGCGCCGTGGTGTGGTGTCGAAATAAACACCAGCCGTTTAACGAAGGGCAAAGGCGTATAGAATGCAGACTGCTGTAAGAGTGTGCGAGTTTCTGAATCAACCTTAATTTTATCGAAAGGCGTGTCACTGACAAGATTCCAGAGTTTTGTCCCCGTATCAATGGCAGTGAGCTTGGTTAATAGTCCACCTTGGCTGTGACCAATAACTACCATTTGCTGTAATGCAGGGTCTTTGCCATCGGGATCAAGCTCCTTTAGGGTGTTGGTCAGGGCTGTGCGTAGCCGACCCGCTGAGAAAGCGATAGGCGCACCACTGTTATAAATAAAAACCCATACTTGAAACTTTTCACGGATTTTCGGGTCGCCATTCAGTTCATTGACCAGTTCTGCCCACCGCGCTGGACTTGATGCCGTGCCATGTACCAGCACCACAGGAATCTTGCCTGCTTTGTAAGGTTGCATCATGAAGATACCGTCCTGCTTGCGGTTTTTCGTATCAAGACCTGTAAATACCCCGCCAGTGAGAAACCCTGCAATCTCCATCGTATAGAGCGGGCTATTATTAAGTTGGTAAGCGAGTGCTGCCGTTGGGTCAGACTCGATGGATTGTTGCTGCCCAGCAATAGTCACTATTGAGGATTGATCCGCCGCGTACACTTCAAGTTGTCCACTCAGCTTGCCGCTAGCAAGACTACTACGCGCATGATTGAGGCGTAGCAAGGCAGTGACGGGTACTTTTGTTTTTGGACCGAGACGATCTGAACCTGCCAACTTTGTTGAGGGTGGTCTTGCCGCAAGACTTGCGGCTAAAGGTGTGCCGATACCAGCAGTGCGGTAGCGGTTTCTGAGACCACGCACATCTATGGTGTTGGTTGAGATAAAACGGTCTAGCGGGTAACCACCCCATGTCATGCCTGATTGGTCAAGGGTAACATCGAGTGAACCGAATGGAAGCTTATACTTGCCTGACTTCAGGAGTACCTCATCTTCATCCTCGTCATTGTCGTTAGGTGCTGCCAGTCCTAGCGCAATCGCTTGATTGTAAATATCGTAAGTCAGACGAAAACGCGGGTCTGAGGGTGGTAACGGCGCGCTCGCTCCATCCTCTGGAAATAATAGTGACCACGCATACACCGCTGAGGCAAGAAAATAAGCGCGGTCATTGGTGCGTTGGGCGTGTAGCAACGACAACTCCGCCAATGCGAACAATCGCGTATCATGACCCGTTGGTCTAAGCCCTTTATGGAGTTCAGTCAATACCGCCACTGGCTCTGTCTCGAATCTATCTAACATATCATGCCGTCTGAGTACCATTTTTGAAGCCTCTGAGGCTTCACCTGCCGACATTGCGTTCGCGTTGTTGATTTGATAGCCAGTTTGAATGTCCACATGATCAATGCCGACAGGGGTCGCACAACCAGAAACAAACAGTACAATGCTGGTAAACAGAATAATCGGCGCGACATATTGCCGTATCGCTGAATGTATCGCCCCACTTGAATTTGCAAAGGCGAAGGTTATTGTTGATTTTTGTATCATTATATTTCCAATTTATTTAGTTTGATTACCATACACACTCAAGTAGAGAGATGTTTTTCTTCCATTACAGCATCAATATGTAAAGTCTGTGTGGGAAACGCAAACTGTACACCACTGACCTCAGCTAAGCGCAAAATTGCTAAAAGAATCCTCTGTCGCTCAGTTAACTCGGCTTCCCTATCAGGAACTTTGAGAAAAAAGTTTACTAGAACATCTAAGCTATGTGACCCAAACTCATAGAAAAATACATGGTAGTTATCTTTACGCGTGTCTGGATGAGCGGCAAGGATTTGTTTGATGCCTTCGATAAATGTCTCAATTTTTTCAACAGGCGTGTCGTAGGTGAGATCGAGATCCATCTTGACCTGCCGATATTCACGCAACGCCAAATTGTCTACGGTACTATTGACTATCTGGCTACTCGGAATAGACACCAGTGAGTTATGTAATGTACGAATCCGTGTACTACGAAAACCCACGTTTTCAACGACACCCTCGGTCTCTTTCAATTTGATGGAATCACCAACCGTGAAAGGTTTTTCAATCATGATAATGAGCGAGCCAATTAGATTAGCAATAGTTTGTTGTGCCGCCAAAGCAACCGCAAGACCACCTACCCCCAAACCCGCTAACACCGAATAAGCAGGCAGACCTATATGGTCAGCTCCAACGACAAGGATAGCAATCGACGTGATGAATGTCAGCAGACGCAACATCAAACGAATAAGCTGGCTATCAATACTACTGGGTAACAGATTTTCCTGAGCGATAACGCTAGTCGCAATCATGCCGCCTGCTACCCAAACCGTCCAAGTGAGGGCAAGATAGAACAGACCCCACAGCGAAAGTGTAAGTACTTGGTAGACATCGCCAGAAACTCGCAACACTTCGGCAAAAATCAATGCGATAACGGGTGTCACAATCACTAAACTGAAGGGGCGAATTAAATTTGCCCATTGTCCAGAAAGTGTTTCCTTACTTGCCCAGTAACGGCTAAGACGAAAACACAGGCGTACGAAGACGAGACCTGCACCAAGAACCACCATAATAGCGAACCAACGCCACACAGGTTGATCGAGAAATGTGGTTCGAACTCGATACTTAGGGAAGTCAATTAACCATCGGCTAGGCACAATGTTATGCAATGTTAACGCCACGCCACCTGGGCTATATGTGGAAAAATCGTCCCAACCGACTGAAGCACCCGATTTGTATGGTAAGTGTTTGACTTTAGCGTAGAACCCTGGAAGACGATCCAAGGTTGCAGGCGTAAATAAGTATTCACCTGTTCTTGGTCCCTTTTCAACGCGTTGAATGCGAATTTCTGAATTCGGAATAGTCCAATATTTGAATTCAGACTTAGCCATCATGTCGGCATCAGGAATTGACTCGATAGGCGGAAGTTCGATGCGATCCAATACTTCTTTCAGTTTGACAGAGAGCCGTCGTGAAGACTCCTTGACTATCACGGGAGGCAGTTCGCTCACGTCTAACGCCCGCTGTCCCGCTTCCTGATAATGAAAGGCAGTTTTGATGGTAGCTATCTCTTCTGGAGACAGATAAAGATTATTGGAAGCTAGATAAGATTCAACCGTTCCTATGCCTATCTCATAGCTCTTACCCATGAATTCGAGAAAGCCTTGTAACGTGGCTCTAGGGCTGGACGTATCGATTGGCTTAAGTGGGGGAGTATTATCTACACTGGCACTGGCGGGCATTACCCACAACTGAAGTACGCATAATGTAATAAAAGTTACAATGAAACGCGGCTTAGGAATGAAAAACAATTGTTGTGGTTTACGCATCATTTTGTATATATCCATAAGTGGTTTGTCGATAATGAAATTATCGCATGGATATAGTTAAAGTTTGACTTAACAATTATCAGGTAAGGTACACATTGCGTACCTTATCATTGGATAGTTTATCTACAGCAGCGGCTCTAACCCAATTCCAGATGATGTGCAATATCATGTAGCGTGCAAATCAACAATACCCCAGCCACAATCAAGGCAATCTGTTGTAATGACGTTTTAGTGTCCGTTTTTTTATGCAAGGACGGAATTAAATCGGCAACGGCAATATAGATAAAACTTGAAGCCGCCAGTGCTAGAAAATAAGGCAGACTATCGTGTAAATCCGCCAAACTAAAATACGCCAATACACCGCCAATCACTGTTGTTAAACTAGCCAGTATGTTATAAAACAATGCCTTGCCTTTACCATAACCGCTTTGCAATAAAATGGCAAAATCGCCGACTTCTTGGGGAATTTCATGTGCGGCAACCGCAAGGCTAGTCACTATACCTAGCTGTACATCGGTTAGAAATGCCGCTCCGATAAGTACACCATCGACAAAGTTATGAATACCATCACCAATAATAATTAACGCCCCAGCGGATTTACTAACTCCATGATGATGCCCATGCTCATGACTGTGGTCGTGATCATGGTTTTCATCATCATAAGCCGCGCAATCACCAAAGTGACAATGCCGCCAAATCAATAATTTTTCCAGCACAAAAAAGCCTAGTATGCCAAGGAGAATCGTGCCAGACAGGGATTGAAACTGCTCAGGTTTCACCGCTTCAAAGGCTTCGGGAATTAAGCCCCAAAATGCAACGGCGAGTAACGCACCGATGGCGAAACTAATGCCATGCGGCAATACCGCATCTCGGTGTTGGTCTGGCAGTAATAAAAACACACCCGCTGCCAATACGCTTAACACACCCCCGACAGCGGTAAAAATAATAATGTATATCAATAAATGCACGGTCCTTATGTTCTCCAGATAAGTGTTGCCATACGTCCTGTTTGGGTATCTCGACGATAGGAATAAAAACGCTCTTGATCAGTGACAGTACAAAAATCACCGCCATAAATAGCATGAATGCCCTGCCCTGCCAGTTCAATACGCGCCAGTTGGTAAATATCGGCTAGGTATTTGTCATGACTGGTTTGGGTAAAGGCAAGATTATACGCAGTAGATTTTTCTACAAATACTTTGCGTACTTCCGCGCCGACTTCAAAACACGTTGCACCAATTGCAGGACCTAACCAGACTAAAACATCGGTAGTTGCTAAAGCGGTAATGGTGTTACTGATAATACCTGCTAATAAACCGCGCCAGCCTGCATGAATCGCCGCGATTTTTTTGCCATTTTTGGCGCAGATTAATAACGGCAAGCAATCTGCTGTCATTACTGTACACACTACGCCTGCTTGGTCAGTATAACTGGCATCGGCTTGTTGTAGCGTTGTAGTTTGCCCAGCGTTAATAACGATGTCGCTATGCGTTTGTTCCAGCCAGACAGGTTCGCTAGGTAAAGCCAACATGGTTTTAATACGCTGCCGATTTTCATGCACACACGCCACATCATCACCGACATGGGTCGCAGGGTTAAGACTGTCGTAAGACCCGCAACTCACGCCACCCGTGCGTAAACTCGAAGCCGCATGGACGTTATCAGGTGCAGGCCAATCAGGCGTAAGCCAGTGGTTATTGTTGTTGTTCATTGTCAGCTAAGGCGGCAAGTAAGCGAACCATGTCATCAGGCATAGGCTGTACCCATTCCATATACTCATCAGTAACAGGATGTTGTAAACCCAATTTTTCCGCGTGTAGAGCTTGGCGTTTGAAACTGCGTAATTCTTTTTCGAGTTGCTCACTGCAATTTGCTGGCATTTGAAAGCGTCCACCATAGACTTGATCGCCTAATAATGGAAAGCGAATATGCGCCATGTGAACACGGATTTGATGGGTACGTCCTGTTTCTAATTTTACGCGTATCAGGGTGTGACGGGTGAAGCGTTGCACGACACGGTAATGAGTGATGGCTTCTTTGCCGCCATCACGCACCACATACTTTAAACGATCATGCGGGTGTCTGCCGATAGGTTCATCAACCGTACCACCTGCGGTCATACGTCCACGCGAAATCGCCAGATATTCACGCATGATGGTGCGGTCTTGTAATTGTTGGGTGAGACTATTATGGGCTTGTAAAGTTTTAGCTATCATTAACAAGCCACTAGTGTCTTTGTCGAGACGGTGAATAATGCCGCCTCTGGGTAGTGTTTCAAGATTCGCATCATGATGAAGCAAGGCATTTAATAAAGTACCGTGCCAATTACCCACCGCAGGATGTACCACCAAACCAGCAGGTTTATTGACAATGAGTAAACTCTCATCTTCAAACACAATATCTAACGGGATGGGTTCAGGTTCAGCATGAATTACCACTTCGGGTTCAGCATCAAGAGTAATAACTTCCCCGCCGTCTAATTTATCTTTAATTTTCAGCGTTGCACCATTAACCTGTACACGCCCTGATTTAACCCATGTTTGTAATTTACTGCGTGAATAATCCGCAAACAGCTCTGCAAGCACCTGATCTAAGCGCATTCCTGCCATTTCGTAAGGTACTTCTTCCATTAATTTTGTCATAACAAGTTCTTCTGAATAACCCATAGTTAAGTTATACTCGCACGATACACAGCCGTTTATGCGGCGAGAAAACTTCTAATGTTACAACGTGTCATGAGCATCATGCGATTAATTTTAATAAAATTTTTATTTATTGGCTGTTTAAGCCTAGCCATTTCAGGTTGCAGTACGATAAGCGATTTGTTTTCTGGCGACTCCAAATCAAGTGAAGACGAATATGTTGGCTGGGATGTACAGAAATTTCGTAGCGAAGCCAAAGCAGCCGTAGATGCAGGTAGTTATGATAAGGCGGTCAAACTCTACGAAGCCATTCAAACACGTTATCCGTTTGGTGAAAGTGCTTCACAAACAGAATTAGATTTAGCCTACGCGTATTATAAAGCGGGTAAGCATGAAGAAGCCGTTGCTACCGCAGATCGCTTTATGAAAATGAATCCGCGTAGTGCGGGGGTTGATTATGCCCTCTACTTAAAAGGACTGGCTAATTACAATCGTGACATCGGTTTTGTTGACCGTTTCCTACCTACTGATACCTCACAACGGGATCAGAACAAAGCCCAAACCGCTTACAACAATTTTAAAGAATTAATCACTCGTTTTCCCAATAGTCGATACGTTGCGGATGCCAAACTACGGATGATTGCCCTTAACAATAACTTAGCTATGCACGAAGTGCATATTGCTCGCTACTACATGAACCGCAAAGCGTATGTCGCCGCCGCAAGCCGTGCATCAGGTGTAGTTGAACACTATCAAGGCACACCCGCTGTGCCTTATGCTCTGCAAGTCATGCAAGAAGCCTACACCAACCTAGGCATGAACGACTTAGCAAAAGATGCCGCGCGGGTTTATGAGCTTAACTATCCAAATGGTCCACCTGTTCCAGAACACAGCGAGGCCACTTTTTCTCATAAAGTTTGGGATTTTATTGGGCTAGAAAAATAATCTCTTTTGCCTCAACAATACTGCTTTAATTTCTCCTAGAGACGTTGCAATGCAACGTCTCTACAACACTTGCTTTATACATCCATCTGAAAAATCCCGCTCAATCACGCGTAACAAACCCTATTGACCGATTGCTTCAATGCGTTGTTTAGCTAGGTTTATTAGATAATAGCTTTGGTGGTGATTATGAAAACTGCCCTGCTGAACGCGATAAAATGCGCCGATATAGAATGTGCTGAGGTACGAAGCGTATCATTTGAGTATGAATGATGCGTATCCTATTGCACTGAAAAACCTAAAGAATAATCACTTTAAGAACAAAATGAGCTGTATACCGCAACATGGCAGACTTAATTGCAATATGTGCTATGACACTAAGCAAGTGGTGTTCGATAAAACAAAACAAACGGAAGAAAATTGGCGAATTACAGCTAACCCCCCTTGCTTGGGGAAATCAACAAGCTGAAGTTATTGTGCTTGGCTTTTCCAAAGGATCAACACAATCTGGTGCATTAGAGAATACACCGCATGACAAAATTGCTTACATAAGGTAACCGTCTTAATGTTGGCAAAATTCTCGCACATGTCGGCTTGCTTGAAAAAACTGCCAGCGTTGCTCTAAAAAATTCTGTTGATAAAGCTATTGCTGATAAAAATGGTCGGTTTCATTTTGGCTCACTTATAAGATGTACTGTCGAGCAATATGATTTAAAAAAAGAAAAATGGAAAGGCTCAGGCGGTGGAATGCTTGATAAATTTGTTGCGATACCCTTTGGTAGAAAAGTTTCCCAGCAATGCACCTCACGTTTTCTCAGTAATCTACCGACTGAAACTAAGCTGATTATTATGTTTGGCTTGGGTTCAAAACAAAATTATGTTCGAGAATCTTATCGCTTGTTTCAAATTGCCAGACCTAGCAAATGGCAGTGGATAAATGATGTTTCATATACTGATGGAAAAATCACAGTGGTTCATGTAGAACATTTTGCCTCTCAAGGTTCTCATATTCCAGATTGGTTAGGTGAAAACAAGCATGACTGAAGCCGTTTAGGTAATATGGCAAAATCAAGTGTTAAAAGCGCAATGCAATTTTGCAACTAAGAAAAGATGTCTAATTTGTAGATTTTGTTATCAAAATCAAGCACCATGAAGCGATTGATCAAAAGGTTTGTTTGACTTTAACACGCACAAAGCGACTTGAATGAGCGAGTATCCGGTATGGAGCTTGCAGAATGCTGGGTTATCTTAACTATGATGTTATCCCGCGCTCCGCTACCGCGTACGTTGGGGTGAGCTTGCGAACCCCCATACGCATCAACTTAAGAAAGATAACTAAATAAAACAACCCATAAGATGGGTAGAGCGATAGCGAAACCCATTAACACCTTGATTCAAGATGGATTTCGGCTCTTGCCTCTACCCACCCTACTAAATCAAAACCGCTTCGAGTTAAAACCAAAGGCAGTTTTTTGTTGCCTGTCGCTTAAAGTAACCTGAGTTCGAGCTAAATTTAAGGGAGATTTCTTAAATTGCTAAAAATAAGCGACCAGACAGGCAATTGCATTCACCAGAAAGTTAATGAGAAAGCGATGATGAGTGTGTTCAAGGTTAAGAACCTTCTTCAACGGATCATTGATAGTCTTGATGAGACTGAGTTTTCTGAAGAAATGTCGCCACAGTCATTGACCGTAAAGTACACAAGAAGCCATGAAAACCACCCCGTTGCGGGTTGCTACGTCCTTGCTTGTTCAGCAAATATGTTATGGTTAGGAGTGCGGATGTTTTCGCATCAGCTCTTGGCTTTATGACGCTTTTTGTCTATATTTCATCATCGCGTCCGATTTCATTCAGTCAGATATTGGGTACAAGAGTCGTCAGTATCACAGAAGTATGACGTAAAATCATCACAGCCAACTAGGATTGATTCAAGTCATAAATGCAATTTTAGCTACCATACAGCTTTGCATTCAGATTTTTAAAAAGGCTGCTTTTTTTATGTCGAATTCAGATTAAATATTAACGCATTGTTAATTAAGAATAGTTAGCATAATCTACAAAATTTATAACGACAAGACGAGTTAAAAAATGCCAAGCTGTCCGAAATGCTAAAGCGAAGAGTGTAAAAAAGATGGATTTGTTAGAGGTAAACAGCGATATTGCTATAAGAGTTGCGGTTATAGGCATGATGTGGCTACACTAAACAGG
>DFWO01000074.1 GCA_002380945.1 Methylococcaceae bacterium UBA4132 | reverse complement strand
CATACAAGAAATATAGGGAAGACCAGCATCCGCTAGTTTGGTTAACGCTGCGCTGGTTTTTGCCATTTGAAATAACGAAAACAATGATTCCTGCATACGCGCACCACCACTGGCAGTAAACACCACGAATGGAATGCCTAATTCAACGCTTTTATTGATGCCACGGACAAACTTTTCACCCACGACCGACCCCATAGAACCACCCATGAAACTGAATTCAAATGCCGCTACCACGACATCTTGACCATGCAATTGACCTTTCATCACCACTAAAGCATCGGGTTCTTTGGTTTGTTTTTGCGCTTGGCTAATGCGATCTTTATATTTTTTACTGTCTTTAAATTTCAAAGGATCAATAGGTTTAACGTGTTTAGCAATTTCTTCACGCTCTTGTTCATCCAAAAATAAATTTAACCGCGTACGCGCAGAAATACGCAAATGGTGTTCACACTTGGGACAAACACTGTAGTTTTTTTCCAGTTCAATATTATAAAGAATGGCATTACAACTTGGGCATTTATTCCACAAGCCCTCAGGTACAGTCACTTTTTTATTAGAGCCTTCGGTTCTAATGGTGGATGGAACTAATTTTTTAAACCAACTCATGTCTTTATACTCTCGCTTAACTGTCCATTGCAGAACGCATGGCTGTTAATAATTCGATTATTTCATTTGTAGCTTGGGTCGGATTGTCCAAGTTAGCTTCAATTTTGCTAATCAACGCACTACCAACCACCACACCATCACCTAATGCCGACACTATTTTTGCCGTCTCAGCATCTTTAACACCAAAGCCGATACCGACAGGTAGCTTAGTATGGGCTTTAATTTGTTGCAGTTTGTGTTCCACATCGGCAGTATTCAAATGCCCCGCACCTGTTACGCCTTTCAGCGATACATAATAAATATAACCACTACCCAATGCGTCCATTTTTTCAATGCGTTCATCCGTACTGTTAGGGGCTAACAAAAAGATGGGGTCTATACCTCTCGCTTTCAATAACGCGGTACATTCTTCTGCTTCTTCGGGCGGTAAATCCACCGTCAACACGCCATCAATATCTGCCGTTTGTGCAGCATCGGCAAAGGCTTCATAACCCATTGCTTCAATCGGATTCAAATAACCCATAATCACGACAGGCGTGGTTGTATTAGTTTTACGAAATTCGGTAGCAACCGCTAAGGTTTTTCTCAAGCTCATTTTATGGGCTAATGCACGTTCACTAGCACGTTGAATGACAGGACCATCTGCCATTGGATCAGAAAATGGTACTCCTAACTCAATAACATTAACACCTGCTTCGACCATTGCGTGCATCATCGGCACGGTAAAATCAGGCTGTGGATCACCTGCGGTAATAAACGGAATTAAGGCTTTACGCCCTGTTTTTTCCAGTTCTGCAAAAGTTGTTGCTAATCGGCTCATAATTCTATTCCTTCACGTCTTGCCATCGTTTGCATATCTTTATCGCCACGACCTGACAAATTAACAATGATGATTTCATCTTTACGCATGGTCGGTGCGAGTTTCATGGTGTATGCCATTGCATGAGCAGATTCCAGCGCGGGAATAATACCTTCCATGCGGGTTAAGGCGTGGAAACCTTCCAACGCTTCATCATCAGTGATATTAACGTATTGAGCGCGTCCCGTATCTTTCAACCATGCGTGTTCAGGACCCACACCAGGGTAATCGAGTCCTGCTGAAATCGAATGGGTTTCAATAATTTCGCCGTCTTCATCCGCCATTAAATAAGTACGGTTGCCGTGTAATACACCTGGTTTACCTGCACATAAAGGCGCGGAATGTCTGCCTGTTTCAACACCATCACCTGCCGCTTCGACACCGATTAACTTCACTGATTCATCATCAATAAACGGATAAAACAAACCAATCGCATTAGAGCCGCCACCGACACACGCCACTAAAGCATCGGGTAAACGTCCTGCTTGTGCTAAACATTGTTGTTTTGCCTCACGTCCGATAATCGCTTGAAAATCTCTAACCATAGCAGGGTACGGATGGGGGCCTGCCACTGTGCCAATAATATAAAAGGTATTATCAACATTCGTGACCCAATCGCGTAACGCTTCGTTCAGGGCATCTTTCAAGGTTTTAGAACCTGATTCAACCGCTACGACTGTTGCACCCAATAACTTCATGCGATACACGTTTAATGATTGACGGGCAACATCCACCGCGCCCATATACACCACGCATTCCAAGCCCAAACGTGCCGCCACTGTTGCTGTTGCAACACCGTGTTGACCTGCGCCTGTTTCCGCAATAATACGCGTTTTGCCCATACGTTTAGCAAGCAACGCTTGACCCACCGTGTTATTGATTTTATGTGAACCCGTATGATTCAAATCTTCACGTTTTAAATAAATCTGCGCGCCGCCGAGTTCACGACTCCAACGCTCTGCATAATACAAAGGCGACGGACGACCGACATAATGCTGTAAATCAGCATCCAGTTCAGCAATAAATTCTGGGTCATTCATATACTGCTGATAAGCAGCATTCAATTCCTGAATAGGTGGAATCAACGTTTCAGCAACGAACAACCCGCCATAAGGGCCAAAATGTCCCCGCGCATCGGGCATATTATATTTTTCGGTCATGTTATTTCTCTATCACTCTCATTAACTTGTTGTATAAATGCTGCTACTTTCAAGGCATCCTTAATGCCTCTGCTTGATTCCACGCCACTACTCACATCCAGCGCGTAAGGTCGAACTGCTTGTATCGCTTGTTTAGCATTGGTTGCATCCAAACCACCTGCCAAAATAATCGGTAACGCACACTGTTTAGGAATTAACGCCCAATCAAATGACTGCCCTGTGCCGCCTTTAGTATCAGGATGATAAGCATCCAGCAACAAACCAGCGGAATCATGATACTGCTCAGTAAGTTGAGCTATATCCGTATTAGCCTGCATACGCACTGCTTTAATATAACGTTTACCATAAAGCCGACACGCACTAGCCGATTCATCACCATGAAATTGCAGACAATCAATCGGCATTTGCTTTAACACATCGCGTATTTTGGCTTCTGATTCATCAACAAATAACGCCACCACAGTCGTAAACGCAGGCAGTGCGTTAATGATGTTAATCGCCTGTTCAATCGTCACATTCCTTGGACTAGGCGCGTAAAATACCAAACCAATGGCATCCGCACCTTGATGAGCCGCATAAACAGCGTCTTCGACACGAGTAAAACCGCAAATTTTAACGCGAGTTCGCATAAAGTGATATTGGGCGATGAAAAACAGAACGCGATAGGATAACACAAAATACTAAATTGATTGATGGCAACCATAAGTGAATAATGAGTTATGATTTTTTGTTGGGAAGTGCGGAAGAGTACAAACTTAAGTTTATACTCCTCTAGGCATTAGCTTATTCTCTGGGAATACAGTAACAGTGGTTCGCGCCGTATTTTCAGCGTGTAGGGAATAACCTAACTACATGATAGTTCGTTAAATTTGGCGGATACGCAAGCTATTACGGATTGCAAATTCTACAGCCAATACGCATCCCAGCCATTAAGATGCTTTTGCTTTAAGTGCTTCAGCATTCCGTTTGACCAGCATATCAATAACAGCATTTAATGAACCTTTGGTTTGAATTTCGTTGTCAAAGGTTGAACGATAATTGGTCACTAGACTTACACCCTCAATCATAATATCGTAAACTTTCCATTCGCCTTTACTTAGGAACATTCGGTAATCTACATGAACAAGTGGTTGACTAGGTTGCGTAACCTCCGTTTTTACGATGACTTTTTTAGCATCATTTGGCAGTTCAAGAGGAATGAAACGTATTGACCAATCGTTATACTCCACAAACGCTCGGGAATAGACTCTTATCAGCAATGTCTGAAATTCATGTTTAAAACGCTCTTGTTCATTAGTAGTTGCCGTTTTCCAGTGCTTCCCTAGAACTAACGGTGCAATTATGTCGAAATCCGTATGTGGAGCAATAATGTCATTAACAAATTGCGTAACTTGAGCAAAATCCTTGGTAAAAGATTTGTCCTGTAGTCTTTGCTGTAATTTTTCCGAAACACTTTGTATAACTTGCTGCGGAAGTTGCAAATCCCCCGCCATCACTTTAGTAACGGACATTAAACTGGTTAACATCACAAATAAACAAAGTATTACATATTGTTTAGCTAGATTTCGCATAATTATCCTTGATCTGAAATATAAAAAATATATAGGCTTGGCTTCTGATTTTTTAAAATGTGAGCGACTTGCTGGCAAGAAAAAGACAACCGAATCATACCATAACCCGATGCGTTTCAAATGCTATGACTTGCATGGGTTTATCTTGTAATAAAATGAGTAGAGAATATCAGTGATAGCGTAATACGCAAGAGCTATTCCGCCTTACGGGATTCAGTTCTGTCGGGTATCGCTTGCTCGCATTGGTCGCTTTTTCATCCTAAACAAGAGCAAAAGCTCTCATTTTGCCTCTTGGTTAGAACTTTTAAAACACGCTCTTAGCATCACGGGATTGTAAGGTGCTACTTGGCTTGTTGCATTTGGCAAGAAAAATATGTGGATGAGTAAGATTTTGTTAGAATAGTAACGATACAAAAAGGAAACTTGGACATGAAAGTAATTAAATTGAATAGCAATTATATTAATACGTTAGAAGAAAATATAACTAATGAATCAAAATTATTTGTTAGTAATAGCTCATTCAGTCAAATGAATACAATAGGTAATTACTTGGTTGATAAAAAATTTGCTAATCATTTTAAGCAATTAAAGCAAGTATTTATGTACATTACTGATAGATGTAATATTGCTTGTGAACAATGTATATATAAGCCAAGTATTAATCATTATATAAATGAAGAAATTCCTTTAGATGATGCCATAGAATTATTAAAGACTTTTAAAAAATTAGGTGCATCTAAGGTAACATTTTTGGGAGGAGAGCCAACGCTTTATGGCTATAGGGAAGAAAGAAAACCATTATTGAATTTGATTGATGAAACTAAAAAAATAGGCTATGAATATATTCGTATAGATACTAATGGTCAAACAATATCACAATTATTATCAGAACCTAAATTTAAACAGCTTAATGAAATTGCTTTTAGCGTAGATGGTTTTTCCAAAGAAACAAATGATATGCTTAGAGGAAATGGGACATTTGAAAAAGCTGTTAAAAGTATTAAACGAGCCATAAACATGGGCTACAAAGTTTCAATAACTTGCTGTGTACATAAACTTTTATTGACAAAAGATGACAATGATATTTTCCTCATTGAAAAGATGATTAGATTCGCAGAAAATTTAGGCGTATATCAAATTAACTTTCATGATTTATTTAAAGCGGGCGTTCCAATGGATACATGGACAGGCGACTTTGCACCCAGTCCAGAAGAATGGGTAATAATGTATGATGAAATTTCTCAGAAAATATCAAATAATCATTTTGAAATTGACATACGACTCCCTCAGTGTTTTGTTACTAAACAAGTTTTTGAAGAAAATGCTGAATATTTTGGTTATTGCCCAGTTAAACTTGGAGAGCGTGTGATGGTTCATCCTAATGGAATTATTAGGATTTGTTCAAATTTGATATGTACTGGCTTTGGCGTAGCCAGATATGAAAACAGGAATATTTTATGGGATAACACACATAATAATGAAATAGCTGGACATGATTTAAATAAAAATACGCCTTGCACCAATCGGAGTAGACATCGTAAATACGGGAAGCTTGTACCGCTTTGTTTTTCTTTTAAACCAAATCAAAATGAGTATGTATGGAAAACAAAATTGAATTGGGATAATAACAATAGCGCAAATCAAGATGGCTAAAAACGATTCCAATAAAAAATTAGAGCAGACTCTTGAGTCAGTCGGCATCAATAGTAAATTACCTACAATAATTTCTCACGGATATTCTAGGGAAGATATAAAAAATACGCATAGAGAAACAAACAATTTAATACAAGAAAGTCTGAAAAAAAATAGCTTAGGCGAATGTATTCATATTACTGGTGAAATGAGAGCACTTACCGACCCTTTTCATCGGTATATTTGCGAAGAGATTAATCAACAAGAAAAAAATGTATTTCGTGTTGTTTATAATATCCCTGAAGAGAATATGAAAAATTCAACAAGTATTCTAAAGTGGAATTTAGAAAGCTGGGCATCAGATAAGTCTGATAGAAAGTGGTATGAAGAATTGCGTACTATTTATGCTATCGCTAATCGATCTGTAAATTTATATGCTTTAGATACTTCGGATGAAATTCAATACTCAGTTTTTGGAAATAAATATATCTTATTGCAAGAAAAACATAAAGACAGAGCTAAAAATAAACATACTTGGCTTTTAGAATCAGAATTAGTTAATTCATTTTTAACTGCAAGGGCTAATGAACTTATTAAAAAGGCTAAGGATGTTGACGAGGGCAATTATCGAAGATTTACAAAAAATATTAGTGGAATTACTTCTAAACGTTTTCTATCAATATTAAGAGAGGGAAATAATGTATCAATTGAAAATCTTCTTTTAGATGAAATAGCCAATGATTTTACTGATTCACCAGAAGAAATTATAGAATCTCTTATAATAATGGGATTTGTTAAAAGCGAAAATAACGATTTAACACAACTCACTGAAGCTGGAAGAGAATTTATCAAATGATACCAGACTCATGTCAAACCGAATGCGATTACCTAAAAAAAGCACTTGATATGCTTAATAGAGCAGGATTAGATAGAAATCATTTAGCTGGTATAAAAGTATGGATAGGTGCATCTAAACGTGATAAAACTTCTATCCAAATGAGAAGGTTATATTCATGTGTATTAAGTAAATTGGGTGTAAATATAATAGACATCGATTTTGAAGCTATTTTAGCTGGTCGAGTAGAATATGATGTTCTATTGATGTTTACGTTCACACCAGGTACTTCGGCACGGGCTATCGAAATAGTAGTTAATCAACATTCAAAAAAATCGACCGTAAAAGATAAATTATGTGTTTATATGCCTAAAGAATACTCTGATGGATATATTAGCAGAAAACTAGAAGAACACTTAAAAGCTGTAAAGGTTTATTATAAAGAGAAATTACAGTTTCAGCAGTTAGATAAAGATATTTTTGCTAAGTGTATAAAACAATTAATCGAGATTGTAAATGATATGAAAAATGAAAAGAAATATACATTTAAACCAAAAATACTAATTGTTACTGCTTTACCATTAGAATTTGAAATGATGGTAGCATTCTTAGAAGACAAAAGATATGATTTAAGCTTTGGAGATGTCCATACACAGTATCCTCATGGCAAAATAAACAAGCAAGATGTAGTTGTAGCAATGTCTAGTGTAGGTAATAATTTTTCTGCTGCTATTACTACAAAAATTTTAGAAAAATATCCTTCTATAAAATATATTTTTATGATTGGAATCGCTGGTGGTATCCCAAACTTAGAAAATAAAAATGAACATATTAGATTAGGGGATATAGTTGTATGTAACCAATTCGGTGTTAAACAACATGATATGGGTAAAAATGAGGTCACCCCCAAAGGAGCTGAATTTCAATATACTTATTTACCTAGACCTCCTAATGCAACATTATTGACAAATACTCATATGATAGTTACTAACACAGGAATGGGTAATTATAAATATTGGGAGTATTTAGATTGGCTACTATCCAAAAAAAAAATTACACGACCTAAAAAAATGAATTTATGTGATTCTGATTGGATAAGTGATTTTAAAAAAAGACAGCCATCTGTACAAAAGGGATATAACAAAGAACGTCCAAGAATACATTTTGGGGTCATCGCTAGTGGCAATACTGTGGTAAAAGACGCTGATGTTCGAGATGAACTAAAAAATAAGCTCAAAGCTAAAGCTATTGAGATGGAAGCATCGGGGGTTTCAGATGCGGCTTGGCTACAAGGAAAAGATTATTTTATTGTAAGAGGTATTTGTGATTACGCAAATGCAGATAAAAATAAGATATGGCAACCTTATGCCGCCGCTGTGGCTGCTGCTTTTACCCGTGAGATCATTGAAACATTAAGTGGTGATTAGTTAGATTGAGGTTTCTTTGAGAATTACTAGCTGGAATGTAAATGGTCTTAGATCAATAATAAAAGGTAAATATGATTCATGGCTTTATGAAAGTGAATATGATGTTATTTGTCTTCAAGAAGTAAAAATGCAAGAGGATTTACTGACTAGCTCAATGTTTCATTCCAAATCTGCCTATTGGAATAGTGCGATAAAATCAGGCTACAGTGGCGTAACAACTATAGTGAATCCAAGCTTAGTACCTATATCAATAAGTAAAGGTATTGGTGATAGTAAATTAGATAATGAGGGGCGTGTATTAACAACAGAGTTTAAATCATTTATTTTGGTAAATGTATATGCCCCACATAGTCATAGAAAACTTTTGCGTTTAGAAGAAAAAGAAATATTTATTCGTAAATTTGTTTTTTTTATTAGTAATCTTCGTAAGTTTAATAAACCAATAATTATTGTTGGTGATTTAAATGTCGCACATCAAGAAATAGATGTTTTTCATTTTAAATCAAATGAAAAAAACGCTGGTTTTCTTCCGCAAGAAAGGCAATGGATGACTAATTTACTTTCAATGGGTTTTGTCGATGCTTTCCGCTTTCTTTATCCAGAAAAAAAAGAATATTCATGGTGGGGATTAATGCACGATTTAAGAGAAAGAAATATTGGTTGGCGTATAGATTATATTTTAGTCGATAATATTTTAAAAGATAAAATCAAAGATTGTTTTTATTCTAAAGAACAATTTGGCTCAGACCATTGCCCTGTCTCTATTGATATAGATATTTAACTTTTTTCTTCATCTTATCTTGCTTAACCCTAAACAACCACAAATTGGCTTAGCATTATAGGATTGGGTTGCGCTTTTTGGTAACCCAACATAAAACCCCCATTACTTGCCTACAAGTCTTGCTCTGTTAAGCCAGTATCTTTAAGCAATTTGTTTAATGTGCCTATTTTTAAATCCTGATTGCTATGCACAGGAACAGTTAAGATTTCAGCTTTATCAGGATGGGTGTAGATATGATGGCTACCGTGAATGCGTTGCAACTGCCAACCGTGACAATGTAAAAGTTTACAAAACACTTTTCCTGAAATAGATTTCATAATTCGATTTCAGCAATTTGTACTTGGTTGTGGTTTTTTATACGCAAAGCCGCCACTTCTAACCAGCCTTCTGCGGCTTCTTTGATGTTTAACAGCGTTTCCTCTAGTGTCTCGCCTTCTGAAACACAACCTGAAAAAGCAGGAATTTCTGCCCAAAAACCGCCTTCTTCGGCTGGGTGAATCACAACTTGTAATTTCATAAGCTCCTCCTATTAGAAAATTTTTGTGACCTTAATTATGTTTAGGTTCGTAGATTGCACCAGTTTACCGCAAAACCATAACCCATAAAAAAAGCCTGTCATGATGACAGGCTTTTTTTAATTGCTTAATTGCTTAATTGCGCAATGCTGAGTTGTAGGGTGGGCATTGCCCACCCTACGCACGACAATTAATTTTTAGCTTTATCAACGATTTGGTTGGCTTTAATCCAAGGCATCATGCTACGCAGTTGTGCGCCGACGACTTCAATCGGATGCTCTGCATTCAAACGACGTTTTGCAGTCATTTCTGGGTAGTTGGTTAAACCTTCCAGAATGAATTTTTTCGCGTATTCGCCGTTTTGGATATTTTTCAAGGCTTGACGCATTGCCTCACGGCTTTCTGCGTTAATGACTTGAGGGCCTGTGACGTATTCGCCGTATTCTGCATTGTTAGAGATTGAGTAGTTCATGTTGGCGATACCGCCTTCAAACATTAAATCAACAATCAATTTCAATTCATGCAAGCATTCAAAATACGCCATTTCTGCTGGGTAGCCTGCTTCTACTAAGGTTTCAAAGCCCATTTTTACCAGCTCAACTGCACCGCCGCATAATACTGCTTGTTCGCCGAATAAGTCGGTTTCACATTCGTCACGGAATGTGGTTTCGATAATGCCTGAACGACCGCCGCCAATCGCAGAAGCATACGCCAAACAAATAGCTTTAGCCGTGCCAGAAGCATCTTGATGTACGGCGATTAAATCAGGTACGCCGCCGCCACGGACAAATTCTGAACGCACGGTATGACCAGGTGCTTTAGGCGCAATCATGATGACATCTAAATCAGCGCGTGGCGTGACTTGGTTGAATAAAATCGCAAAACCATGCGCAAACGCTAAAACTGCACCTTGTTTAATGTTTGGTTCGATTTCGTCTCTGTATAATCTTGATTGAAATTCATCAGGAGTCAAAATCATCACCACATCCGCACTCGCAACGGCTTGTGCAACAGGTTGAACGGTTAAACCATGTGCTTCAGCTTTTGCCACTGAAGGTGAGCCAGTACGCAAACCGACGACAACTGAAACGCCAGAGTCTTTTAGATTAAGGGCATGAGCATGACCTTGTGAGCCGTAACCAATGATGGCTACTTTTTTAGCTTTGATGATAGAGAGGTCTGCATCTTTGTCGTAATAAACTTGCATTGTGTTTCCTATTTGGTGTTAAAAGTTATAAGTGTAAGCCTTGTTCGCCGCGTGAAATACCTGTTGCACCTGAACGCACGACTTCAATAATGGTGTCGCGGCTGATAGCAGCGGTAAAGGCATCAAGTTTTTCGGAAGAGCCTGTCATTTCCACGACATAAGAGCTAGGTGTGACATCAAGAATTCTGCCGCGAAATATATCGACAACACTGCGAATATCATTGCGCGTTTGCTCAGTGGTTTTGATTTTAATCATCATTAACTCACGTTCGATATGTGGGCTATCGGCTAAATCAATCAGTTTAACCACGTCGATTAATTTATTAAGCTGCTTGGTGATTTGATCAACCACTTCTTCACTACCGCGTGTGACTAACGTCATGCGCGATAAACTAGGGTCTTCAGTGGGCGCGACGGTTAAAGATTCAATATTGTAGCCACGCGCTGAAAATAAACCCGATACGCGTGATAAAGCACCTGATTCATTTTCAATCAGGATGGAAATAATATGTCTCATTATGCCAACTCCCGATCGGTTGAGGTGCCTAAGGCAACGCGCAACTTCATATCATGATGCCCTTTACCTGCTTCAATCATAGGGTAAACATTTTCGGTTCTGTCAGTCATGATGTCTAAAAATACGGTACGATCTTTCATGGCAAACGCTTGTTCTAACGCAGGTCTAACTTCTTCAGGTTTGTCGATACGAATACCGATATGACCATGCGCTTCAGCAAGTTTCACAAAATCTGGAATGGTGTCCATATAAGAATGCGAATAACGGCTTTCGTAAGAAAATTCCTGCCATTGTCTAACCATGCCCATATAACGATTATTCATGTTAATAATCTTAATAGGGGTTTTAAATTGCAATGCGGTTGACAGTTCTTGTATACACATTTGAATACTGGCTTCACCTGTGACACACGCGACATCGGCATCTGGAAACGCCAACTTAACACCAATAGCAGCAGGCAAACCAAACCCCATCGTACCTAAACCACCTGAGTTAATCCAACGACGTGGTTTATCAAATGGATAATATTGCGCTGCCCACATTTGATGTTGACCCACATCGGAAGTGATATAGGCATCACCTTTTGTCACTTGATATAGCTGTTCAATAACATATTGTGGCTTAATTAAAGCACTGTCACGGTCATAAGCTAAGCTGTCAACGGCACGCCATTCATCAATTTGTTTCCACCACGCTTCTAAGGCTTTTTTGTTGGTTTTTTTCTTGCTTTCTTTTAAGCATTCCAACATTTGCTTTAACACGGGTTTAACATCACCGACAATCGGAATGGCGATTTTTTTAACCGTTTTAGAAATAGACGCAGGATCAATATCAATATGAATAATTTTGGCATAAGGGCAAAACTCATCCAACTTACCCGTCACTCGGTCATCAAAACGTGCGCCGATAGCAATAATCACGTCACTTTCGTGCATTGCCATATTGGCTTCGTAAGTGCCGTGCATTCCTAACATACCAACAAATTGTTTATCGGTGGCAGGATACGCGCCCAAGCCCATCAAGGTATTAGTAATCGGATAACCTAAGGCGCGAGTAAATTCCGTCAATTCTTCACTGGCTTCACCCAATACTACGCCACCGCCTGAATAAATCATTGGCTTATTTGCACTGAGTAATAATTCAACTGCGGCTTTAATCTGTTCTTTAGGTACATTCAATACAGGATTATACGAACGCAAGGACACTTTTTTAGGGTATTTATATGGCACAGTAATGTTAGGCGCGGTTATATCTTTGGGTATATCCACGACCACAGGGCCTGGTCGTCCAGTCGTTGCTACATAAAACGCCTTTTTAATAGTTTCAGCTAGTTTAGTGACATCTTTGACTAAAAAATTGTGTTTCACACAAGGGCGGGTAATGCCGACCATATCGACTTCTTGAAACGCATCACTACCAATAACAGGTGACGAAACTTGTCCAGAAATCACTACCATTGGAATAGAATCCATATACGCAGTGGCAATCCCTGTTACCGCATTAGTCGCACCAGGTCCTGAGGTGACTAATACTACGCCTGGTTTACCCGTTGCACGCGCATAACCATCGGCTGCATGGGTTGCACCCTGTTCATGCCGAACCAAAATGTGTTTCACCGCTTCCTGTTGAAAAATTGCATCATAAATATGCAATACTGCTCCACCTGGGTAGCCAAAAATATACTCCACTCCTTCGTCTGCCAGACTTTGAAGCAGAATTTGTGCGCCACTTAGCTCCACGCTCACCTCGATAATCATAAATAAAATTTTAACAGCCGATTATAAGCGTTTTTTAAACAATCAAGGCAAAATAACTTGGTGTTTAAAATCCTATTGGCATCGCTACGGCTTTTTTTGACAAAATAATGGCGGGTATTTTACTAGGTTATTCATAGAGTGTCATTAGCAGCGTACCTAGGTAGTAGAGCAATCGCGCTATGCTGAAAGCTAATGGGAATCATTAATAGCCACTAACATTTTTCGAGTATGGACACTGTGTTTGGCAGAGTCGTTGTGGCAAAAGTCAGGGAATTACGTTTGTGGATTCGACCGCGTTGCGGGAATGCAAAAACATCCGCATAACATATTTGCTGAACAAGCAGTGACGTAGCAACTCGTCAACGTGGCTTCTTGTGTATTTTACGGTCAATGACTGTGGCGACATTCTGTCCTTTTGCCTTAGAACGTGTTCAAAATCTCATCTAAAAGCCTGATAATAAGCGGATGAGAAAAAAATATCCAAGCGACCTTAGTCGAGAACAATTTGAATTGATTCGCGAATTATTAGAATCGGCACGCAGGATGCGTGC
>DFWO01000183.1 GCA_002380945.1 Methylococcaceae bacterium UBA4132 | reverse complement strand
CCTCTGTCAATGCGTAACTTCTAGCTTATACGATTGGTGTGTTTTTAAAGCGTTCTCTCGGACAGTAGCCTCTCCCGTTTGAACACTTAGTGCAAATTTAAAAGTCGAACATCGCATTTAATTAACTTAAAGACGTTATCCAACCTGAGTTCGACATAAGAAACTAAACACTACCGTCATTCTGGCATGGATTGCCAGAATCTAGAACACATGGATGTGTTAAAGTCTCGCCATCTATAGCTTCTGGATTGCGGCAATCCATGCCGCAATGACTGTGATTTGAAATTTATCAATGATTTCAAAGAGTTTTATGTCGAACTCAGGTTATTATCTAGGTCGTTCTATCAAACATGATGGAGCTAAGACAAGACGCGAAGCTTACTTTCTATCCAACTTTCGATAACTAATCGCTTCACTCAAATGGTTGATTTCAATTTGTGACGACCCCGCAAGATCGCTAATAGTACGCGCCAGTTTTAAAATACGATGATACGCACGGTGCGATAAGCCGAATCTATCCATTGCTTGTTCTAACAGTGAATAGCCTTGCGCTGATAACACGCACAGTTGTTTGACTTCTCTAGCGGTTAAGTTTGAATTAGCTTTGCCATGTCGTGCAACAGCGAGATTACGCGCGGCGATCACGCGCGTTCTAATGGTCGCACTGCTTTCTTCGCCTTGTGGTGAGCCATTGCGTAACACCTCATGCGAGACTCTAGGGACTTCAAGGTGCATATCAATTCTATCCAGCAAAGGTCCTGAGACTCTGGCGCGGTAACGCATGACTTGTTCTGAGGTACAATGACAACGTCCTGAACTGTCGCCTAAATAACCGCATGGGCAAGGATTCATGGCAGCAATGAGCTGAAAACGGGCGGGGAAATTAACTTGTCGGGCAGCGCGGGAAATAACGATATGCCCTGATTCCAACGGCTCGCGCAATACCTCTAACACCTTGCGATCAAATTCGGGTAGTTCATCAAGAAATAACGCGCCGTTGTGGGCAAGCGATATTTCACCTGGCCGTGGATTGCTACCGCCACCGACTAAAGCGGCGGCTGAGGCGGTGTGATGCGGCGCACGATAGGGTGGTTTTAACCAGTTATGCACATCCCAGTGTTGGTCGCTAATTGAGGCAATAGCGGCTGTTTCTTGGGCTTGTTGTTCGGAGAGTAGCGGTAAGATAGTGGGCAAGCGAGCGGCTAACATGGATTTACCCGTACCAGGTGGTCCTAGCATAAGCAGGTTATGCGCACCAGCAGCGGCAATTTCAAAGGCGCGTTTGACGTGATATTGACCGTGAACATCGGCAAAATCGACACCTTCGCTGACACTCTCTTGGCTAGGCACTGCATATTCAACAGGAATTTGTTTCTGCCCGTTAAGATAGGCGCAAATTTCTAATAAATGCACAGCGGGAATGATTTCAATGCCTTTTACCAGTGCGGCTTCGGCAGTATTTTCTTTGGGTAAAATCAGTTTACGCTGGTTATTGCGGGCTTGAATGGCGATAGGTAACACGCCACTAATCGGACGTAAATCACCGCCTAATGACAGTTCACCGACGCATTCATATTGATTGAGTTGAGTGCTGGGAATTTGCCCTGACGCGGCGAGAATACCCAAAGCGATGGCAAGATCAAAACGTCCACCATCTTTGGGTAAATCAGCAGGGGCAAGATTGACAGTAATGCGTTGCGCGGGAAAATCAAAACGCGAATTTAATATCGCACTACGCACACGGTCTTTGCTTTCTTTAACTGCCGCTTCGGGTAAACCAACAATATTCAGTGCAGGTAAGCCGTTAGCAACGTGAACTTCAACGGTGATTAACGGAGCTTCTATGCCTGAACGACCTCGACTATAGACAACGGCTAATTCCATAGTCTGTGTTTCCGTGTTTTACAGTTCTTCTTTGTTAAGCACTTGCTGTTCTATGTTAGCCACACGTTGTTCTAGGGCTTCCAGTTTTGAGCGGGTCTTGGCTAATACGGCTTTTTGAACCTCAAACTCTTCGCGGGTCACTAAATCTAATTTGCCTAACGCGGTTTGCAAAATAGCATGGAAGTTTTTTTCCATGTCGTCTTTCAGATTATTTAGACCTGATGGCAATGCTGCCGTTAATTTACTGGCAATATCATCAATGGCTTTAGGATCAAACATGGTGGTAATCTCTTAAGTAATATAAAAAGGGTTAAACAGTATGAATCGGTACATGATGACGACAAATTCTTTCTGCATCATCTGAACTGACAGGTATTTGAGCGACCACACAGTGATTATGATCCTCACGCTCAATGAAATGAGCGCAAGAACCACAAACGCCAAAACTTTTCGCCTGACTGGTTTGTTGTAATACTAACAACACGGTACTTAATGCTTCGCCAATGGTGGTGACTTGTTTGGTCGCTAACATAAGTTCCGCTTGGGCAAAAATATTTAATGGTTTAAGTTCGGCTAATAACTGCTGACCCATCAGTGATAAGCTCAGATGCACGACGCGTTTATCTTGGCTATCTGGCGTTTTATTAAGGTAGCCCTTGCGTTCTAATACGCTGATGGATTGCGAAACCGTGCCTTTGGTTAAGCTCAGATACTCGGCAACTGCTATTGGCGTATCGCTATGTGAACTACAGTTTGC
>DFWO01000121.1 GCA_002380945.1 Methylococcaceae bacterium UBA4132 | reverse complement strand
TGCATGCATCGCCAATGTACAATGGGCTGCCGTTGGGCGGCTGCTTTCTCTTATCATTATTTGCCAACTTTCTTTGGCTTCGGTGCGTTCAAAATACATAGCCTACACCCTCTGTCAATGCGTAACTTCTATGTTGTTATAATTACTCTTATCAGTCTGCTATTATGCTTATCACTAAACGTTTGTCAGATATTGAAAAATATAATTAAAATCCTAGCAGATGAAATATTATGAAGCCTTCCATTCTACTCATTATTATTCTTTTTATTACTGGCTGTGCCTCGATTATTTACACGGCTCCCGATTATGAAAAAATGTACGGCACATCCTCGCCAAAACAACGTATATTGACACCAGAGCAAGTTATTCTTGCTCAACAGCAACATAAAATTTCCTTTGCTAAAGACGTGAAACCGATACTAGACTCGCGTTGTGTGGCGTGTCATGGCTGTTATGACGCGCCTTGCCAATTAAAACTCGGTTCTATTGACGGTATTGATAGGGGCGCAACCAAGCAGTTAGTCTATGGTGCGACTAGATTAAGTCCTGCTAAGCCAACGCGGTTATTTATTGATGCTACCAATACCGCTGAATGGCGTACAAAAGATTTTTATCCTATCTTAAATGAGCGTACTGATAGCCAAATAGCCAATCTGGATAATTCAGTTTTAGCTAAACTCATTGAGTTAAAACGACTTAATCCGCTACCTACCACAGGAAAACTGGGCGATGATTATAATTTTTCCTTAGACCGTGAATTACAATGCCCAACGATAGACGAATTTCCAGCATACCAACATGAGCATCCACAATGGGGAATGCCTTATGCCATGCCTGCTCTGTCTTTAAAACAAGAAAGTATTATTAAACAATGGCTACAACAGGGTGCAAAAGTTGAGCCCCTGCCCGCATTACCAAGCCAAACGCTTGCTGACGTTGAAAAATGGGAAAACTATTTCAACGGTTCTAGTCTCAAACAAAAGCTGGTGTTCCGCTACATCTATGAACACTTGTTTATCGGGCATATTCATTTCAAAGGGCATCCTGATAATGAATTTTTTCAGTGGGTACGCTCTAAAACCCCGACAGGTCAACCGATAGACATCATTAATACCGTACGACCTTATGATGATCCGCACACAGCAATTTTTTATTATCGCCTGCGACCTATTACTGAAACGATTGTTGATAAAACCCATTTTGTCTACGAATTAAGTGATGAAAAAAAACAACGTTATGATGAATTGTTCTTCAAGCCTGATTATCAAGTAACTGCATTACCCGCTTATCAACCTGAAATTGCAGCAAATCCCTTTAAAGCCTTTGTTGAATTGCCAATGATGCCTAAATACCAATTCCTGCTCGATGATGCTCAGTATTTTGTCTCAGGCTTTATAAAAGGTCCTGTATGTCGTGGTGAAATTGCCACTGAGAGTATTAGAGATCAATTTTGGGTGGTTTTCACTCAGCCGAATAGCTTTTATCCTAAAAAAGTGGCGCAAGCCCTCGCTAAGAATAGCCAAATTCTAGGCTTACCTGGTGAAGAAGCCAATGATATAAGCTTATTTGGCTGGACTAAATTTGATACCTTTGGCAAACAATACCTCAAGGCAAAAGATGACTTTATTAACTCGACCTTACCTAAAAATCGTGGCTTTGGTTTGACTAATATCTGGGATGGCGACGGTAAAAATAAAAATGCCGCACTCACTA
Source organism: Methylococcaceae bacterium UBA4132 (assembly GCA_002380945.1). GTDB lineage: Bacteria > Pseudomonadota > Gammaproteobacteria > Methylococcales > Methylomonadaceae > UBA4132. The sequence goes on along the minus strand of DFWO01000121.1, from coordinate 47,669 downwards.
TATTCAGGCATTTCGACAGTGCCACTGTTGTTAAAGGTTTTATCGGTGATACACCGTTAACAAGTTGGGTAGTTGATTATCCGACCTTTGAACGCCTGCATTATTTGTTAGTCGCAGGGTTTGATATTTACGGCACCGCAGGACACCAGCTAGCCAGTCGAACTTACATGGATATATTGCGTGAGGATGCAGAGGATAATTTTTTACGTTTTATGCCTGCCATGCAGCGGCAAACTATGTATAACAGTTGGTATATAGGCGCAGACAGCATGCGTATTGCTAAGCCATTATTCAGTATCGACCATCCTAGCGAAATCAACTACCAAACTACCGCTTACAAAAGAGAATTTTTTGACCAAGTAAGACAACGTTTAGGTAAAGCCGCAGGTGATGTTGATGCCATCAATCGTTGCCCACAAAATACCTGTTTGCGAGCCAACACCACGCCTGTTCAGCAACAAGCAGACAGTATATTGCGCAAGCTTGCACAGTTACAAGGCGGGCATTTAGGCGCGTTACCCGAAATGTCATTGCTTAGAGTGACAACAGGCAACCCTAAAAACGATTTGGTCTACACCTTATTACTGGATAAAGCCTACACCAACTTATCAAAAATGTTCTCTGAACAGTCACGCCGCGTGCCTGAAAACGACAGAATGACTATTTTTGCAGGCTTTATCGGTAGCTATCCCAACTTTTTCTTTACCGTGGAACAAAACCAGCTCAATGAATTTGTTAGCATGATTCAAAATGCCAAGACTGATGCGGATATGGACGCACTTTACAGTCGCTTTGGTGTACATCGCACTAATCCAGACATCTGGCAACACGCCGATTGGTTTAATGAACAGCACCGACACTATAGGGGCTTGGAGGCAGGACTGCTGGATATGAATAGATATAAAAATCTGTAAGTTGCACAACACCTCTCCACGAAAGACATGAAAAAACTAAACATCCATCCCCAATATCGCTTTTTCAAATTGAGAAAACTTTCAAACAACTTTATGGCACCTATTCCTTTGATTCGTCTCATTATCTCACTAGGCGCAATGTTAGACGTGGGCAGAGACGAAAAAATATGGACTAATCCTGACTGACAACGCTTTTTATAATTTCTATCTCAAGGGCTTCACAGGTCTGCCTGATCAATTCACGAACCTTCAGATCAATATCTCCTTTCAATATTTTGTAACGATATTTCGTTACAAACACTTGTGGTATTGAATTTTATAAACCGTATGACTTCCATAGCGATACTCCATAAGCCCTCCTTCTTTTCAGACGCTTGGCTTATAATAACTCAAAATATCGTAAATAAATCTAACCGCCTGAAAGACGGTGATTTCAACCTTGGAACAGATTAATGAAAATCACCCTTTGGCTTCATTAATGGAATTAGTCAGCGTTTTAATTGAACAATACCAGAATATTTATGTGCCTGAAAGTACTAATATTTAACATTAGCACGATAGGATAAGTTAAGGTACAAAGTTCTATCGTGCTAATCAGTTTTTAATGAGGTAGTACTAGAATGAGAAAACTATCAGTCATATTGGCTTTGGTATTGGCAGGATGTATGGGTATCCCCGATAATGTGCACCCTGTTAATAATTTCAAAGTAGAGAAATATCTGGGCAAATGGTATGAAATTGCCCGACTGGATCATTCATTTGAGCGTGGTTTAACGCGCATAACGGCTGATTACAGTTTGCGTGATGATGGCGGTCTAAAAGTGCTTAATCGCGGTTATTCGGCAAGCGAAAATAAATGGCAGGAAGCCGAAGGTAAAGCGTATTTTGTGGGTGACCCTACTCAAGCGCATTTGAAAGTGTCTTTTTTTGAACCGATTTACGCGTCTTATATTGTGTTTGAATTAGACCATGAAAATTATCAATACGCGCTCATTTCAGGTCCAGATAAATCCTATTTGTGGCTGTTGGCACGACAGCCGAAAATCAAAGACGAGATAAAAAAAGTCCTGATTGCCAAAGCCGCTTCTTTAGGATTTGATACCAGCCAGTTGATTTTTGTCAGTCAGGATTGATGTTTCGTAGGTTGGGGTGAGGTACGAACCCCAATATTCATTATGGTATGCGTTAGGTTTTGTGCATCTACCCAATTTCCACACTAATGCAAACGGAATTTCCGACTATTTCAGCGTACAATTTCATATTCTAAATTTTAATATAATGATTTTATGGCAACTCAAGAAACTTTAGAAATAACACAATCTAATCTTAATCGTATACAACAATTCGATGTAAAAACACTCAGTCGGGAAACAGAGTTAGGTCTACAAATGTCTTTTAAGGATGCTGTTGCACCTGCATCTGAACTTATAAACATATATAAACGCATTCCTTTAACGGTACTTGAAGACTTTACAGATACGCAATTAAACAGCATAAATCAGCAAGCGTTGGCAGATTTTAATACTTTTTCTAGCATAATTGATTTTGATGCAACGGAAGATAATGCCGCAAACAGGCGTAATAATATTATTACAGGTCTTCGAAATAGAAGGGATGAATTATTTAACACCCTTTGGCAATATATTGCCTATTGTGTCGCACGAAATACAGATACTTCAATATTAGAAATTGAAGCTCGCGCTACAATTCAATCGATTAAAGATCAATCTGAACAACTCACCGCTCAATTAAATACAGCTAAAACTGATGCAGACAGTGCATTAGCTGCGATTCGTGCCGTGGCGGCAGAACAAGGTGTTTCCCAACAAGCCAGTTATTTTAAACAGGAAGCTGAAGCTCAAGAGGTTTTGGCAGATAAGTGGCTGAGACACACATATTGGTTTGCCTTAGCAGTTGGTTCATTTGCTATTTTCAGCTTATTTCTGCATAAAATTGATTTTATTAAACCAGAAAGTAATGCCGAAATCATACAGCTTATGAGTAGCAAATTTTTAATCTTTGCGGTATTAGGTTATTTGTTATTAATGGCTGCAAGAAATTATACAACTCACAAACACAATGCAATTGTAAATAAACATAGACAAAATGCTTTATTAACCTATCAAGCACTCGTAACTGCATCCATAAATGAAGGAACTGAAGATATTGTTTTAGCACATGCTGCATCGTGTATTTTTTCACCACAAGAAACGGGATTTTCTAATAGTAAAGGTGGTGACTTACCGTCAGGATCAAAGTCAGTTCTTGAATTAATGACCAAAAGAGTAACAACTGCTGCCGCTACTGCTACTACACATTAAACAAAACGTAAGATGTAGAGCTTGCGAAACCTATCACAAACCTGCGTAAAAGATGGGTTTAGCTACCGCTCTACCCATCCTACACACTACTAAAGCGAGTAGCCTGCATGGGGAGCTTGCGGAATGCGGGGCTTTCGCGTGATGCTACGAAATTATTATCAGCAAGCAGCATATCCAGCTTAATCAAACCAATTTTCTAACACCAAATCCTGAAAATTCTCAAAATCTTGTGTATTTCGAGTAACCAGCGTTAGCTTTTGAGTCACTGCAATCGCGGCGATTTCACCATCGGCGTAGGCACAGGTTTTGCCTTGCTGCTGACATCTGGCGCGTTCTTTTGCGTCCCATTCAGCGGCGGATTGGTCAAACGGCAGGATAATCAACCCATTGGCTAATAACATGGCTAGATAGGATTGTAGCTGTCTTTTTCTTTTCGAGGCGGGCAGTAATTCACAGCCATAAACCAGCTCATGCCAGACGATTGCCGCCGTTGCATAATCACCGTCATGGGTGGCAAAGCGTTGTAATACAGTGTCATCAGGTTTTAAGCGTGCGGGTTCTGAGAGGATATTACTATCCAGTAAATAGCTTATTCGTCCCATGAAAATGCTCGTGCCTGACTGCTTGCGCGTAAACTGTTGAGTTCGGTTTCAGTTAATGCGCCGTCACTGTTCAATTGTTCACGCCAGTGTTGTATGGCTTGATATAAGCCATTATTTTGTTGGGTGAGCTTTTGATAATTGGCTTCTGATAGCATCACAGCGACAGGCTTACCATGACGGGTAAGGTGTATAGGTTCATCAGATTCAAGCTGATAAATGAGTTGTGAGAGCTTGTTTTTTGCCTCGGCTATGGTACTGGTTTTCATCGGTAATCATTCTATTATGGCTAATAAAATAGCTATAATAGAGTTTTTGATACGCCTTATCAAGTTTGATGTGAGCTTAAAGCAACGGCAACATCTTGTCAGGATTCAATATGCCTTTAGGATCAAACTGACGCTTAATCGCCCGCATTAATTCTATCGAGTTAGCATCAAGTTCACGGTCAACAAAATCCCTTTTTTCGATACCGACACCATGTTCACCTGACAACGTACCGTTCAGCGTCAGCACCAAGGAAAAAATTTCATCCAGACAAGCATGGGCTTTTTTGCTTTGTTCTGGATCATCGGGGTCTAGCAATAGATTAACGTGAATATTGCCGTTACCTGCATGACCGAAATTCACGATGGGCAGTTGGTATTTTGTGGATAACTCATCCAAGCCTGTGATGAGTGCCGACATTTCCGTGACAGGCACGACCACATCTTCATTGATTTTTTTCGGTGCGACTTTGCGTAACGCTGGCGACAGGGCTTTTCTGGTTTTCCATAACGCGGCAACTTCGGCTTCCGTTTTTGCTAGGCGTATATCCAGCAAGCCGTCATTAGACGCGGCAGCAATGACTTTTTCAGCAGCAAGCTCTAGCCCTTCGCGTTGCCCGTCCACTTCTATCATTAACATGGCACCTGCGTTGGCAGGTAAATCGGTTTCGGTGTAATCACGAATCATGTTAATGGCATTGCCATCAATAAATTCTAACGCACAAGGGATAACAGGTTGCGCCATGATGGCAGATACGGCTTTAGCGGCATAGTCTACGCTGTTATAAATCGCTCTGAGAGTTTTGGTCGCTTCGGGTAACGGCGTGAGTTTTAACGTGGCTTCAGTAATAATTGCCAGTGTGCCTTCTGAACCTAATAACAAGCGTGTTAAGTCATAACCGACTACGCCTTTGCTGGTAAATACGCCGACTTTAATTTCTTTACCTGCACCAGTCACCGCGCGTAAACCTAGCGTGTTTTCACGCGGTGTGCCGTATTTAACCGCTTTAGGTCCTGCGGAATTATAGGCTAAATTACCGCCGATACTGCAAAACGCCGCGCTGGTGGGATCGGGTGACCAAAAAAAGCCTTTGCTTTTTACAAAGTCTTGAACTTGCTGATTGGTAATCCCTGTTTGTACAGTGATATAACGATTATCAGGTGAAAATTCCAGCACCTTAGTCATGCGTTCCATCGACATCACTACACCGTTATGTAGCGGTACGGTCGCACCTGTTGTGCCTGTGCCACGTCCTCTCACTGTTAAGGCAATACCAAAATCATGACAGGCTTTAACGGCACTGACTACTTGCTCATGGCGCGTCGGAAAAATAACGGCTTGCGGTAAGCGATGCAAACGGCTGTTATCATAGCCATAAGCCCAGCATTCTTCGGGTGTGGTGAGCAGTTCTTGTTTAGTGAACACCTCACTCAGCAAGGCTAAAAAATCGGTGGGTAACTTAGTCAAGGTATTCAAACACCGTGATGATTTGTTTAATGTTTGGTTGCAAGCGCGTGACGTTAATCACTACATTGCCTTCTTCTCTCGATACTTGTCCCATCAAATACACTACACCGTTTTCCGTGACCACTTTAACCATTGCAGGATCAAAATTGGGTAGGGTGTGAATTTGTGTGAGGGCAGCGTTTACTTGTGCGGTAAGTTGGGCATCATTAGCGCGTGCCGTGCTATCAATGGGTTGGGCAATTATTAAACTATCACGCACCATTTTAACGTGTGGAATAATGCGTACGATGTCGAGAGCTTTATTTTTAATAGTCTCACTCGGCACTTCACCTGTGATCAACGCTAAGCCATTATAAGCATCGATACTAATATGGCTTTGACTGGTTAACTCTGAATCATCCATTAGCTCTTCGATAGCCGTCCGCTCAATGTCTTTATCGCTTGCTATCATTTCAGGCGTACGACGGTCAGGTTTTGCAAACTGCGGGTTCATAGCCGTATCATTCGACGGTGCAGTTGCGCAACCGCTCAATAAAATACTATTGGCTAGCAATACTAGCCATAATTTGTGACGCATGGTTTATCCTCCAAATAATTGATGGTCGATTGAATCGCACAAACAGTGCGTAATCAAGACATGAATTTCTTGTACGCGTGCCGCTGAATGAGACGGTACGCGAATTTCTATATCCGTTTCTTTCAGTAATGGGCTAATCCGCGCATCATGATTACCCGATAACGCAATTATCATTAAACCTTTGTCATGCGCCGAACTAATGGCTTTAGCAAGACTGGCACTTGCACCACTTTCAGTATAAATCAGTAATATATCGCCACTATTGCCTAAGGCGCGTAGTTGTTTAGCGTACACATCATCAAACGTAGTGTCGTTAGCAATACCCGTAATGGTTGCCATATCAGCGGTTAAGGCAATCACAGGTAGGGCAGGGCGAATACGGTCAAATTGATTCAACATTGATGATGAAAATAACTGTACACAAGTCGCCGAACGACCATTGCCGCAACACAGTATTTTTTTATCATTTAGTAACGCAGTTACTAGCCCTTGTGCGGCGTATTCAATCACCTCGCACAGATTGGTCATGGCATATTGATGAATTTGTAGGTGATCGGTGAAATGATTAATAATTCGGTCTTGTAAGCTCATAGCGAGATGATTAGGGGGTTTAAAAAGCGTTTTGAATCCAGTCTATGCGACCATTACCCGACAGTGCGACCACATCAAAACGTAGCGGTTTATTGATTTTTTGTGTGGATAAATAGATATGTGTTGCCGCGATTATACGCGATTGCTTACTGCGCGTGACGCTCTCTGCCGCACTGCCGTATTTATCGGTTTGCCGAAAACGTACCTCAATAATCACCAGCGTTTCTTTATCCAGCATAATTAAATCGAGTTCGCCTTGCTTACAGCGAAAATTACGCGCGACAGGTTTCAGCCCTTTTTTTAACAGAAAATTATGTGCCTGTTGCTCTGCATTTTCACCGCGTAATAAATGCGCCGCTTTGGTTTTAAGCTCAGAAAATAACACGCGCTTAGTGATTATCCAGCCATTCTTGTGAATGCAGATCATCATCATAGCTTTCACTTGGTTCCTGGTCGCTGTGATAACCTTCAGCAATAAACATAGATAAATCCATTCGTAAGGTGGCTAATGCGTCATCTAGTTGCTTAGCGGCTTCCTTATCAAAATTGGGTGCTAGCGTCGCCGCGTTATGATGCACCAACACGTCATAAAGTAGTTTCGCCTGTTCTTCTGTGTATTGCGGATTATTCATTCATGACCTCATGAGTTGTTGTGATAGGGCAGAGCATTTTAGTGGTGGGAGGGGTTTATAGCAATTTAGTATTTTAGGAGTACAAACTTAAGTTTGTATTCCAATCAGCTCTCACTGCCGCTTTTTTATTACCCATTACCTATCATTTTAGTTTTCAAATGCTCGCCTGAGAATTAAACTGGGATTATTTCGTCATTTAACAGGATAATCCATGACCTATTTTGCTTTAACTGCTATTTCACCGATTGATGGTCGCTATGCCGACAAAGTCGAAGCACTGCGTCCTATTTTTAGTGAATATGGGCTGATTCGTTTCCGTGTTCTCGTTGAGGTACGTTGGCTACAGGCATTAGCCGCTCATCCTCTCATTCCTGAAGTCGCGCCATTTAGTGATGTCGCTAATCAATTGTTAAACAATATCGTCGATGATTTTTCCCCCGTCGATGCTGAGCGCGTCAAAGTCATTGAAAAAACGACTAATCACGATGTCAAAGCCGTTGAATATTTGCTGAAAGAAAAAATTGCAGGTTGTGCAGAATTGGAACAAGTCAGTGAGTTTATTCATTTTGCCTGTACCTCAGAAGACATTAATAATTTGTCTTATGCGTTGATGTTGCAAGCAGGTCGTGAGGTCATTCTCGCACAACAAAATGACTGTATTGCCGCGCTGAAAAAATTGGCGTTAGAAACCGCCGTACAACCCATGTTATCGCGTACGCATGGGCAATCAGCGACACCCACCACAGTTGGTAAAGAATTTGCTAATGTGGTGGCGCGTTTATCACGTCAAACACAACAATTGGAAGCTGTGGCTTTATTAGGTAAAATTAATGGCGCGGTGGGTAATTATAATGCCCACGCAGTTGCCTATCCTGATGTCGATTGGGCTGAATTTGCCGAGTGTTTCGTTGAATCCTTAGGTTTGCAATGGAATCCTTACACCATTCAAATTGAGCCACACGATTATATTGCTGAATATTTTCACGCCCTATCGCGCTTCAATACTATTTTGCTGGATTTTGACCGCGATATTTGGGGTTATATTTCCTTGGGTTATTTCAAACAAAAAACGGTTGCGGGCGAAGTGGGTTCATCGACTATGCCGCACAAGGTCAATCCGATTGATTTTGAAAATTCCGAAGGCAACTTAGGCATTGCTAATGCCATGTTTGGCTTTCTGGCAGAAAAACTGCCTGTTTCACGTTGGCAACGTGATTTAACCGATTCTACAGTACTGCGTAATATTGGTGTGGGTATCGCACATACCAGTATCGCCATTCAAGCCAGTTTGAAAGGTATCTCTAAATTACAGATTAATGTCGAAGCCATTGATGCAGACTTAAATGCCAACTGGGAAGTATTGGCAGAGCCAATTCAAACGGTTATGCGTCGTTATGGTGTCGAAAAACCCTATGAGAAATTAAAAGAATTAACCCGTGGTCAACGCATCACGCCAGACCAACTGTGGGTTTTTATTGAAAAATTAGACATACCTGAAGAGGCTAAAGTAGCCTTATTGGCTCTAACACCGCGTAATTACACGGGTTATGCTGAACAATTAGCGAGAGATATTTAACATCTATGTAGGAGTACAAACCTAGGTTTGTACTCCTGATAAAACTAAAGGCAACTAATCCCTCTAACGTAGATTCAAGGAAGGTTTCTATAAGTGGTCAGAGTAGTCGTGTCTGGTTCCATTCAGTTAGGTATTGGATATAACAGTGGTCAGCATTGCATAAGTGTGATGTAAAATCATCACAGCCAACCGCTATTCAAATCATATTTTTTCACTCGATAACGTAAGGTTTCACGCGTTGTACCTAACGCTCTTGCGGCGGCAGTTAAATTATTATCAGCGCGTTCCAGTGCGGTTTTGATAATAAATTTATCCATATCATCCAGTGCCATACTGCCATCTAGGGGTAAATAAATAGCGTTAGAGTCACTATCGGCTTTTTCTTGCGTAACTTGTCTTGGCAGTTGTAACCACTGTATAGGAAAAGTGTCACCATCAGCAAATAATACACAGCGTTCAATGACATTGCGTAATTCTCTAACATTACCGTGCCAGTCATAGGTTTTGAGCTTACGCCAGACTTCATCGGGAATATGTTTGACTTGTCGTCCTGCTTTGGCATTGTATTCGGCAACAAATAATGGCACTAACTCATCCAAGTCTTCGACTGCCTCACGCAAGGGCGGTAAAATTACTCGGAATACGCTTAAGCGATGATACAAATCGGCGCGAAAACGTCCGTCTTGTGACATTTTTTCTAAATCACAGTTACTGGCGGCAATGATTTGTACATTGACACTAATTTCTTTTTCACCACCTAAGCGACGCACTTTATGGTCTTCAATGGCTTTTAACAATTTGGCTTGTAAATCCAGTGGCATTTCACCAATTTCATCCATAAATAACGTGCCGCCATCGGCTTGTTCCAGTAAGCCCCGATGCCGACTAGACGCGCCTGTAAAGGCACCAGGTTCATGACCGAATAATTCTGATTCTAATAATTCACGCGGCAACGCGGCACAGTTTACTTCAATCATTGGTTGCAAAGCACGCGAGCCACCATAGTGCAGTATACGCGCTACCAGCCCTTTACCCGTGCCACTTTCACCACCAATAATTAAGGCACTGAATGGTACTTCAGTCAGTTTAGCCAGTAAGTGTCGAATGTTTTGTGCTTGTAAGCTATGACCAACATAAGCATCGGGCGAATAACGCCGATGCTCTTGTTTGGTTTGATCGATAACACGGCGCTGCATAGCGGCACTTCGGGTTGCACTTGCCACGACTAAATCCAGACGTTCTAAATCACACGGTTTTTCCAGAAAATCATACGCACCCAACCGTAACGCTCGCACCGAATCAGGTACGTTGCCATAACCTGTTAAAAACAACCATTCTGCATAATGAACATCTTTCTTAACAGCTTCCATAAAATCCAAGGCATTGCCATCAGGCAAATTCATATCGGATAGAATCAACAGTGGTTCAATGCGTTTTTTAAATAATAAGGTTTTAGCTTCTGCCAGTGTGGTCGCTAATACCACTTCCCAGCCGTGGGTTCGATAGTGGTGAGAGAGTTCAATACCTAACAATCTCTCGTCTTCAATGATGAGCAAAGTTTCAATCATGGCTATTCTCCAAGCAAACTATGATGAGGTAATGAAATAGTGACACACGCACCGTGCGGTTGTTGATTGGATAATTTTATCGTACCACCGATATTTTTAACAAAACGCTGCACCATTGCTAAACCTAAGCCTGTGCCGCCTGTATGACTGGTGCGAAATGGACGAATGCCATAATCTAGCAACTCTTGCGCAAAACCCCGTCCATTGTCTAAGACTTCAATGGTTAAGCCTAGGTTATTTACTCGTGCTTTAATGACTATACATCCTGCGCTATTTTCCAATGCGTTCACTGCATTTAATACTAAATTCAGTAAAATCTGACGAATGCCACTTTCGGGTAAATGGACAGGTAATGTAGATGAAATATCGGCTTCAAGTTGAATATTTTCCGCTACTTGATAGCGAGTGAGTTTCAGCAAATCCCGAACCAATACCGTCATGTCAAAATCAGTAGACAGCTCAGGCGTGTGCTTGCTTTGGTTGAGCATATCATTAAGTAACAATGCTAAGCGTTTCAACTCTGAGCTGATTAACTCCATACGCTCACATTGCAAGGTATCGTCAATTTCACGGCGCAAATTATTAAACGCCATTTGAATGCCTGCTAGAGGATTGCGAATTTCATGGGCTAATTCAGCCGCGACTTCACCGATAGCCGCTAAGCGTTCGGCTCTGGCTAAACTGGCTTGTTGTTCTAATAAGGCTTGTGTGGCAATTCTAACTTCGCGTTGTAACGATTGAGCATACACGCGTTTAGTTTCTTCCAGTTCAGCTAGATGCGTTACCATTTCATTGTAGCTGTTAAAAACAGGTAGCAATAACGGATCAAGATGGTCGGTGGTAATCGGTGTATAGTTTTCTTCGGTTAAGCGTTCTAATAATCGCCGTAAATCATGCAGTGGGTGCAGAATGCGAAATTTTAAAAACAGTAATGCACCTGACAAAATCACTATAAACGTCAATAAGGCAATATACAGTTCGTTTTGGGTATCGAGATTAATTTCTTCTAACAGTTGCTCACGATACGAGGCTTCATGATCAAGGGTTTCATCCATGATTTTGAGTGATTCGGTCAGATGGGCATTTTTTTCTTTACCTTCCAATTTGCCCACGTCGGCAAGCATACTACGAACAGTCGCTAAGTTACGCTTGGTATCATCGGACAAATAACGATTATCGGCGGTTAAGACATCAATTTCGGTCAAGGTGTTATTGAGGGTAACGGGTTTATCGGGTTCTTCCAGTAAATGGGCAATCAATGATTGCTGCAAACCCACTGACACCCTTTGAATATGATGTGAATAATCCACATAGGACAAAATTGTTTCAAAGTGGCGACTGGTACGCCAAATCATACCGCCTAAAATTGCCAGAGCCATTAACAATAGCCCTAAAAATGCCAAGCCGCGTAATTTAGCAGGACGGTAAAAAACTGGATTCATCGTAAAATCGTAAATTAGTGTGTGAATAATATTTAAATCAGCTAAGCAGGTTTTGAGTAACGCCGACGTAAGTTAACTTAAAAGGCTGACGGTTTGAGAAATACGATTAATATACCAACAAAGCAATTCATTCACGCATTTGTTTCAATGAAAATTTTCAATTTTGGCTGGTGGTAAAAGCTTAAGTGCAGGGGTTATGAAAAAATCTTGGTCAATTTCCTTAGACGGCTTTTTGACATCCTCCCCGCCCTAGTCCCAAAGGAAACAGGCAGGATGTCAATCACGCATTATTAGACTAATAATCCTAATAAACCTTTCATTAACGCTAACGGTGTTGGCGGGCAACCTGCAATCGTGACATCAACAGGAATGACATTCGACACTGCACCACAGCACGCATAAGACTGACCAAATTCACCGCCACATACTGCACAATCACCAACTGCTACCACCCATTTTGGGTTTGGCGTGGCATCGTAAGTACGCAATAACGCGGTTTGCATGTGCCGTGACACAGGACCTGTGACTAATAACACATCGGCATGACGTGGTGAGGCAACAAAATGGATACCAAACCGCTCTATGTCATAAAATGGATTATTGAGCGCGTGAATTTCTAATTCACAGCCGTTACAAGACCCCGCATCGACTTGACGAATCGCAATACTGCCCGAAAACTTTTTATCAATGTGGCGTTTAATCTCAATACCCAAGGCTTCTAATTCCGCATCTTTAGGGGCTTTGCACTTTTCTGTTACTATCCCTGTCGTAACAATTTTCTTCAATATATTCAGCATGGCGGATTCCTATAAATCATTGCCCGAATACGAGCCATTTAGGGATTTGTTACAAACAGGAAAATCAGGCACGATGTTACCCAACACCAATTTTTCCAAGGCAGGCCAGTTGACAATACTGGGATCACGCGGATAAAAACGGGCGATTTTGTTATCGTCACCGAAGCGTACATAACTGATAATCTCGCCACGAAAACCGTCCACTATCCCTAAGCCTTCGCTGTCAGTGCTAGGTGTTATCCAAGGCATACTAATATCGCCTTTGGGCAGTAAGTTTATAAATTGTTCAATGAGTTTTAATGAGGCATTGATTTCTTTGTAGCGCACCCAAAACCGTGAGGCAATATCGCCTTGATCTTCTAACGCGACTTTAACGGTAACTTGGTTATAAGGCGGATAAACTGCATCACGGCGCACATCAAAATCTTGCCCACTGGCGCGACCGACATAACCGACTGTGCCGAATGCGGCGGCGATTTCGGGTGACAAATAACCTGCTGTGTAAAGCCTGTCTTCTAAGGAAGAATTCAAATCTATCGAGGGCATAATTTCAGACAATTCTTTTTTAAGCATCACAATGTCTTGTTTTAATAACTCACAAGACAGTTCCGATACATCACGACTGACACCTGCTGGGACAATGACATCCATCAGTAAACGATGCCCAAATACTGTCGCATTAGTACGCAACCACAGTTCACGCAAACGGGTGAACTGCATTTGGGCAAAGGTAAATGCGACATCATTACAAATCGCACCCATGTCACCGAGGTGATTAGCGATACGTTCACGTTCGGCAACAATGCCGCGTATAAATAGTGCGCGGTTTGGAACGCTAACACCCGCAGCTTGCTCCATTGCCATACACGCAGCCCAGCAATGACTTACGGTGGTATCCCCTGAAATACGTCCTGCTAATCGTGCTAATGAGTCAGGTGTTCTACCTTCAGCGATTTTTTCGATGCCTTTATGCACATAACCTAAGCGTTCTTCGAGGTTCAAAATCAATTCTCCCACGGCTTGAAAGCGAAAATGACCTGGCTCGATGATACCCGCATGAACAGGTCCGACAGGAATTTCATAAACCCCTGCACCATAACCTTTAACAAAGTCATAATTTGTATCGGGCGGTGTGATAGAGGGAGGTTCGCCTTGTACAGGAAAGTCTTTGCGTAACGGATATTGGTGTTTGTCCCATGCTTGATGACGTGTCCAGCGACGATTATCGGGGTGTCCGATAAAGTGAATACCAAACATATCTTGCGTGTGGCGTTCACTACGATTGGCGGCTGGATATACTGTGGCTTGTGACGGTAATTCGGGTTTTGTAGCATTAATCACCGTACGCAATACGATATAAATGCCTTGTTTTTCAAAACAGGCATTAACGATAAATTGCTTGTCGGCTTGTTCTGCCCAACTTGCTATCCAGCGTAAATTTTCTGCAACCGCCGTAATGGCGAATTGTTGCCAATGTTTATCTTCGATTTGCCACACAGCGACGTTGTTTAACGGTGAGTGCTGTACCAGACCGCCAATGTAATCACCAATCGGTTTGTCAGGCATTTCTGGATTAACCCAGCTAACGGGTTGAGTTAAAAATGTGGTCGTCCAGTTCATAATGGGCTACTCCCTGAAATTAAAACCGTGGCTTGTGAAAACCAGTTCGCCAAAAAGCTAGGAATCGCTAAACCCAACCATAACACTAAGGCGAGATGCAGCATGACAGGTAATAAGTTGGCTTTAACAGGCTGTTGACCTTCGGGTTTTTCCCCGTAAACCATCGGTTGAATGTGACGAAATAATCCCGCAAAGGCGATACCGATACCCAGCAATAATGGTAAGGTCAGCCACGGATAACTGTGCATAGTTGCCAGCAATACTAAAAATTCACTGGTAAACACACCAAACGGTGGAAAGCCCGCAATGGAAATTGTGCCAATCAATAAGCCCCAGCCAATTTTGGGCTGGGTTTTAATCAGTCCGCGTATTTTGTCCATGCGTTGCGTACCTGCGACTTGTGCGGCGTGTCCTACCGTGACAAAAATTGCCGATTTAGTGAGTGAATGCACAGTCATGTGTAGCAAGCCAGCAAAGGTAGCCAATGAGCCACCGACACCAAACGCAAACGTCATTAGCCCCATGTGTTCTATCGAGGAATAACTGAATAGCCGTTTAATGTCTTTTTGCCGATGTAAAAACAACGCACCGACTAAAAATGACAACAAGCCAAAGCTCATCATCAAATAACCCGCCATATCGCTATGTGTCGCGCCATCGACTAACATTTTGCTACGCACTACCGCGTATAAGGCATCATTCAATAATAAACCTGATAACACCGCTGACATGGGTGTAGGACCTTCGGAATGAGCATCGGGTAGCCAGTTATGCAATGGCACTAAACCAATTTTGGTACCGTAACCAATCAGCAAAAATACAAAAGCGATTTGTAATACTTCTGGGTTTAGTTGGTTAGCGTGTTGAAACAGTTCTGACCATAACAGCGCGTTTTCACCATCACCAATCTGCACGGCTGCGTAATACAATAAAATCGTACCGAACAGAGCTTGTGCAATACCAACACCGCAAAGAATAAAATATTTCCACGCCGCCTCGATGGATTCAGGGGTACGGTATAAACTCACCAGCAATACGGTGGCAAGTGTTGCGCCTTCCATGGCAACCCACATCACACCCATATTATTGGTGGTCAACACCAAATACATAGCTAACATAAAACCCTGATACATCGAGTAATACAGTTTTAAGCGATTATCAGTGAGCTTGCCCAGTTCTTTCTCATGCTCCATATAGGGCGCGGAAAATATTGAGGTGGTTAAACCAATAAACGCGGTTAATACAATTAAGTAGACATTAAAAGAGTCCACCAAAAAGGCTTTTTCAGCCGATAAAATCGTGCCGTGATTAAACACGTTAATGGCTAACCAAACGGTAGCAAACAAACTCACCGCATTAAACCAGACATTAATTTTCCCCATGTCGGCTTTGTGGCGCGTAAAGCCAAAAAATACAATACCGACCAAAGTAATCAGTAGTAACAAATAGGCGGGAATCATTTATCCACCTCGTGTAATTTATTGAGCAAATCCACATCCAACGAATCAATGCTGGAGCGAATATGAAAGAAGAAAATGCCGAACAATACAGCGGCAACTAACACGTCAAAAGCAATACCCAACTCCACCACCATCGGCATACCCTTAGTGGCAACAATTGCGGCGAAAAATAAACCATTTTCGATAGACATAAAGCCAACAACATGAGCAATGGCTTGTTTGTGAGAAATCATTAACAGCATCCCCAGCAACATGACGGATAAACTCACTGCCAGTGCGTTAAGCATCACGGGGGAGGTGGTTTGTACGATAGGATGCAAAACGTAATAGCTAAACACCATTAAACTCGCACCACCTAACATGACAGCGGTTTGATTGGCTAAGGCTTCTACATCACGGTGCAGATTGGTCTTTAAGACTTCGTTGCGTAACATCCACGGAATAAAAATGACTTTTAGAGCCAGCGTGAGTACCGCTGAAATGTATAAATGGTGATTATTCAAGCTATAAGCGGCTACGGCAGTGGTTAGCGTTAATAACAAACCCTGCACCGCAAACATGAAAATTAAGCGTAATAAGCGACCTTGTCCCAGCATCAAAAAAGACGTTAAGCCCACTAATGCCGCCATTGATAAAATAATCTGCGTGTAAAAATCTTGCGATTCAATGTTCATCGTGCCGCCTCCAAAATGATGTGACTCAACATACCGAGCAAGCCCAATAAATAAGCAAATCCTAAGTATTCTTGAACACGAAATAAGCGCATTTTTGCCACCAGCGTTTCTGCGATAGCAAGAATAATGGCTAAAACCGCCAGTTTGCCCATAATCGCTAACAACCCATAACCTAAGTCATGCAGGCTAAAGGTCTGCGCAATGCCCCACGGTAAAAAGATATTGGCAATTAGCACGCCGTATAGCATCAACTTAAGCTGGCTTGCCCATTCAATTAACGCTAAATGCCGTCCGCTGTATTCCAAAATCATGGCTTCATGAATCATGGTCAACTCTAAATGGGTCGTTGGATTATCCACAGGAATACGTCCTGTTTCTGCGATGGCGACTAAAATCAAGGCAAACAAGGCAAAGGCAAACGACGGACGCAATACCAAACCTTGTTCTAATACATGACTGATAGCGAATGATAAATTTGTGGTTGAAGCGGTCATGGTCAGGGTAAACACTGCCATTAACATGGCAGGTTCAGCTAACGAAGAAATAGTCATTTCGCGAGACGATCCCATGCCACCAAATGCCGTGCCTATATCCAAACCTGCCAATGCCAGAAAAAATCGCGCAAATGCAAAAAATCCCACCATCACAATCACATCGGCACTGGCTGAGGTGGGTAGATTCACAGCAATTAACGGAACCACTGTTGCGGCAAGTACAGTTGCCGAAAAAATAATATACGGTGCTTTTATAAATAACCATGAAGCCTGTTCAGAGACCACAGGTTGTTTATTGACCAATTTGAGTAAGTCCCGATACGGTTGTAACAGTGACGGGGCTTTACGGTTTTGTAGATAACATTTACAGCGTTTTAACCAACCCGCTAATAACGGGGCTAACGCGACAAATAGAGTCGTTTGTAAAATGGCGATTAACCAATTCATAGTGTTGCTCCAAGAAAAAACACAGCGCGGCGCAGCGCACCGCAACTGCATTCCCACGCGCCGCGTGGGAAAGAGGAGAAAGATAAAATATTCATCAGCTAATCACCCACAACAGTAGTAATAAAGTCACAAACGAATAGCCCAAGTAAGTTCGGATATTGCCAGTTTGAATGCGAGCCACCTGCTTGGCTAACTTATTAACACCACGCTCTAACGGTTGATACAGCCAAGGCCAGCTATGATCTTGAATGTGTAATGAATAATGCACGGCTTTCACCTCTTGATTCATTGCTCCGTCAAAATCTTTATTGACGTGTTCATCAATAATCCACGCTTTAGCAAAAATCCGCCGTATTGGCATGGTGAACGCACTGGAGGTGTACTGCATACGCGGCGTTAAACCACCAAAGCCACAATCCCACGTTGGCGCAATGCGTAGGGTTTTTTCAGGGTCACGGCGCAAGTACCAATAACATACGCAACCTGCCATCACCGCACCGATTAACACCAGCAACGGCGAATACGAAGCCTGTTCAGTCGAACTAGCGATAGGTGTAATCCATAACCAACTCAGTGCGTTATCATTCGGCAAGGTTTGGGCTAATAGCTGACCTGACACACGATTGATTAAGCTGATAATTACACTGGGGAAAATGCCTACCAAAAAACACAGCCCTGCTAAGAGATAGGTAGCCGCTAACATGCCTTTATCTTTGACTTCGTGGGCTTTTTCACTATGACGTGAACGAGGAACGCCCAAAAACGTTAAGCCGAATACTTTGACAAAACACGCGGCAGCTAATGCGGCGGTCAATGCTAACGCAGCGGCGGAAACAGGAATCAAACTGCGTAATACGCCATTATCCAACACATCGACTTGCAAGGCGGTTTGAAACGCCAACCATTCGGAGACAAAGCCGTTAAACAACGGCAAGGATGAAATACTCATACAACCGATTAAAAATACCACGCTGGTTTGCGGCATTTTTTTAATCAAGCCGCCCAACATATCAATATTGAGTTCATGAGTTTGCTGATGAATCATACCCGCGCCCAAAAACAATAAATTCTTGAATAGCGCGTGATTGAAGGCATGAAATAACGCGGCTAAAAAGCCTAGTGCGGCTAATTCTGGATGTCCGTTATCGAGAAAAATCATAGCCAAGCCCAACACCATAAAGATGATGCCGATATTTTCGACTGAACTATAAGCTAACAAGCGTTTTAAATTCGGTTGCATCATGGCGTACAAAATACCGCCTAATGCCGACAGCGTACCAATGACCAATAACACCACGCCCCATTGCCACTGCACATCTTTCAGCAAATCAAAGCAAAACCGTATCAAACCGTATAACGCCACTTTCAACATCACGCCGCTCATTAACGCCGAAATATGTGACGGTGCGACAGGATGCGCTTCAGGCAACCAGACATGAATCGGCACTATGCCCGCTTTCATACCGAAACCTAACACCGCTAAACCAAAGGCAATACTTGCCCAAGTGCTTGATAACTCAGCGTGGCGTAACGCATCAAACGTAAAGCCGTCAGAAAAACTCGCCAATACGCCAAAGCCTAAAATAATGGCTAATGCGCCTACTTCTGCCATCAATAAATACAAAAATGCCGCTCTACGATTAGCCGCGTGTTCATGTTGAAATGCCACTAAGAAGTAACTGGCAACTGACATTAACTCCCACGCAATCATGAATACAAAGGCATCATCAGCAAGTAACACCAGCAACATACCCATGACAAATAAGCCTGTGAATAAACCCAATGCGGCAAAGGGATGATCTTTTTCTTTGTAATGATGAACGTAACCCGTTCCGTATAAACTGACCGCGACAACAGCAATACCAATGATTAAAAAGAAAAACCCCGACAGCGCGTCAAAACGAATATGCCAAGGTAGCCAAGGCAAACCTAAACCGATTTGGTCAGTGAGTACCGCGCCACTCATCAGTACGCTCAAACCCGCTAGCACGGCGAATACGCCTGACAAACCGAGTAATATAAACACTGCTTGTCGTAAAAAATGAGGGTAATGGTGTTCTTCTAAACAATGGTTAATAAATGCAGAGGTATTTTTTAAATACCTCTGCTGTAGTGCTAACAGACACTGCCGCTGATTACTTAGCGAGGCTAATAAACCAGACGCAAAGCTAAATAACACTGCGCAATAGGCTAAAAATAGAATCATGATTTGTCTCAAAGGGGTGTAGGTTGAGTTGCTGTTTTTGCAACCCAACATATTCGCTGGTTTTTTTGGGTTGGCTATCGCTAACCCGACCTACAAAGACTGTTAAGAATAATTAGGCTTCGCCCGTCGTGCTGCCAACGGGTGTTCAGAAAAGCTTTCGTGGTATTCCATTCCTAAAAAATCACACGAACCACCTTGCGCTTCATAGTCGTGTTGAAAGTCGTGGAAAAACTCCATCACGGTATGATCAAGCAAATACGCATCATTGAGTTGAAACACGATGGTTTTACCTGTTGCCAAATTCGCCAGCGCGTCTTTTAGTTTCATCATATTAGAAAAAACCGCCGCGCCTTCGATGTTGACATAAATGACATCGGGGTCTTTTTGATTAATATCAAAGTGCATTTTGAATAGATTGTTGAACGTCACACCGCGCATTAAGTGAATACTTAGTTTCACTAAAATACCAATCGCTACGCCGACCAATAAATCCGTGGCAATCACGCCAATCACGGTGACAGTAAACATAAAGAACTGTTCTTTACCAATGCCCATGACTTTGGCAAATTCTTTTGGTGACGCTAAACGAAAACCTGTAAACACCAGCAATGAAGCCAATGCTGCTAACGGAATACTGTGTATCAAGCGTGGAAACAACACCACGAACAACAACAATAATGAACCGTGAAAGAAATTCGCCCAGCCTGTTTTCGCACCATTATTGACGTTAGCCGAACTACGCACGATTTCTGCAATCATCGGCAAACCGCCCACACAACCTGCGACCAAGTTACCAACACCTACGGCGGTTAAATCTTTATTTAAATTAGAATGGCGTTTGTAAGGGTCTAATTTATCCACCGCCATTGCACTCAATAAACTTTCCAAACTACCGACCAAACTGATAGTTACTACCGCTTCCCAAAATTCCACTGTGGCAAACTTAGAAAAATCGGGAAAATAAAAGCTAGACATAAAGTTTTCAGAAATCGCCACCAAAAACTTCGGTCCTATGGTTTCTTCATGATGCGGTAGAAAATGCGCATCAGGTAAAAACAAATACATGTGCTGATGTTCTAAGTCGAAATACCGCGCAAAACCGATGCCTACTAACACCACAACCAATGGCGCGGGAATCATTTTTAGCGTTTTATTTTTAATCAACGACCAAGCGATCAAAATCGCCAAACCTGAAAAACCGATAATGGCAATTTCATGATTCATATTCATGAAACTGTGTGGAATTTGCGCCATTGTAGAAAACAAACTGCCTTTTTCAGGCGTAACGCCTAACACGACATGAATTTGTTTGGTCATGATGATAATGCCGATGGCAGCTAACATCCCATGCACCACCGAGGCGGGAAAAAATGAACTCAAACGACCTGCTTTAAAGATGCCCATGAAAATTTGTATCACACTGGCAACGACAATCGCCGCTAACGTGAAACGATAACCCGCCATTGCATCACCTTCGCCCAGCGACTGCACTGCGTCATAAACAACCACGATTAAACCAGCCGCAGGACCGTTAATCGTGACGAATGAACCGCTGATACGCGACACTAATACGCCGCCGATAATGGCAGTAATAATGCCCGCAGAAGGGGGAAAGCCCGAAGCCATTGAAATGCCTAAACACAAGGGCAAGGCGATAAGAAAGACTAAAAAACCCGACAGCAAATCACTACGCCAGTTTTCTTTTAAACCTGCTAAACCTGTTTTTGGTAATTCTGCAAGCGTGCTAACACTCATAACCTATCCTCATTTTGAAAAGTTGCTTAACCTGTAATGAGCAATCAGTATGCCAATCTCGCAAATAACTGTAAGTTACTGTATAAAAAAGTTATTTTTATAAAAATAACGGTATGAATAACGGATAAGGGGTTATAAGAACCGACAGGTGGTTGTTTTAAACCAGTGTGGTCGTGTGAGTGCTAGACATAGACCATAAAAATAGATAGCCTAAACGCTAGGTTATTTAGTATTGATTCGCTATTATATATCCATTCAGTATCATTTTTGGAGTAACTCGCTATGATTCATAAACACGTTCAATTTTATTTGCGTCATGTTAAAGATGATTTACCCGCAGGTCTCGTGGTCTTTTTGGTGGCGTTGCCGTTATGTTTAGGGGTTGCCTTAGCATCAGGTGCGCCGCTATTTTCTGGGCTAATCGCTGGGATGGTAGGTGGTTTAGTGGTGTCTTGGCTCAGTGGTTCGCAACTGAGTGTTTCAGGCCCTGCGGCAGGTTTAACCGTGATTGTGTTCAATGCCATTGAAACACTGGGTAGTTTTCAGGGCTTATTAACCGCCTGTGTGTTGGCGGGAATATTGCAGTTAGCCTTTGGTTATTTAAGAGCAGGTATTATCGGCGCGTTTTTTCCTGCGGCAGTGATTAAAGGCATGTTAGCGGCAATTGGTTTGATTTTAATCATTAAACAAATACCTCATGCGACAGGTTACGACACCAGCTATGAAGGTGACGAAAGTTATATGATGGAAACGGCGGAATCGAGTTTTAATGAATTATTTATTGCGTTAAACGCATTTTCATTAGGAGCGACCATTATCGCTGTGGTGGCTTTGTTGATTTTATTTGCGTGGGATTCGGCATGGATTAAACAAAAACGTTATTTACAACTGATACCCGCACCATTAATTGCTGTGGTGTGGGGTGTGACTTACAATTTTTTAGCCAACCAATACGCACCTGATTTTGCTGTCAGTAGCAAACATTTAGTGAGTTTGCCTGTTTCTGAACACGCAGGTGATTTTTTAAACAATTTCATGTTGCCTGATTTTAGTTATTTAGCGAATCCTAAGCTGTACATGGTGGCGATCACCATCGCCATTATTGCCAGTTTAGAAACTTTGTTGAGCTTAGAAGCCACCGATAAGTTAGACCCATTAAAACGCCTCGCGCCGACTGATCGGGAATTAAAAGCCCAAGGTGTGGGTAATATTATCAGCGGAATGTTGGGTGGCTTACCGATTACCGCCGTTATCGTGAGAAGTTCTGCCAATATTAATGCAGGAGGCAAGAGCAGTTTGTCGTGTTTTGTACATGGTTTGTTGTTATTGCTGAGCGTGGTATTTTTGGCACGCTTTTTAAACACTATTCCATTGTCTTGTCTATCGGCTATTTTGCTACATACAGGTTACAAACTGGCTAAACCTACGTTGTTTAAAGAACACTATAAAAAAGGTATGAGCCAGTTTTTACCGTTTGTGATTACCGTCACTGCCATTTTAGTCACTGACCTATTAATGGGTATCGCCATTGGTCTTGCGATTGGTTTGGTGTTTGTTATGCGGGCTAATTATCATGCTTCTATTACCCTGACACAGGATGGTTCACATTATGTGTTAGCGTTTCATAAAGACGTGTCGTTTTTAAATAAAGCCTTGCTGCGTAAATTCATTCTGCATATTCAAGCTAACAGCACTGTTGTGATTGATGCCAGCAAAGCCAAGTTTATCGACCACGATATTTTGGAAACGGTAGATGATTTTATCGAGACCGCACCCGATGATGATATTCGGATTGAAATTATCGACTTGTATGGCAAAGAAGCTATTAAAGCAGACCATCAAGCGTTAATCGTGTTAAAAGAAAGACTCCATTCTTCTTAAGAGAACCTTCGTAATGCGTAACAATGAACTATTAGCCAATTTAAAATACGACTTACCTGCGGGTATCGTGGTGTTTTTGGTCTCCATTCCGATGTCGTTAGGTATTGCCTTAGCGTCTGGTATGCCGTTATTTTCAGGTTTAATCACGGGCATTATCGGTGGTCTGATTGTCGCACCATTAAGCAGTACACAATTAGCTATCAGTGGCACGGCGGCGGGTTTGTCAGTATTAGTATTAAGCAGCATCGAACAGCTAGGGTTGGATGGTTTTTTATTGGCGTTAGTGATTGCGGGCGGCTTACAAATTGTATTAGGTTTGCTCAGAGCGGGGGTAATTGCCCATTATTTTCCTTCCTCAGTGATTAACGGTATGTTGTCAGGCATCGGACTTATTTTATTTTTGAAACAAATTCCTCATGCTTTAGGTTATGACAGTGACTACGAAGGTGATTTTAATTTTTTTCAGGCAGATCATTATTCGTCATTCTCTGAATTAATCAATGCGGTGGAGTTTATTTCGCCAACGGCGGTGGTCATTGCGTTAATTTCATTAACGGTGCTGATTATTTGGGAGCAACCGCGTGTTAAAAACTTGCGTCCCGTTGAGCAATATCAAGGCGTATTGTTAGTGGTGGTGTTAGGCGCGTTTTGCAATCAAGGCTTGTTACAGTTCGCACCTGAATTGGCTTTAAAGGATAGTCATTTGGTGGCGATTCCAATTTTTACCGATTTTTCCGATGTATTAGTGCAATTACATCATCCCGATTTTTCCCAATTAAACCAAAGCAACATTTATTTTGTCGCACTTACACTGGCTTTAGTAGCGAGTTTAGAAACCTTGGTATGTGTTGAAGCGGTGGATAAACTCGATCCCTATCGTCGTCGCAGTTCCACGCATAGAGAATTAATAGCACAGGGCTTAGGCAATATGGCGTGTGGTTTAATTGGTGGACTGCCGCTCACGCAAGTCATCGTGCGTAGCTCTATTAACATTCAAGAAGGGGCGCGAACAAAAGCCGCAGGTTTTATTCAAGGGTTATTGATATTGCTAGCGGTCAAATTTATAGCTGTTTGGTTAAATGAAATTCCGTTAGCCACCTTAGCCAGTGTGTTGTTAGTGGTGAGTTATAAACTGATTAATCCTGCTATGTTTAGAACCATGTACCAAGCGGGTTTGTATCACTTCATTCCATTTTGCGTCACCATTTTAGGTTTAGTGTTGACCGATTTATTGACAGGTATACTCATCGGTTTAGGCACTGCCTCTATCGCCATTTTGTTAGAAAATTATAAAAGTGCCTCGTATTTTCGTGAAGCAGTCATTGGTAATAAAACCTTTTTTCGTTTGTCCGAACACGTTTCATTTTTAAACAAAGCTAATATTAAATACACCTTGGATAATGTCCCCGCCAATAGCGACGTAGTGATTGATGCCACGCGCTGTAAATACATAGATTACGATGTTTACGAAATTATTGATAATTTTAAACAAGAAGCGCGGTTAAAAAATATCACTCTGACCTTGGAAAATATGCGTGGTTTTGGTCAATTGCAACCGATTGAAAAAGTGCGTAGCCAAACTTATGACAGCCAACAATCTTTAACACCCGCTGAAGTGTTAGCAATTTTAAAACACGGTAATGAACACTTTATCAACAACCTTGAAGCTAATCGTAATTTATTAGAACAAGTCAACGACACCCAACAAGGGCAGTTTCCGATTGCTATGATTTTAAGTTGTATGGATTCGCGTACTTCGGTGGAATTGATTTTCGACTTAGGTTTAGGCGATGCGTTCAGCGTGCGTGTGGCAGGGAATATCATCAATGACGATATTTTGGGCAGTATGGAATATGCCTGCAAAGTGGCGGGTTCTAAACTCATTGTCGTATTAGGGCATAGCCATTGCGGCGCGATAAAAGGTGCGTGTGCCGATGTTAAACTAGACCACCTGACAGGTCTATTGGCTAAAATTCAACCTGCCATTACCGCCGTAACAAAACAAGGCGAATGTACTCACGAGCATTTGGTTGAACAAGTCGCAGAACAAAATGTGTTACTCAGCGTTGCTCAAATCAGAGAACGGAGTGCGGTGTTAGAAACCCTAATTCAATCGGGTGACATCGGTATTATAGGCGGTATGTACGATGTGGAAACAGGACGAGTCGCGTTTTTTAATCCCAGTTGGTAGGCTACACAATGCGTAGCCTGCACGTTTCGGGTATAATTACCGACATTTTTAACTCAAGGTAAAGACCTCATGTCAGATATTAACAAAGTAGTATTAGCCTATTCAGGTGGCTTGGATACGTCGATTATTCTTAAATGGTTACAAGATGTGTATCAGTGCGAAGTGGTCACATTTACTGCCGATTTGGGGCAACGCGAAGAAATTGAACCCGCTCGCGCCAAAGCACAAGCAATGGGTATTAAAGAAATTTATATCGAAGATGTACGCGAAGAATTTGCCCGTGATTTCGTATTCCCGATGTTTCGCGCTAACACCATTTATGAAGGTGAATATTTATTAGGCACATCAATTGCGCGTCCGTTAATCGCTAAACGCTTAATTGAAATTGCTAATGAAACGGGTGCGAAAGCTATTTCACATGGCGCGACGGGCAAAGGCAACGACCAAGTACGTTTTGAATTAGGCGCGTATGCACTACGTCCTGATATTCAGATTATCGCACCGTGGCGCGAATGGGATTTAACCTCACGCCAATCATTGCTGGATTATGCAGAAAAACACGGCATTCCTGTGGAGATGAAACACGGTAAAACCTCACCATATTCAATGGATGCCAATTTATTGCATATTTCTTATGAAGGTCGCGTGTTAGAAGACCCTTGGGCAGAACCAGAAGAAGCGATGTGGCGTTGGTCAGTTTCACCTGAAAACGCGCCAGATGTAGCAACCTATATTGAATTAACCTATCAACAAGGCGACATCGTAGCCATTGATGGCGTGGCTTGTTCACCTGCAACTGTGATGGAACAATTGAACAAAATCGCGGGTGCAAATGGTATCGGACGTTTAGACATCGTAGAAAACCGTTATGTTGGCATGAAATCACGCGGCTGTTATGAAACGCCAGCGGGAACAGTGATGCTAAAAGCCCATCGTGCTATTGAATCTTTAACTTTAGATAGAGAAGTTGCACATTTAAAAGATGAGTTAATGCCCCGTTATGCGTCGTTGATTTATAACGGTTACTGGTGGAGTCCAGAGCGTGAAATGTTGCAAACCATGATTAATGCCTCACAAGCCAACGTTAATGGTAAAGTGCGTTTGAAATTGTACAAAGGTAACGTCATCGTGGTGGGTCGTGAATCAAGCACTGACAGTTTATTTGATGAAAGCATTGCGACGTTTGAAGAAGATGCAGGTGCTTACAATCAAAAAGACGCAGCAGGCTTTATTAAATTGAATGCCTTAAGAATGCGTATTGCTGCCGCTAAGCGTTTGAAATAAGGCAGTAAAAAACCAAAGGACAAATGGTATTAAACTTGTATAATTGCCCGTTAGCTAGGTCTACATAATAATAACTATTTGTCCAATTGGGTGTTTTTTGCCCAGTTTGCGAGGAAACCCATAATGAGCGATACACACGAAAAAAAATCGAAGCTAGTTGTTCTGCAAACGATACCGCCTCATCAGAGCTTGGTTAAAGCAAACCGATGGTTATTAGCGGCGGTTTTTTTTCTGATGTCAGTCATTGTTATCGGGGGCTGGTTATTATTTCCGCGTGAGGATTTAACAGCTTATCAACAAGTCGCCAGTACTCAAGCGTATGCTGATCAAATGAATCCCGTGTTGTCTGCTGAGGTGAATACCTTAAAAGGACAATTTGTTGGTTTAGTCAGTGGCTCAATCGAAAGTAAACTCAGAACATTGGAAGAAAGTGTGCGTTTAGGAGCTGCATCTGATTCGTTGATGACGATTGAAGAATTGCGTAGTGATATTAAAACCTTACGCGTTTCTTCGGCTACGCCTAATAATGGCAAAGTGACACCACCTAATGCGCAGTTAATGGAAGAAATGTCGGAATTAAAAAAGCTGGTGTATTTGAGTCTGGCTTCTTGTGGTTTGATGTTGGCGGCAGTTGCAGGCGTGTGGATTAAAAACCGCCATCGTTTGCCTTATAAAGAAATTATTACCCGTTACCTGCATAAAGATTAATCGTTTCTTTGTGTAACGCCTATGAAAAAGCCGCTCCAATAAATTGGAGCGGCTTTTTTTGCGCGAATAAATCTAATGAATTATTTAGATTTCAAATAAGTATAGATAGCATCAACTGCTTGATCTTCACCGTAGCCCGCTTTTTTAACAGCAGCGACTTCCATGATTTGTTCGATTGCTTTAGGCATACCGTTTTTGCCTTCTTTCAACACTTTTTCAAAAGTAGCTCTGTCTAATTTGCCATCTTTAATCAGCTCAGCCAATTGTGGATTTGATTTGATGTCATGGCAAGAGCCACAGCCACGACCGAAAGCACGTTCATAAATTTTTTGACCAATGTCAGTTTGTTCGTCAGCAAATACTGAACCGCTTAATGTAACTAACATAACGCCTGCTAATACGGCTAATGATTTTTTCATATTGACCTCTCTCTAATGATAAAAAAGAACCTACGCTCTTTTATGTGAAAATTATTTTTTTAAGCCAGCAAAGAATAGGTAATTTAACAGCAAAATTCAATTGTTTTATTCATTTCGGCACAAGGATTCTGTAAAAAATTGGGTGTATCGTAAAACCGTTGCAATGCAGACTTCATCATATCATTCATATTTATTAAGCTAAACTGATTGCTCAAACCAATTCAGGCGTTCATGCAGCGTGACTACTGTACCAATAATAATCAGAGTGGGTGGTTTAATATTCAGTTCGGCAACCTGCGCGGGCAAGCTAGCTAAGGTGCCGATAATAACACGTTGATTATGGGTTGTACCTTGCTGTACTAAGGCAATCGGTAAGTTTTCAGGGCTGCCGTGGGCAATTAACGATTGGCAAATTTTTTCAAGACCCACCAGCCCCATATAAATGACGATAGTTTGATTAGGTGCGGCAAGTTGTGTCCAGTTCAAATGCACAGAATCATCTTTGAGATGACCTGTTACAAAGGTACAGGATTGGGCGTGATCTCTATGGGTAAGGGGAATGCCTGCATACGTTGCGCAACCTGACGCGGCAGTAATACCTGGTACGACTTGAAAATGAATGTCTTGCTGCATGAGCGTTTCAATTTCTTCACCACCGCGTCCAAAAATAAATGGATCGCCACCTTTTAATCGTGCCACGCGTTTGCCTGCTTTGGCTAAATCGGCTAGTAAGGTGTTAATGGATTCTTGTGGTAAAGCATGATTGCTACGTTGTTTACCAACATATATTCTTTCTGAGTCACGCCGTGCTAAATCTAAAATTTCAGGTGAAACCAATCTATCGTAAACTACGACATCGGCTTGTTGTAATAAACGCAAGGCACGGAAAGTCAGTAGGTCGGCCGCACCTGGTCCTGCGCCAATGAGATATACTTCTCCAGCAGGTGGGGTATTTTCTGCGTCAATGAGTTTTTGTTGTAATTGTTGCTTAGCTTGTTTGGTTTTGCCCGCAAAAACCAGTTCGGCAATATCACCTTGAAACACTTGTTCCCAGAAGATTCGGCGGTGTCGAGGATGGGTAATGTGTTGCTTCACGGCGTTTCTAAATTGACTCGCTAGCATGGCTAATTGTCCGTAACTGGGCGGAATGATGCTTTCTATTTTTGCTCTCAGTAAGCGAGCTAAAACAGGGGCTGCACCACCTGAAGACACGGCAACAGTCAGTGGTGCGCGGTCGATAATAGCAGGCACAATAAAACTACACAGTTCGGGATTATCAACGACGTTTACCAAAATTTTTTGTTGTTCAGCAATTTGGGCAACTAGGCGATTGGTTGCCTCGTCATTGGTTGCAGAAATAACCAGTCTGAAATCACTGAGGTCTTCAGGCGCAAATGACTTTTGTAGTAAAGTTAGTGCATGAGTTACCTGCATATTGGCAACGGTGGGGCTTATTTCTTTAGCGATTACAGTGATTTTTGCACCTGCACGCGCTAAGCAGTCAATTTTTCGGGCAGCAATTTCACCCGCGCCGACAACCAGACACTTGTGTGCTTTAAGGTTTACAAAAACAGGAAAATAATCCATTTTGTTTCGATGATGCGTGGATTTGATAGGGAATGGTATTATAAGCACTCTACATTTGAATTGAGAGTGTTAAAATTAAATAATGATTGAATTTAATATAGAAGTAGATGCCAGTGGTCTACAGTGTCCCTTGCCTTTGTTACGTCTAAAAAAAGCCCTTATGCAAATGACTAGCGGCGATGTGGTAAAGGTGACTGCCACTGATCCTGCGGCACATTTAGATTTTGGTGTTTATATTGACCAATCAGGTCATCAGATGATTAAACTTATAAAACAATCAAACACACAGATTTTTTATATCAAAAAGAAATAATAGCGTATGCACAGTATCGCTAGCGTAATTAGGCAAAAAATCACCTACTGGAATTTACAATGATAAAATTTGACACCTCAGACCTTGAAATTGGCATGTATGTTTCTGCCTTGGATAGACCTTGGGTAGGAACGCCTTTTCTGTTTCAAAGCTTTCTTATTAAGAGTGAAAAACAAATTCGTCAACTTCAGGAACACTGTCGTACTGTTGAGATAGATGAGAAAAAAAGCGATCCGTCGCTTGCCAATAAGTTTTTTTTGTACAAATGTAAAACAGCTATACCGAAAGTAGAAGAAGATAGTAGAGTGATAGTGGCAACACCACGGCATGAGTCAGCGCATTCCCTTTATAAGACGACTGACAAACATTTTGAAGAAGATTTAGCTATTGCGCGTCATGTCTATAAAGCCACTACCTCCTCGCTATATACAGTATTAGATGGTCTTCGCCTTAATAAAGAAATCAATCCTGTTGAACTGAAAACCTGTGTTCATGGCGTAGTTGAGGGAGTTATGAATAACCCCAGTACTCTCGCTTTGTTTAGTAATTTAAAATCAAAACAACAAGATACGGTTCGTCATAGTCTTAATGTGTGTATTCTTAGCCTGCTTTTTGGTCGCCATCTAGGTCTTAATGAACAACAACTGTCTGATTTAGGGTATGCGGCATTACTGCATGATGTGGGGGAGATTAAAGTATCTCAAGCGGTTCTCGATAAGCACAGTAGAGGATTAACCCCTGAAGAAAAAAAAGAAATGGAAATGCACACACAATACGGTGCAGAAATATTATTAAATACGCTAGATATTCCTAGCGTAGCTATAGAGGTTGCTCGTTCGCATCATGAGCGCGTGAATGGCAAGGGCTATCCTAAGGGCTTAAGAGACAAAGAAATCAACTATTTTTCCAGACTGGTTTCAATCGTGGATGTTTATGAGATAGTGACTAATCATCCAGGTGCTACCGTGCATATTTCCTGCTCAGAAGCACTGAAATCCATTTACATGATGCGTGACAGTTTTTTTGATCGCGAACTAGTCGAAGAATTTATTAAATGTTTAGGGGTTTATCCGATTGGTAGTGTAGTTGAACTCAATAACGGTGAAATCGCCATCGTTATCAGTACCAAGCCAGGTAAACATTTGTTACCTACTATTATGGTTGTTAAAGATAATAAAGGTTTACTTTATCAGCCGCAGGTTGTCAATTTGGAGCATTTTAAAGAAACTGATGGCTTGTCAAAACTTTACATTACCAAGGTGGTTGATCCTGATTCTGTGGGTATAGACTTGAGTGATTATATTATTAGAGAAGCAGGTATGGGGAGGTAGTTTCCCCGTATAACTTTTGGACTCTCCATTTATTCGCTAGGCTGATTTGTTTTTGGATTTTTTCCACTACTACCGTAGATGGTAATCGGTTCATTGCCACCGCGTACTTTATGCGCTCCTAGACTAGCAAAGTTTTTACGCATATCGTTGGAAAGCCATTTATAAGCATTTTGTGAAAGAATAATGCTGTAACCTAGCCGTTTACTCAAGCTTTCTAATCGACTGGCTTTATTCACCGCATCACCGATAATAGTATATTCATAACGCTCTTCAGAGCCAATCGTGCCACCTATGACGGAGCCAAAATCAATGCCAACACCTGATTCTGGGTGCATGGCATTGGGCATATAGAAATCAGTACTGTGTTTGATGATTGCCAAGCTGGCGTTTACGGCATCTTCGACTGGATTGTCATCACTTTCTAATCCAAAAATAGCTAACACAGCATCGCCCATAAATTTATTAATGATACCGTTGTGTTCACTGATAACACTGCTAATATCCGAAAAGTAGATATTCAGAAACATAATAATTTCTTCTGCTGAAGCGGACTCACCCAAGCTAGTAAATCCGCGTAAATCGCAGAACAGAATCGCTACATTATACATTTGCCCTTGTTTGAGTATCTGCTCATCGGTATTAAGTAGCTTATTCATGATATTAGCACCGACGCTTTTTTCCAGTGTGCGATAGAGACGGTCTCTATCCCGCAAACGCTCAATCATGGCATTATGGTAACTTGCTAATAATGCTAATTCATCATCACTGACTGTGGGTATCAGTACATCAAATCGACCCTCTTCAATGCGGCTTAAAGCTTTGACTTGCAGTCCTACGACATAAATAAAGTTACGGTTGTACAAATAGAGCAAATAGAAAGATAAACTGATAACAGCAACGCTGATAAATAATAGTCCGAGAAAATCCTGTTTGTCGGACTGTAAGCCATGCGCTAACCATGCTAAGCTGAAAATTAATAAATTAACGGCTAACAATGTCAGCAGAAAGTAACGTAATTTAAGTCCAGCTGGCACGATTTGGGTAATGTTTTTTGGTTCGTTACCTTGATAACTTTTGATATGTTCGCATTCCACTTCTAGTGAAATACCAAGGGCTATATAAAAGCCAATACTGATAATAGCCACAACGGCTTTGCCAACAAAAATTAGCGGATGATTGAGTAAGTATGCCTCAATGAGTGTGACAACTAAAGCGGTAAATAGATAAGGTGATAAATCAAAGATAAGTTGTTGCGTTTGATTTTTTATAAAAGATAATGTGTGAATCCAGACGGGACGCTTGAATCTAAACATAGCCCCCGCTGCAACAAGGCATAAGCCAGCGGTACCAATAACGGGGAAAATTTCCCAGAATGCCTTTACGTTTAAGCTAATCATTAAGTAGGACATGATGATCAGCAAGCCCAGCAAATGATATTCAAAAACAACTTTTTTATTTATCAGTGAGGTAGGCTTGCTCATAGTCTGCGGCAGTATTTTAGTCTAAGTGATACACAATGTCAGCTAACGATTATAGGTAGCAACTGTTAATATTTTAATGGATTAAATAGTAGATTGCTTCAATAGTTACCCAAAACTTGGTTATATTGAGCGTATCCACCTAACAAGTACACAAAAATTCATGAATAAGAAAAAATCAGCTAGTAAACTTTCGTCCCTTTTCTATTAAGGATGAATTGAGTTATGAAAAATACCAACAGTTCATCAAAGTACAAAGATACCAGATTGCGATTTTAAAGAAAGCGGATTGTAAAAATAAAAATATGAATACGCTGGGGATTTCAGCGTCATTCTATTGAACTATGCACACCCAGAGATAGCACACCATGATGTTACAAAACGAATTTGTTAATTGGTTTAGGGCTTCGTCGCCTTATATCCACGCTCACCGTCATAAAACCTTTGTCATTTCTTTTGGTGGTGAAGCGGTATTAGACGCAGGTTTTGAACATCATGTGCAGGATTTTGCCTTGCTCAGTAGTTTAGGTATTCGCTTGGTGTTAGTGCATGGCATACGTCCACAAATTGACCAACGGCTGGCTAAACTTAATGCGCCCGCACTGTTTCACAATAATTTACGCATTACTGACGACTTGGCGTTGCAATGTGTCAAAGAAGCCGCAGGCTTAGTACGCGTAGATTGTGAAGCGTTATTATCAATGGGCTTGGCAAATTCGCCGATGGCAGGGTGTAGTCTTAAAGTAGCGTCTGGCAATTTTGTCACCGCCAAACCGATTGGTGTCATTGATGGCATTGATTATTGCCACACAGGCGAAGTACGCCGTATTGATAGTAGCGCGATTCACGCTCAACTGGATCAAAATAATGTGGTATTAATTTCGCCTATCGGTTATTCGCCCAGTGGTGAGGTGTTTAACTTATCCGCTGAACAAGTCGCTACGGCGGTGGCGATTGCCTTAAAAGCTGAAAAGTTAGTGTTATTAACTGAACAACCGTGTTGCAATCCTGCTAATGCTCAGCCTGTTCAACAAATGACTACTATCGAAGCTGAGACCTTTTTACAGCAACATCCCGACATTGATAACACCATTCGCTTATCACTGAAAGCTGCTATTCAAAGCTGCCAAGCAGGCATTGAACGCGTACATTTGATTAATCGAGCTATGAATGGCGCGTTATTGTTGGAACTGTTTAGCCGTGATGGAGTTGGCACATTAATTAGCTCAACGGCTTACGAAGAGTTACGCCCTGCGACATTAAGCGACATCGGCGGTATTTTGGAACTGATTAAGCCCTTAGAGCAGCAAGGCATCTTGGCTAAGCGTTCTCGTGAAAAAATTGAAATGGAACACACCGATTATATTGTGCTGGAAAGAGACGGGCTGATTATTGCCTGTATCGCCTTACATGCCAATGTCGAGTGTGGGTTTGGTGCGATAGCCTGTCTTGCCGTTCATGCTGATTATCGAGGTGCGGCGCGGGGTAATCGTTTGTTAGAAGCGGCGTATCAAAAAGCCCAGCAGTTACATCTTAAAACCCTATTCGTATTATCAACACAAACCATGCACTGGTTCATCGAGCGGGGATTTTTATTATCAGAGTTTAACGCGCTTCCTGAACCACTCAAGGTGCTATACAATCCACAAAGAAACTCTAAAATTCTTTGCAAACACCTTGAGTAGCTCATTGTTATGATTGAAAATCAAGCTCATCTATCCATATTGCAAATAACCGATATGCACATTTTGCGTAGTCCAGGTGAAACCTTGGTGGGCATCGATACGGAGCATTATTTTCATGCTGTTCTTGAACTGGCTTTTTCAGAATACCCGCATTTTGATTTGGTATTAGTCACAGGCGATTTAGCACAAAATGCTTGTCAAGCAAGCTACCAGCGCATTTTAAATCGCCTTGAAGCTTACCATACACCTTGTATTTGTTTACCAGGTAATCATGATAATTTTGCACTGATGCAACAAATTTTAAACACCGAAAACGTGACTTGTCGCAAACAAACACTATTGGGAAATTGGCAGATTATTTGTTTAAACAGCCAGATAATAGGCTCGGCAGGGGGGCGGTTATCAAAGGACGAATTATTATTGCTTAAACAGTGTTTAAGCGATTATCCCACGCATCACGCACTAATTGCGGTACATCATCATTGTTTAGCTACCAACAGTGCGTGGATGGATACCATGACCATTGAAAATCATGATGAATTCCTATCCATCATACAACAATACCCTCAAGTCAAAGTCATCACGACAGGGCATATTCATCAACTCATGGATACTATGGTTGCGTCAGTGCGCGTGTTAGGCACACCGTCAACCTGCTTTCAGTTTACACCTAAAAGTCAAAAGTTCGGTATCGACACGACTGCGCCAGGTTATCGCGTCATTGAACTGTATAAAGATGGTCAAATTGAATCGACCATCACTCGATTATCTGAGCCATTAACTGGCTTGCAAAACAACACTAAGGGCTATTAACTTGTTTTTGTGTTTTAGTATCCACTGTTGTCTTAGGCATTAAAATAGTGCCTAATTCAGTCATGGCTTTCTGGTAAACCTTGCGCTTAAAATAAACCACATTATTGAGTGGTTCCCAATAATCCACCCAACGCCAGCTATCAAATTCGGGTTTACTGCAATGATCAAAACACACCGCTGAATCACTGGTCAGCAAACGTAACATAAACCAAATCTGCTTTTGCCCGATACACAAGGGGTGAGAATTTTTACGAATATAACGTTCGGGCAATTGATACCTTAGCCAATAACGCGTACGCCCAAGAATTTGTACATGCTGCTGTTGCAAGCCTGTTTCTTCCCACAATTCTCGATACATCGCAGTTTCAGGGTCTTCATCGTCATTGATACCGCCTTGCGGAAATTGCCAAGCGTCCATACCCATCCGTTTTGCCCAAAACACACGACCCTCGTTATTGCAAAGGATGATGCCCACATTTGGCCTGTATCCTTTAGAGTCTATCATGTTAAAACCTGTCATTTACCTTTCCTATCGCCCAATCTTGCATATAATGCCGTTGCGATGATAGTGTGGGTAGTTTGTAATTGTCGCCATTGTTCCACAAAAAAACATTAGATACCATAGGGCGTAACGCTTTTAATTACTTCAAATAGGATTCACAATGAGTTTAGCGATTTTTGATTTAGATAATACCTTGATAGCTGATGACAGCGACTATTTGTGGGGTCAATTTCTTGTCGATCAAGGCATCGTCGATAAAGCACAATACGAACACGCCAACGCCAAATTTTATGATGATTATCGACAAGGTACGCTTGATATTGTTGAATTTCTGAATTTCTCTTTGCAACCTTTAGCCGATAATTCGCCCGAACAACTTTATCAATGGCGTGTGCAATTTATTGAAGAAATCATTAAGCCGATACTCTTAAAGCCTGCTCAACAACTGGTTGATAAACACAAAGACCGAGGTGATACTTTATTGGTCATTACAGCCACCAATCGTTTTGTCACCGAGCCGATTGTAAAGTTGTATGGCATAGACAATTTACTCGCTACTACCCCCGAATTTATCAATGGTCGATATACTGGCGGATTTACAGGCGTGCCGTGTTTTCGTGAAGGCAAAGTGACATTATTAGAAGAGTGGCTAAAAAATTCCACACATACGTTAGAAGGCAGTTGGTTTTACAGTGATTCGCACAACGATTTGCCACTACTTAACTTAGTGGATCATCCTATTGCCGTTGATCCTGATGAAAAATTAGCGACCGCCGCCCAACAAGCCAGCTGGTCAATTATTAGCTTAAGAGATAATCACTGTCCAATAGATCATTTTCATAAGTAATAGGCGACAGAGTTGTATAGGGGATGTAAAAAATGGGGCTAGTTAACTGCCCCACTTTTTAATATAAGCATCATATTTAGCACGCCAGTGGGCTGTACCAAACGCACCGCCACTTTGATGGGTTAGACAAATCGACCACGTTCCAAGACGTAATCCGTGTTGTCTGGCATTACGACAAAAATCCATGTCATACAGATGAAAATCAAATTGTGGATCAAAAAATACCCCGTTTTTTATCAGCACCTGTTTTTTAGCGGCGAGAAAAACCCCATCCAATAATTCACACTCGGCAGGGACAGTACCAAAAAAAGAAATTGAACCAAAGGCAGATTGTCCGTGTGCCACTGCGCCAGTCAGATTAACTTTATCATCCCAAGTAAAACTGGTATTTATGAACGGCCACGCAGGTTGAAAGGGTACTTTACGTCGATTACCAGCAACACCAAGCACATCATAGACTTGCAATCCTTCGATAATACGATCGACAAAAAAATAATCATCAATCCACACATCATCATGAATAAAAACCAATATGTCATCACTCGCTTCAGCCGATATGCGAGCGTTATAAATATCTGAAAGCCCGCGTCGATTTTCAAAAGCAACTCTCGGAATCCAGCGATCATCGTATTCTAAGCGACGCAGGGAAAGACCCAGAGCGGAGTTATCCCAAAATTCGTTTTCTGATAATCTTGTTGCGGTAATGATTTTAATCATAGAGAGAGCCCTGTCGTTTGTTCGATTTGATTTAACTTACACGTTCGCAGTGCTGTTGTATGAGCTGATATACGCAGCCCATCCCACAATCCAAATCAATCCAGATTATCAGTTACCGCGCCTAAAGAAGCTGAATTAACTAACTTGGCATATTTAGCCAATACGCCACGCGTGTAACGCGGTGCGGGTTGTTGCCATTTTTCTAAACGACGTGCAATCTCATGTTCATTGATATGCAGTTTTAATTCA
Organism: Methylococcaceae bacterium UBA4132; assembly: GCA_002380945.1. Classification (GTDB taxonomy): domain Bacteria; phylum Pseudomonadota; class Gammaproteobacteria; order Methylococcales; family Methylomonadaceae; genus UBA4132. Next base: position 10,257 of record DFWO01000121.1, on the reverse strand, counting down.
TTGTTTTCCGCATCAATAGTGATAGTGTCGCTATTTTGTACGATGGCTAATGCACCGCCAACAAAAGCTTCTGGCGTAATGTGTCCAACTACAAAACCATGCGTACCGCCAGAAAAACGTCCATCGGTAATTAAGGCAACTTCTTTACCTAAACCTTTACCCATAATCGCAGAAGTAGGTGACAGCATTTCGCGCATACCAGGTCCGCCTTTGGGTCCTTCGTAACGAATAACAATCACATCACCTTTCACAATATCGCCGTTAAGAATGGCTTTTAAGGCTTGTTCTTCAGCATCAAAAACTTTGGCTGTACCCGTAAAACACAAGCCTTCTTTGCCTGTAATTTTTGCTACCGCGCCGCCTACTGCTAAGTTACCGTATAGCACGACTAGATGGCTGTCTTTTTTAATCGGATGGGCAAAGTCATGAATGATGTCTTGTTCACTGGGATATGAGGCGACTTCGGCTAGGTTTTCTGCCAAGGTTTTGCCTGTTACAGTCAAACAATCGCCGTGTAACAAGCCTTTGTCTAACAGCATTTTCATCAGCGGTTGAATACCGCCAATTTCCACCAATTCTGCCATTGAATACTGACCGCTCGGTTTTAAGTCGGCTAACATCGGGACGTGTTTACCGATGCGGGTAAAATCATCCAAGGTGATATCGACTTTAGCGGCGTTTGCCATTGCTAAGATATGCAGTACTGCATTGGTTGAACCGCCTAACGAGATGACTACGGTGATCGCATTTTCAAAGGCTTTCTTAGTCATAATGTCGCTAGGTTTAATGTCTTTTTTCAGCAACTCTAAAACTGCCGCGCCTGCACGTTCACAATCTTTTTGTTTGTCTTCTGAGATTGCGGCTTGCGCGGAGCTGTTGGGTAAACTCATACCCAATGCTTCAATCGCCGATGCCATAGTATTGGCTGTGTACATACCGCCACAAGAACCTGCTCCAGGAATGGCTTTGGCTTCAATTGCCGCCAGTTCTGCATCATCAATTTTGTTATTAGCGCGTGCGCCAACGGCTTCAAATACTGACACCACATCGAGTTTTTTGTTGTTATGGCAACCTGACAGTATCGTGCCGCCATAAACAAAAATCGCAGGACGATTTAAGCGTGAAATCGCAATCATGCAGCCTGGCATATTTTTATCACAGCCACCTATAGCGACCACGCCATCAAAGCCTTGGCAACCGACAACTGTTTCAATGGAATCGGCGATGACTTCACGCGAGACCAGCGAATATTTCATGCCTTCGGTACCCATAGAGATACCATCGGAAATAGTGATGGTGTTGAAAACGACGGCTTTACCATTGGCTTGATTAACACCGACAGCAGCCTGATCTGCCAATTTGTTAATGTGCATATTGCACGGTGTCACCATACTCCATGTGGAAGCAATACCGATTTGTGGTTTTTTAAAATCGTCGTTACTAAAACCGACCGCGTGTAACATGGCTCGACTCGGTGCGCGTTCCATGCCGTCTACGACTAAAGAAGAAAAGTGGCGGGGGTTGTGGTCGTCTGTATGGGACATAATGTATTCTCGTTGATTAATTCGTTTGTTGGTCTTTGTCCACGAAAAACACGAAAAATTTATGTGAGTTTGGGGTGCTGTATGAACCTCAACCTACAAATTAGTGTTTTTTGTGGACATGAAAAATTCTTAATAAGTATCCCAACCGCTTTTACGTCGCCAGCTAAGTTTAGGGAGTATAAAGCCTAAGAAGATACCGATAATTACTAACGCGCCGCCGTATAACAGCCAGTCTTGTTTGGTGGTGTCTTTTAATGCCTGATTTTCTAGTTTGAGTTGCTCTAAATCACGCTCGCCGTTGACCACACGTTCTTGCAGTAAATCGTGTTCTTCTTTTAACTGCACGGCGTTTGCCGCTGTGATTTTTATTTCATTAAGTTCACGGCTAAGTTGATCGCGTTCGGTCGCTAAGGATTTTTCTAGCGATGTACCTGGAGTGATTGCTTCGGTTGCCTTTGCTAACTGCTCTTTCAGAGTGCTAATTTCATTTTGTAACAGGGCTAGATTTTTACTCGCGGTGTCTTTAGCATCCTGTTCAGGCGGTTCTTTTTTGGTGTATTTGGTTTTAATATAACCTTCAGTTCCGTCAATCAAGCGTACTTTGATAAAGCCATTTTTAAGTGGCTCACCAACAACTGTTACTGAGGTTCCAGTTGGTAATACTCTGGTCACAGGACCATAACTACTTGCCGCGCTTCTGAGGGCTAAATTGGTGTCGTCAGCGATATAAAGTATATCGGCTTGTGCTGAACCAAACGTGATAAGTAAGATAAAAAACGCAAGATATATTTTTTTCACTGGTCTCTCGGTGGTTAATAATCTGTTGATAACAAGGTGGGTGTTATTTTTTACGAAGCAAAAATTCTAACAAGGCTTTTTGTGCGTGTAGACGGTTTTCAGCTTCTGGAAAAACGACACTTTGTATACCATCAATAACGTCGCTACTGACTTCTTCACCACGATGTGCAGGCAAACAGTGCATAAACAGGGCATCTTGGTTAGCGGCTTGCATTACCTTAGCATTCACTTGATAGTCTTTAAAGGCTATTTCACGTTGTTGTTGTTCTTCTTCTTGCCCCATGCTTGCCCAGACATCGGTGACAATTAAATCAGCACCTGTTGCGGCAGCTATGGACGTGTTAAAAAATTTAACACGTTCGCCCGCCGCTGCAACGATTGCCGCATCAGGCATATAACCCGCTGGACTGGCAATATGTAGCGTAAAGTCAAGTACGGTAGCGGCATGAATATAAGAATGACACATATTATTGCCATCACCAATCCACGTTACAATTTTGCCTTGAATATCACCGCGTTGTTCAAAATAGGTTTGCATGTCGGCAAGTAGTTGGCAGGGATGTTGTTCGTCCGTTAAGCCGTTAATGACAGGCACGCGAGAATATTGAGCAAATGTGGTCACAGTTTCATGGCTGTTGGTTCTTAGCATGATGCAATCGACCATACTAGAGATGACTTTAGCACTGTCTTGTAACGGTTCGCCACGTCCTAATTGAGTGTCGCGTGGTGATAAAAATAACGCACTGCCACCAAAATGACTCATACCTGCTTCAAAGGAAATGCGTGTCCGCGTTGATGATTTTTCAAAAATCATCGCTAACACTTGACCTTTTAACGGTTGATAATCGGGATTACGGTGGTTTTTAAGTTCAATAGCGCGGTGAATTAAGCCACGAAACTCGTCGCTAGTTAAATCAAGTAGGCTGATAAAGTGTCTTGGATTCATGATAATCTTAGTCTCTACGACTGGGTGGTGTACTCTTGAATAAGAGCCGCTAAAGTGTTCACAAGTTGTTGAATTTGCTCTGCGTCGATAACTAACGGCGGCAGCAGGCGAATGGTTTTTTCATTGGTCACATTGATTAATAACTGTTGTTGCAGAGCAAGCTGAACTAATTCTGCACACGGTTTATCGAGTTCAATGCCTATCATTAAGCCTTTATGACGCATATCAACGATATGCGGATTAGCCTGTAATTGCGCGGTCAAGCCTTCAACAATTTGTTGACCTTTTTGACTGGCTTGCGTGATTAAGTCATCTGCATCCAAGCTTGCCAATACCACTAATGCCGCACTACAGGCTAAAGGATTGCCGCCAAACGTAGAACCATGATTGCCCGCCGTTAAAATGTTTGCGGCCTTACCACGCGCTAAACACGCGCCGATAGGTACGCCGTTACCTAGGGCTTTTGCCAAGGTGCAGACATCGGGAATAATGTTGTTATGTTGGAAACATAAAAATTTGCCAGTACGACCTATGCCCGTTTGGATTTCATCCAGCATCATTAATAACTCGTGTTTATCACACAGAGCGCGAATTCGATTTAAATAATCCGCCGCTGGAATATTCACACCGCCTTCACCTTGAATCGGTTCAACTAACACTGCAACAATATTGGCATTATCAGTAATGGCTTGTTCAATGGCAGGAATATCGTTGTACGGTACGCGTATAAAGCCTTCCACTAACGGCTCAAACCCCTGTTGTACTTTGGCATTTCCAGTGGCACTCAGCGTTGCCAAGGTACGACCATGAAAACTCTTTTCCATGACGATGATGGCAGGTTTATCTATACCGCGCTCATGCCCGTATTTACGCGCCAGTTTAATCGCTGCTTCATTAGCTTCCGCGCCTGAATTACTGAAAAATACGTTATCCATCCCGCTTTTTTCAATGAGCTTATGGGCTAATTGTTCTTGGACGGCAATATTGTATAAATTAGACGTATGCAGTAGCTTTTCGCTTTGCTGACAAATCGCTGAATGCACCGCAGGATGCGCATGACCTAGATTACAAACCGCAATGCCTGATAAGGCATCCAAATAACGCGTATTATTGTCATCCCACAACCACGCACCCTGACCGCGTGCAAAGGTAACGGGTAAGCGTTGATAAGTGGGCATAATATGGCTAGTCATAACATTCGCCTGTAAACGAAAAACGGACAACAGTGTTGCCCGATAAAAAAATGTTCGATTATAGGTTTGTTGTTAGTGACAGGCAAGCGTTGGATGATAGGATTTTGAAGAATGCAGTATCAGGCTATTGAACGCCTATGCTAATTTGAAGCCAGCAAAGAAACCCACGGAGGCACTGACACCCTTGCTAGTAATACTGGATAAACGATTAACTAAAAAACTGCTGGATGATTTTGCCGCGTCTGTAGCTGCATCGGCAGCATGTTGTAACCCAGCATCATCAATGCGCACAATGCCATAATACTCACTAACAAATAGCATGACGATGATTCCACCACCGATAAATAAGGCAGTTTTCAGCATTTTTTTAGCAAAATAGCCCACTGCCATGCCAATGATAAAAGGTGCGCCGACGCTGCCCAGTAAGAAAGGCGTGGAAAACATATCATCAGATGACGCGACATTGACTGCATTATTGTTCATAAAGTTAACGATTCCGTTGTGGTAATTAATAGGTGATTCTTTAAAGAGAACGGCGATTTTAGCCTTGTTGAATAAAAAAGTGCAAAAATCACTGATTTTAAAGGTGAGCTTTAATAAGCTTTATTTCGTCGTTTGACTGTGCGGAAATAATTTTGTCATGCTGACTGTGCTATAAAATCTAATTTTGCCAAACAGGTTCAAACAAAAATAGGCGTGTTATGGAGACAAGTGAATATGGTTTTGACCCAACTTATAATTATTCATTGCAACAATTATTAGCAGTCACAACACCAACAGAACCAAAAAATTTCGATGATTTTTGGCAAATGCGTTATCAAAATGCCTTAACAATTAACCCTCATCCTCAAACCAAAATTATTAGTGAGAATGAACAGGGCTGGCGGGTCTTTGAGATTAGCTATACCTCTACCGATGCTTTTCCTATTCGCGGTTGGTTATTGTTGCCTAGCACGGGCGTGATTAAGCGTGGTTTTATTGTCGGGCATGGTTATGGCGGTCGGGACGCGCCCGATTTTCATTTGCCCTTTACTGATGCCGCGCTATTGTTTCCTTGTTTTCGTGGTTTAGGACTTAGTGCTGCGCCAAGTATTTCCTCAGAACCCTATTGGCACGTTTTACACGATATAGATCAGCGAGATCGTTACATTCTAGGTGGTTGTGTGGAAGATGTGTGGCTAGGGGTAAGTGCGTTGGTGCAGTTGTTTCCGCATTTAGCAGAGCATTTAGGCTATTTAGGGATTAGTTTTTCGGGCGGTATCGGCGCGTTGGCGTTAGCATGGGATCAGCGTATTACACGCGGTCATCTTAATCTACCTACCTTTGGTCATCATCCCTTACGCTTAAAGTTACCCACGCTCGGCAGTACGCATAGCCTACAGCAGTATTATAAAATCCATAAAAAACCAACTCTTAATGTATTGCGCTATTACGACGCGGCATTGGTAGCAAAAAGAATTGCCATACCGATACATTGCGCCTGCGCTGTCTTTGATCCTTTCGTCGCACCGCCCGCGCAGTTTGCAATCTACAACGCCTTAGCCGTAACAAAACAGCTATTCGTATTAACAGCAGGGCATCATTCATACCCTGAACAACAGCAAGAAGAGCAAAAACTACTTGCTGAACTCGAGGCTTTTTTTGCCTCTTTGTAACTAAAAGCTGTTGGGTGACGGTTATCTCCCAACCCAACCTATATCTAACCTGTATAAGCTAAGAGATTGATAGTTAAAATGAATCGAGAATATCACAAATGGTGGAGTGAGCGATTACGGCGCGATATGGAATTATTGGTATTTGGTCATGCGGGGGCAAAAGTATTGGTTTTTCCCACGCGTAGAGGACGATTTTATGAATACGAAAACATGGGTATGATAAAAACTTTACAGGACAAAATAGCAAAAGGTCATCTCCAGCTATATTGCGTTGACAGTGTGGACGAGGAAAGTTTTTATTGTGATTGGACGCATCCATCGGGTCGTATTCAACGCCATATCGCCTTTGAAGACTACATTTTGAATGAAGTATTGCCCTTTATGAATCATAAGAATCCACATGACTGTGTGATTGCTCATGGTTCTAGTCTGGGCGCGTTTCATGCAGTCAATATTGCCTTGCGTCATCCACAGTTGTTTAAAAAACTGGTCGCCTTTTCAGGGCGTTATGATCTTACTCTTGCAGTGGAATGTTTTTATGATTTACTCGATGGTTTTTATAATGACGATGTTTATTTTCATACTCCCAGCCATTTTTTGCCCAATCTTGATTGTAACTTATATTTAAGTCATTTAAGAGGCATGGATATTACGCTGACCATCGGTAATGAAGATCCATTTTTACAGAATAACCAACAATTAAGTTCCATTCTGAGTCACAAAGGCATTAATCATCAATTCGTAATATGGGATGGCAGAGCACACAGTGCCAGTTACTGGCGACGCATGGCAGCTATTTATATTTGATTATTTATATCCACGAAAAGCACAAAAGATACGAAAAAACCAATGGGTATTTTGTAAACGTGATTTTTTAAGCTATACCCATTAACCTCCCTTGTACTACATTTAAATTACAGACTTAAACTACACACTGAATCCATGCCGATGAAAAACTTTTTCGTGGTTCGTGGACATTAATTACTCTTAACATCAGCGTGTCGTTTGACACCTCTGTTAGTAAGCCTAGAATACACATTATTTATACCTTAATTCCTACTCGGAGCAATTATGACAAAGCAATACATTTATTCGTTTCACAAAGGTGATGGAAAAAACAAAGTATTACTCGGTGGTAAAGGGGCGAATCTCTGTGAGATGACCCAAATCGGTTTAAACGTACCGCCTGGCTTTGTTATTACCACCGAAGCCTGTTTGGATTATCTAGAAAACAAACAACTACCCGATGGCTTAATGGAGGAAGTCAAACAACAAATACTTGGCATAGAACAAGCCAGCGGTAAAAAATTCGGCTCGCGTGTTAAGCCGTTATTAGTCTCCGTGCGCTCAGGTTCGGCTATTTCCATGCCTGGAATGATGGACACCATCTTAAATTTAGGTTTAAACCAAGATACTCTGCAAGGTCTGATTGAAGAAACCCAAGACCCGCGTTTTGCCTATGATGCCTATCGCCGTTTTATTCAACTGTTTGGTAAAGTCGCTTTAGGCATACACGATGAAAAATTTGATGTGCATTTTGATGCTGTTAAAAAACAAGCGGGTATTAAAGCTGATGTTGCCTTAGATGCTGACCACCTGAAAGAAATCAGTGAATTATTCTTACACGTTGTGCAGGAAGAAACAGGCAAACCATTTCCTGAGGATGTGTACGAACAATTAGAACTGTCTATTAAATCGGTATTTAATTCATGGATGGGTAAACGTGCCATTGATTATCGCCGTGAATTTCATATCACGCCAAAGCAAGCAAACGGTACTGCGGTCAACGTGGTCACAATGGTATTCGGTAACATGGGCAATGACTGCGCGACAGGCGTAGGCTTTACCCGCAACCCAGGTACAGGCGAAAACGAAATGTACGGGGAATATCTGGTCAACGCTCAAGGTGAAGACGTGGTAGCAGGCATACGCACGCCAAAACCTGTCCACGAATTAGCGATAGAAATGCCAGATTTGTATGAGCAATTAGTTGAACTGCGCAACAAATTGGAAACCCATTATCACGAAGTCCAAGACTACGAATACACTATCGAACGCGGTGTGCTGTACTGCTTACAAACGCGCAACGGCAAAATGAACGCGGCGGCAATGGTCAGAACCTCTGTTGAAATGGTCGCAGAAGGGCTGATTGATAAAGAACGTGCCTTATTGCGTATCGACCCTGAATGGCTAGAACAATTACTGCATCCACAACTAGACCCCGATAATAAACACAAACCATTAGCACAAGGTCTACCTGCTTCACCAGGTGCTGCGTGTGGAAAATGCGTATTTGAAGCCGATGCTGCCGAAATCATGGGACGTGCTGGCGAAAAAGTGATTTTAGTGCGCGAAGAAACCAAACCCGAAGACATTCACGGCTTTTTTGCCTCACAAGGTATTCTAACCAGTCGTGGTGGTAAGACTTCACACGCGGCAGTAGTGGCGCGTGGCATGGGTAAAGCCTGTGTTGCGGGTGCAGAAGACATTAAAATCGACGTTAAATCGCGTTCCGCTGTGATAGGTGATACCCGTTTACGCGAGGGCGACATCATTACCATCGACGGTACGACAGGTAACATTTACTTAGGTGAAATCGCTACCATTGAACCGCGTGTGTCGGAAGAATTACACACGCTACTCGGTTGGGCAGATAGTTACGCGACGATTAAAGTTCATGCCAATGTTGATACGCCCGAACGTGCCAAAATGGCAGCCGATTACGGCGCGGCAGGCATTGGTTTATGTCGTACTGAACGGATGTTTAATGCTAAAGAACGTTTACCGTTAGTGGTGGATATGATTTTGGCAGAAGATCATGAAACGCGTACTGCTGCATTGGATAAATTATTCCCCATTCAACGCGATGACTTTGTTGAACTATTCACTGCCATGTCACCTCATGCGGTCACTGTGCGTTTACTTGATCCACCGATGCACGAATTTTTACCCAGTGAGCATCAATTGCAAGACGAAATCAACGCCTTGCAACATTATGAAACTATCGTCAGAGGTCAGCGTGTGACGCTCGATACGCTTGGAATGCAATATGACGCATTACCTACACCGTTCGATCATCTTAACGAGGAAGTCATCAACAACGCGATTGGTAAAAAACAATTGATGTTGAAAAAAGTGCTGGATTTGTACGAAGTCAATCCGATGTTAGGACACCGTGGTGTACGTTTGGGCATGAGTTACCCTGAAATTTACAAAATGCAAATTCGCTCTATCCTAGAAGCGGCAGCAATTTGTATGCAGCAAGGCATCGAAATTTCTCCTGAAATTATGGTACCGCAAGTCATCACCTCGCAAGAGTTGATACAAGTGAAAGCATTTGTTGATGAAATTGAACAAGACGTAGAAAGCCGTTACAAGCTGAAACTGAAGTTCAAATTCGGTTCGATGGTGGAAACCGTCCGCGCCTGTACACGAGCAGGAAAGTTGGCAGAAATCGCCGAGTTTTTCTCTTTCGGTACTAATGATTTAACGCAAGCTACCTTCTCATTCTCCCGCGAAGACGCTGAAAATAAATTCTTACCGTTGTATAACGAACAAGGCTTACTCAGCGACAATCCTTTTGATGTCCTAGATGTAAATGGGGTAGGGCAGTTAATGAAAATGACCGTAGAACTGGGTAGAGCCACACGCCCTGATATTAAAATCGGTATCTGCGGCGAACAAGGCGGACATCCGCAATCCATTCGTTTCTGCCACCACATCAAACTGAACTATGTCTCTTGTTCCGCGCCTCGCATACCGATTGCAAGACTTGCAGCGGCTCATGCGAAGTTGTTGGAAGACAGCTATAGTCTCGATTAAAACCACTGTAGTTACTAGTTCCCAAGCTTTAGCTTGGGAACTAGCGAACCCCTTATAATATCGGTAGTGGTAAAAATCAAAGTGATAGAGACAAATTGTATTTCCGAATGAAAAGATGGGTGACCCAAGCATGATAGTCATCGGATTTTGAAAAAGACAATGTTTTACGGGTGTAGCGAGACAAGCATTGTCGAAGGGTGTTGGGCCATCGTTCGACATGACTGGTTTGCCCAGAGTCTTTCCCAACGTTACGATGAGTTTCTTTAGGAAAGACTGTTGGGTAAGCAACCCAAAAGTCC
>DFWO01000025.1 GCA_002380945.1 Methylococcaceae bacterium UBA4132 | reverse complement strand
CCACGGAAATTGATCATGCTTTTGACCTGCTCAAATTCCGGACATTATTGCATGAGGTAGATAGAATTTGCGACAGAACCCTCTTTATTCATGCCCCTAGATTCATCTGGTAGCACAGATGGTTTCCTCAATGGGGAAAACAGCTCATTAAAGCGACTTCGTGTCGCACACAGAAACTTACGGTTTTGATATGTCAATACTAAGCAGTCACTAAATCTTGAACTAATATCACTTCGAGGTCTGGCGTAGAACGAATCCCTTTATCATTGGTGAGAAGAAATTTACATCCTGTTTTTAGAGCAGTGGCATAGTGCAGAGAATCAATTAGCTTCATACCTGTTTCAGCACGCAGTCGAGAAGCCATATCAAATAAATCTGAGCTATGGGGAAGAACTGTTAAGAAGTTTTCTCGTGCAAAAAAGGCTTTGCCACGCGCAATTTCGATTTCACTTTTGGTTTTATACGGATAAACCATTAACTCAGCAACAGCGGCATCGCCTGTATAACCAAATACTGCATTTCGATCACAGGTCACGATAATTTCAGATACTACTGAAAAATACGGTTCTTTTTTGTCAAAAAAGTAAATCAAAAAATTGGCATCTAAGTAAATACGGTGTCCTCGTATTTTTGCTATACAATCATCTATTTTTCCCATTCGTTATGCAGCTCACGAAGTGTTGTTTCGACTTCATCAGGCGTTTCGCCCCATGATCCTGCAAAGATTCCAGCATACGACAGCACATCATCTTTTTTCATATCTGCGTTGACTGGCTTTAGCAAAATAACGCCATTAATGTACTCAACATCAAATTGTGTGTTTTCTGTTAAATGAGCCACTTCAACAATACTGGCGGGAATGGTAATTTGCCCTTTGGGTCGCATTTTTACAACTGGCATACGCAGGGTCTCCATACGGTAAGAAATTAGAAAGTAAGAAATTAAATTGCATTTCTTACTTAGTATAAAGAGCTATGACAGGAAGTCAAAAGAAAGATAAAGTGATAGATAACTGTCTAATAATTTATAACTTAGTAGACGCTCAAAAAAGCTCAGTTTTTCCTGTCTAATAAATCGGATTTTGCTATATGATAGACACTATTTTCTATTAAACGATTTAAGAGATATGAAATGCGTTTATTCGGTTATGCCAGGGTATCCACCAGTCAACAATCGCTAGATGTTCAACTGAAAGCCTTAAAGCAACAAGGCGTGATTGCCAGTCGTATTTTTACCGATAAACAATCAGGTAAGGATACTGAACGAGAGGGGCTGCAATTATTGCGCTTAAAAGTTGAAGCGGGCGATGTCGTTCTCGTCACCAAGCTCGACAGATTAGGGCGTGATACCGCTGATATGATTCAACTGATTAAAGACTTTGATGCCATTGGTGTCTCTGTTCGATTTCTGGATGATGGTATCAGTACCGAAGGCACAATGGGTAAAATGGTCGTCACTATTCTGTCTGCGGTTGCTCAAGCAGAACGACAACGAATTCTGGAACGCACCAATGAAGGCAGACTGGAAGCCAAAGCCAAAGGTATTCAGTTTGGTCGTAAACCGTTTATTGATAGAACGAAATTAAACGACTTACACCAGAAAGGCATAGGCGCAATTGAGATTGCCAGACAAATGGGTATTGGACGTTCTACCGTGTATAAACTACTGAAAGAACCAGAGGAAACGGTTTGAGTCTGGCAACAGAAAATAGATTAAACGCAAGCAGTTAAATCCCATAAAACTTTAGAGACTTTTGTTGATTAGCAGCCAACAGTTTCGGAAATGGCATCTTAGCTTTCGGGCAGCGAAGGATGAAAAAATAAAAAATGCGGCTTAGCCTCTCTCGGTTTTGAATGCTCTCCACATCGTGGCAAACTTTCCTATAAGGGGTCTCAACACTAATCAAAGTTGAAACATTATAGACATAACGCCAGACAAAATGCGTCTTTAAGCTATGTTTGTGTTCCTTAGCGACGTTTTTTCAGAAACTCTATTGACTCTAAACACGCTTATCTTTGGTGACATTTGTTTAAATGCACCTACCATAACAAGGATAAGACCGAACGAGTACGCACAAAAAAGTTAAGGCGTTGTCAAAGTTTTTCGCTGATACCCGCTTGCTTCAAAATAGCATTAGCAGTGGGCTTGGATTGGATGGTGAACGGTACGCTGATGTTTTTGTGCGTGATAGGACTGTACCAGATTTCATGACTGCCTTTGCCTTGTCGAACAAACGTACAACCTGCTTTGCGTAATAAAAGCACCAGTTCAGGATAAAACGTTGAACCCATTACAAAGCCACTTTGTTGATGGTTTTGGTATGGGTGAACTGTAGGCGAATATCACCCGCCACATGAATAGCATTGAGTTCAATCAGTTCTGGCACAATCGTCCATGCTCTTTCTATCAACTGTTCATAGCTATCAGCTTCTGTGACTAAACCCAGTATGTCACATACCGCTGTCCAAACACCTTCATAAACCGACACTTTTACGATAAAAGGTTTGTGGTGTCGGTTAATGAATCTGGCTACTGTTTCATTCATGTGTCGATTCCATTTTTTGTTGAACATCAAAAACTCAACATAGCCCTGATAAGCGGCATTGTCAATTTTTTCGCATATGAGAAAAAGCCGCTAAAAAGCGGCTTTTTCTAACTGATTTATTTTTTCTAAGTTGCCTATGTGGCAGTGAACGTTTGATTCCACGCGAAAAATCTTTGCTGCTTACATCTTAGAAATAGTATTTTTACGGTTTATTCCTACTGGCTTGTTAAACCTTTGACCAGAAACAATACCTGCATTTGTGTTTAAGTTTTTACGTGATGCTGATAATTTTCGAGGTTCAAAATTACGCGCAAAATCTAAAGCGGCAGAGCCAGCTTTGAGCGTATTTAATGCCACGCCACCGCCTAATACAGAAGCAATGGACGGCACTTGATAGAGTAATAAAATAGATATAATGCTAAGACCCAACATAGGAAAAGCATCCACTATATCCGCCACGCTTACCATGCCATGAGCATACTCATCTATAATTGACAGCATGATTCCAGCCACCGCGACCGTGACCATATTCAAGAATACAAAATTAATAACTTGACCAATCCACGCATCAAAGAATTTCCGCGTTGAATCAAACAGGGTTAAAAGTACAAAAATAGCACCGACACCTAATAAGACTGCCAGAGCCATTTTTGACAATATGAGCAAGAATGCCGCGTAACCTGTTACTAAAAAACCAGCAAGCCAAACAGCGCAGCCAATAATTAAAAATCCGAAGTTAGGGATTGTGCTTGAATTGCCTAAATCCCAGAATATTTTGCCGCGCTCATAATACTGAGAAAGCAAGTTATCCAAAAAGCTAAAGCTAATACTTGAGCTGCCTCCGTTTCCGTTTTGAATAACTAAGTTAGCAAGAGCATCGGGCGATTGCCAAAGCCAGTCAGAAAGGTATTGATTGTAGAGACCAACATTAGTTGATAGCGAAAAAATAACACAGATTCTTAGTATTTTCGCCGTTGCATCTACCACGGGTTCATTAATTAATCCGCGCATCATAGACCATCCGTACAACGAGATAGAAATCAAAGCTAGGGTTGTTGCAACTGGTAATATCTCTTGCGTTATATTGCTTGCCGTTGTGCCAACGTAGTTTGTAAGTATGGCGTTAAGGTGCGCGTGTAACGGTTCAAAAAGTGTAATAGCCATAACAAATTACCATTTGTGATTAGTGCTGCTTTGTGTTACAGAAAGCCGCTTTTCGATTTCCAGTTTTTCTTTATACACTTTATCGGAACGCTCAACAGCGATGCAGGTTTCATTAGTTGGCTCTAGCTTGCAATAGGCGTTATAAAACGCTTCCGCAGTCATGCGTTGATCGCCTACGGTGATGTTATCTGGGTCTGTTATTTTCGGCACACCGTCCGCATCTTTGTCGCAAGACGTAAGAGCTAAAACGAATATTGATACCAAGAGAATGATTATTTTTTTCATGTAATTACCATTGATGGTTAGTATTGTTTTGATTGGCTTGCAACCGCGTTTCAATCTCTTGCTGTTCATTAATCGTTTTTTGAGTTTGTTGCATTTGCCCCATTGCCGCCAATTGATTAGTTTCGTTTTGCAGAAACAATTGCTCAGCTTGAATTCTTGCCTGTAAGTCCGCGATATTTTTCGCACTAGGTGATTGCTCAATCTGACTCAATAAAGCTTGTAGATTGTTAATACGGTCAAATGATGCTTGATAAGAAATTTGAATCGCCGCTAGATTTACCGCGCTTTGTTGGCGTTGTTTTGTGAACAATTGCCCCTCAACACTGTTTGGGTCGATAGAGGTTTTAGCTAAGTCAATGATTTTGTTCGCCTCCTGAATCGCCGATGAATTGCCAAAACTGGTAGCACTGCTTAAATTTTGCGGCAGAATGTTACGCGCCGATGTGGCTAGGTTGCCAACACCACTAACACCGCTCAGATTCTTAAATTGTTCTTCAAGTTGTTTTAATTGCTGAATGCCATTCAATACTTGGCTTTTTAGCTGATTCAGTTGTTCAGCCGCTGTGGTGACTTGCTGAACAGCCTGTGCAAAATTGGAAGCGTCGAAAACAGGCATCCCCGCCCTCGCCGTGCCAAAAGCTAAGAATAACGCCATAACAGATATTATTTTCATAGTTCAAACCTCATTAAATTAATTGCCAATCTCATGACATTACCCCATTCTCTGCTTGTGAAACTCAGGAAGCCAACTATCAGGATTATCCCCGTACTGTTCAATCACTCTTTCTGCTAACAACGCCGTAGCGGTATTGCCAGATAGCACCGCCAGTTCATCATCAAAACCTTTTAAATCTAGCTTGACGACAACTGAATTGTTGCCTTGTTTTACTAAACAACAGCGGCTTTTTTCACCTAAGTTCTTAATAAGCAAATACTCTTTTTCTGACAACTTAAATCCGTTCACATAGTCGCCGTAATCAGCCGATGGATTAGGCAAGAAGATTTTTGTTGCCGTTTGTTCAACAATGGCGTAAGCAATCTTGTTTCTTAAAACTTGTTGCGGCGATTGTGTTGCTAAGATTAAAAAGCCGTTCTGCTTTCTAATTGTTACCAGTTTGTTTTGCGCGAGGTCTTGAAATTCTTCATCTTTGAGCAGTTTCCAAAATTCGTCCATGAAGATAGGCATTCTCCGCCCATCAAATAGGCTTTCTATGCGGTGAAATAAGTACATGATTGTTGGCGTTCTGGTGTCGTCATTGTCTAAAAATTCTGTGACATCGAAGCCAATAATGGGGCTGTTATCTATGTCTAGCGTGTCTGTTACATTATCAAACAACCATCCAAATTCACGACCCGCACACCATTTTGTCAAACGCTCATAAATGCCGTTTTCTTCGGTTCTGTTTAAAAATTGAATGACAGAACTCAAACGGCGGTGTTCTTTATCTGTCCGCATGACACCCGCTACCGCCCTTGCAATATCTTGTTCTTGAGCGGGTGTAATCGGATAAGACTCATGTTTAACAAGCCGTTTAATCAATTTAATAAGGAACGTAATGTTATTAGGTGTGGGTTCTAATTGGAATGGGTTAAAACCTGATGGAATGCCATTCTTCAGCGGAAAGTATTTGCCGCCCATTGCACGGACAGCGATAGATGTACCTAAGTCTTTGTCGAACACAACACAGGTTAAATTTTCATCATTGGTATGGAATTTTTGCAGTTGTGCCAGTAGCATTCCAAGCAAAACCGTTTTACCCACACCTGATTGACCTATTACAATCGTGTTGGCAAGCTCTTTGTGGTTCTTATCTATTTTGGCGAGTGCTTTTTCTGCACCCACTTCGCCCTTGTGAAAATTGAAGTAATAAGCACCACCGCCCAATGTTTCAAATAGGGTTACGGCATTACCCCATTGATTGTGATTAATGCGTCCAACTGGGTAATTGTGGAGACTGCAAAAACCCGCAAAATTCAGGCTGTTAATTTTTCCCGTTCTAACTCTGTATTCAAAATTTGCGGGCAATTGTGACCAAAATGCGGAAACCGCACCCAAATCTTCCTTACACCACTTCATGCCAGCATCGGACAACACCGTGCCAGCTAGGCTGATGCAGTCATTTAGTCTTTTTGCTGAATCGGTACTAATTGAAAAGGTTAGACTGTGAACCCCCATCACCCAACGATTAGACACTAGATCATCCATTGCTTGTCCAAGTTCATCAACTTGAGAAATCGCCACATCGCCAGCATTTACCATGCGCCCGATCTGCATTTTTATGTCAGAAAGGGCGGTTTGTTTAGGGACAAATGCAAATGATTGAGACAGAACAAAATCAAAGGGCATTGCTAATAATTCATTTAGCATTCCCGTGTTTGACTGACTTGGGTATTCTTGGATTGCTAGAACACTGCCATAAATTGTTTTTGTTGGCGTTTTTAATGACATCAATCCGCCTTTGCTGAAAAACGGGCGTGACGTTGCTAAAATGTCGCTAATTTCATTTCTGGGCAGTGGTATTCTTTGCCATTCGCCATTTATTAAATACGCCAAAAATTCAAGAACTTCTGAAAATTGATTGTCTTTGTAGTCATAACACCCCAGTAATTCAGGGGCGTATCTATCCAAAGAACTTAACGCCGTATTAACTAAGTCGTTAAGTTTTTCTATTTCTTCCAGTTGTGCGGCTCTCAAATTAGCGGCATCTTGTTTTACCAATAGTTTTGACAGGAAAGAAATTGTTTTAGAGGGCGTAGGGCGCAGTACGATAGTTAAATAAAGCGCGTTTGACCGCAAATCTTTATTTTTCATGCGTTGTTTGTAGGTGTCGTTGAAATCAGCACAAAATTTGTTTGAAAATTCACCAGCGGGATAGTCGTCCGTTTGTCGGCGAACGATATGAGACCACAGAGCAACATTAGGCGATGCTATGTTGCGTAGCAAACCATTTAGCTGATTGTGCCAAGCGTTTAAATCACCGTTATCTGCCGATTCATGCGCTATGCCTTCCACTCTAATAACTGCAACATAGTCGCCATTTTGGGTTTTGATTATATTTTGAGTTATGTGAGATGAATAAGGAATGAAATCAGACGCAGGTACTTCTTTGTCAATTGGCAAGGCAACATTAATTAATGCCACGGGCATAATTATTCCCCTTTTTTACTTTTTTTAATTAGAAAGTAATTCGGTGAGAAACTCACCGAACCCCAATACCTAAAATTAAGACATTTGCCACTTGTAATGAGCCATTTGTATATCTCATCGAATTTACCTGCATCATGCGCCGATATGGCATATAAAATGAAATGAAGCGGGAAAATAATTGATAAGTAAAGTAGATTGTTTGTCATCAAAAACAACATCATCGATACAAACATTTCAATAACAAATGCAATATAAGGTATTCCAAAAATTGTCGTTGGTCTTGTTAGACCAACGAACAATGTATTTACTTCTATTTGTTCATTTCTCATAACTGAAAAATTATTGTTGACCAGACAACATATTTACAATTTGACTGCCGCCAAAAATTAAAAGCAAACCAATTCCGATATTTAAAACCCATTTCCATTCCATTTTCCCCATGAAAGCCATTAGTCCGCACGCCCCTAATGCAATAGCCGCGAGTATTTTTACAAATGCACTGGCAAAGAATGCACTGTAAATGCTTTGTGCGGTAGTCTGCCAAGGTGCGCCAGCAAAAGCCAATTCAGGAAAAATGGCGGCGAAAGACAATAACACAGCGAAAGTTACTTTTAATAAGCGGATGTTATGTTTTTTGGTTTCTTTAGTATTCATTGTTAATTTTCCTTTGTATTTTATTTTGTAAATAAAGTTAATTAAAGTAGTATTATATTAGAACTTTTTAATTTAATTAAAAATCAAGATATAAACGTTAATTAAAAGGAAAATAAAACCTTTCCATTAACCATTTTCAAACCAGCTTGAAATTCTTTGTCATTTTTTCCGATAAAGCCCTTTATCATTTTTGTTTCGCCTTTAGCTAATAACTCTTTTGCAACAGCCGTACTTATTTTCTTCTTAGATATGACTTTCCAAATTGTAAATTGGCAACCCGTTTTCCAGTTTGAACAACCGAATGTTTTTGGCGTGTCGATAACCTTTCCATTACATAACGGGCAATCGCCTAAGCTGTTATGAATAATCGGACTGTGATTAATGCCTTCTACATCGGTTTTAATTTTTTGGGTGAAATCGACTATTTCTTGTATAAATACATCGGGCGAGTATGTGCCTTGTTCAATTAGCTTTAATTTATGTTCCCATTCGCCCGTTAAAGCCGCTGATTTAAGACTTTCGCTTGGAATCAGCTTAATTAATTCGCGCCCCGATGGACTGCTCACGACATTATTTTTTTGGCGAACAATAAAACCGCGTTTAATTAAAGTTTCAATGGTTGATGCACGGGTGGCAGGTGTACCTAAGCCGCTGTCTTTCATAGCGTCTTTAAATACACCTTCTTCGCAGGTTTTACCTGCCGATTCCATCATTGCTAACAAGGTAGCTTCAGTAAATGACTTAGGCGGTGTGGTTTTGCCTTGTGTGATTTTTGGCTGGTGTGCGCCTGTTTCGCCTTTTACAAAAGGCGGTAAAATTTTTGCGTCTTTGTCTTTGGCATCATCTTTGTACAAGACCTGCCAGCCTTGTGACTCAATGATAGTGCCAGCGGTTTTGAAGTTTTCGCCGTTAATAACGGCTTTCACAGTGGTTACTTGTTTAATGCAGGGCGGATAAAACGCAGAAATAAAACGTAGGCTGATTGCTTGGTACGCAATGGCTTCATCGGCATTTAAACTTTTTGGCGGCGTGGCAGTTGGAATAATTGCGTGATGATCTGTCACTTTATCATCGTTAAAATAACGATTATCTGGCATTGCCCCGCTAGGCAACAGGGCAATTTGCGCCGCAAATTGACCGCATAGACTTTCTAATATTTTGGGCATATCCGCTTTCATATCGCCGCTTAGGTAACGGCTATCTGTACGAGGATAGGTAACAGACTTTTTTTCATACAAAGACTGAACAAGCAACAATGTTTGTTCAGCAGTGAACCCGTACCGCACGTTTAAATCCTTTTGCAAATCGGTTAAATCGTACAGTAACGGCGGCATGATTTTTTTGCTCTTACCTGCCACATCGGTTATGGTTAAATTGTGACCGCCCAACTTTACCAAGAGGTTATCGGCTTCCAATTTCGTACTAAACCGCCCGTCCAAGTATTGAAATTGAATGTCATTGTACAAGGCGACAACTTCCCAAAAGTTGCTGGGGGCAAACCCTGCTATATCGCTATCTCTTTGAGTAATCATAGCCAATACTGGCGTTTGAACCCGTCCGATAGATAATGCACCTTTTCCTTGTTGACCAAATTTAATGCTGTAAGCGCGGGTAGCATTTAAACCAACTAACCAATCCGCTTGACTACGACATTTTGCCGCTTGATAAAGATTGTAAAATGTTCCGCCGTCTTTAAGTTGATTAAAGCCTGTGCGGATTGCTTCGTCCGTTAATGAACTGATCCATAATCGTTTAACTGGCAAATGTTCATAACCTGTCCAATCAACAATATAACGGAAAATTAATTCACCCTCACGCCCCGCATCGGTGGCACAAACAACTTCGGTTGCTTTGCTAAAAAGGGACTTAATAACGGCAAGCTGTTTTTTCGCTCCGTCATCATCATTTGCTTTTAGTTGAAACGTGTCTGGAATAATTGGCAATGTTTCCATTCTCCAAGGTTTCCAATCTGGCGTGTATTCGTCTGGGTTTTTTAATCCCACTAAATGCCCGAATGCCCACGTTACTTGATAACCATTGCCTTCAAGATACCCCTCGTATTTACCTGTAATCCCTAAGCACTCAGCAATACTACGAGCTACTGATGGTTTTTCAGCTACTATGACTTTCATAAAATTATTCCTATCTGATTATTTAATTTTTCTCATATGAGAAAAAGTTATAAAAAAATGGCGACCGTAGTCGCCATTTGATGATTGGTGATGATTTGGTCTGATATTAAAGTCCTAAACTAATACCGACAGCCCCGCCGATACGGTTTTGCATACCTACACCACTAGTTGTTGAAACTGCTAACTTGCCGACCAGTAAAGTGTCGTTATTGATTTGATACGTCATACCGCCACCTATTGCCGCCGCACCACTGCCGTAGCCCACTGCGGCCTGAGCTTGGATGTTGCTTGCAGAATGAAGGTTTGGAATTAATGCAGACATAGCAGAAGCGATAGAGCCTGTAGCTTTGATTTGATTGCTTAAGGTTTTAAATTGTGCTTGATTTTGACTAGCCAGTGATGAAATTTGCGCTTGAGTTTTTGAACCAAGATTATTAACTTGCCCATTGGTATAAGCATTAGCCGCGCTAATAGCATTATTTTGAGCGTCAGTTACTTGTTGAATGTTTGCTGCATCCGTTCCAGCTACGCCGGCAGTGACGTTGTGAATTGTTGCAGTTGTGCCAGTAGTCCCTAATGTCACATTTGAATAATCAGGTATACCAGCGGCATTGTTGTCATACTTAACTGCGTGACTGTCCAAGGCTTGAACTGCATCCGTAGTGTTACTGTACGTTGTACCAGCTACCGCTATTGTCGGATTGCTAATTGCACCAGTTACAGGATTGTAAACACTACCACCGCCAAAGGCGGAGGAAGTGCTATCGCCCAATACGCTTGTTTTAACATTGGTGTAACCCTTTGCCGCACCTAGAACAGTCGCGGAAGAATCAAAAACCTGAGATTTGGTGTAATTATTTGCCGAAGTTAATACATCATTGGCTTTAGTATTAGTGTAATTATTTGTTTCGGTTAAAGTGCCGTTTAACGCCGCGCCTACATCATTGTAATTCGTACCGCCTACCGCATAAGTCGGTTGAGAAAATGCACCAGTTACAGGATTGTAAACACTACCGCCGCCGAAAGATGAAGACACAGATGCTAGAGAGCCATCGTTTTTACTTCCTAATCCAGCTAATTGATTAACATTGACTGCATCCGTTCCAGCTACGCCAGCAGTGACATTGTGAATTGTTGCAGTTGTGCCAATAGTTCCTAATGTCACATTTGAATAATCAGGTGTGCCAGCGGCATTGTTGTCATACTTAACCGCGTGACTGTCCAAGGCTTGAACGGCATCCGTAGTGTTACTGTACGTTGTACCAGCTACCGCTATTGTCGGATTGCTAATTGCACCAGTCGCAAGATTGTAAGCACTACCGCCGCCGAAAGAAGCAGCAGTGCTATTGCCGAGCGTGTTTGCCGCAGTTAAAGTTCCGTTTAGCGCAGAACCTACATCATTGTAATTCGTACCGCCTACAGTGTATGTCGGTCGAGAAACTGCACCAGTTACAGGGTTGTAGGTTGAACCGCCGCCTAAAGATGAAGCCACAGATGCTAAAGAGCCATCGTTTTTAACGCCTAAATTATTTGTTTTTGTGTCTAATGCTTGGATTGCCCCAGTTACATTATTGTAGTTTGCACCGCCGACACTAATTGTCGGGGAGCTTATAGTTCCCGTTGCGGGATTATAGGCACTACCACCACCAATGGTTGAGGCAGTGCTATTCCCGAGTGCGGCTGTTTTAGTATTTGTGTAGCCATTTGCTGATGTTAAAGTGTTACTTCCTACAGTATTCGTATAACCAATCGCCGCCGCTACTTGACCATTTGTGTAACCATTTGCCGATGTTAAAGTGTTATTTCCTACGGCATTGGTGTACGCAACCGCTGAATTATAACCAGCCGAAACTTGACCATCGGTGTAAGCATTTGATTGACCTAATGTTGAAGATAGGGCGGGGGTTATTTCATTACTTAAAAAATCAACCAACTGGCTATCGGTGTAGATAGCAGATACATATATGGCGGCAGTAGGAACACCAGAAGCAGTCGCTAGACCATAAACATAATTGGGTAAGTTAGCGTCATACGGCGTTGGAGCTGGAAGCACTGTTGCATTTACATTTAGTGAAAAAAATAAACCAGTTATTGCCGCTGATAATTTGTTTAACTGCATTGATTAAGTCCTATTTTGATGGTTAATAATTAATACCGAGACCAATCCCGATAACTTGCGTATTGACAGCGTTTTTATTTAACGCTTGCCCGTATGAAATGGATACCGCGCCGATAGGCGAATCCCATGTTAAACCCACACCTACAGATGTTTTTACCCCCTTTGTTTCGATACCATTACCCAGCATTAAACCTGCATCAAAAAAAGTGTAAAACCTCACATCCTTGTGAAAAAACGGCATCCATACTTCAGATGAACCAGTCGCCATTTGATCTCCGCCGATTGGAATGCCTCTTGCGTTATAGCCAAAGGCGTTTGCGCCATACCCACGAACAGGCGAACCGTTTTCCAAGAAAAACCGCTTAACAATCGGAACAGAGTTATTACTCAAACTCGTTTCAGTACCCGCGAAAATTTTAAAACTGAGGGCGAATTTATCTAATTCAGAGGCGATTAATTTATTAAGTGGAATATCAAGTTGTCCCCTTACAGAGCATTTAATGTACTGCTCGCCGAACACTGAAAATTCCACGTTTGTTTTAAGAAAATAACCCAAGCCTTCAGTTGGCATTTGCGGATGAACGCGCTCATCCTTTCTATATGTCACAGCAAACGGAAAAAAAAGCTGATTGCCTGTGACCCCAGCCATGCCGCCTGTTTTGCTATTAATTTTTTCAAATCCGAATGTTGAAATAAGACTTTCTCTATCTGAAAAAGTCATTGTGCCAATTGCGTTAAGCGCGGTTTGTTGGTTTTTTGTACTTGAATCATTCGGAACAATTTTGAAATCCCGAAAAGAAACCAAATAGCCAACAGCAAACGAACTTTTTGGAATAGCAAAAAGTTGTTTTGCGTTTACTAGCTTGTCTGATAACGCAAGTTGAGTATTTGCTTCAACAATCGAACTATCAAAAAAACCTTTGTAGGTTGCATAAACATTCGCGCCGCGATATGCCGTCCATCCAACACCAAAATCAAGCCTATCCTTTAAAGCCGATGGTGTAGGGGATACAGGTTTAAACTCTAATAAAGACGTAGGTTCTGACATGGGTTTTTGTGCTTCTTCATTAGAAGCACAACCAACAAATAGGATCGCTAGGCTTGTGGACAGCAAAAAAAAAGATTTTCGCGGGATCGAAAAATTGAATGGCGCACTCATTAATACACCATTGTTTTATTTTCTAGTGGCGGTTTATCGTCTCCATAAACCATTATTTTATTTTCTGGGGAATCTTCTTTTTTTGGCGAGGATTCAGCTAATTTAACCGATGTAGATTCTGAGGATTTAACAGAAATATCAGTGTTTTTGATTAAATCTGGAACTTTAATATCAACACTACTGATATTGGCAATGTTTGCATTATTAAGAACACTTTTAACATACCCGTTACTAAAGCCTTTAGTTTTAGAACCTGTGTTATAAGCAGAAATCGCCGCGTAAAGTGCGTCTTGCTCGTCTGAATCATCTTTAAGTGCGGACTGATAATTACCCTTTAGTATGACCCCAGCCGTTTTAATGTTTGAACACGGATTAAACATATCATCAACAGTTAATCCTAATCTCGACAAATTAGAGCTATTTATCTGACCAAGCCCCATGTCTATGTTGTAGTTATGTGCTAACAACCAGTTTGCCGTAGAAATGGCTTCATCCATGGTTTTAGGGAGTTCTATTTTTGGCTTTGGCGTGTTCTTTTTTACATTTACTCCGATTGCAAGCGGGTTAAAATTCGATTCGGTTCTAACAATCGCCGCCAGCGTGGAAACACCGAAGGAAGGGGCGCAATGTTGCGCCATATCAACAAAACCAACCATATCTAAGAGTCTAATAATGGAATTAAAAATAGATTATATTTTAATTTAATCATCAATATAATTCAATTTAATAGCAATATAAAACTCAATTATAAAAACTAATTACTCATTCAAAAGAGCAAAAAAAAGCCCCTTTCGGGACTTTCCTCAGCTCAAAGCTAGACTAATTGATTATCTTTAACTTTTCCTTTTTTCCTCCTAAGTTAAGATGATCTTGTAACCACGAAGCCTTACCTCCTCTCACTGTTTCACTGTTTCACTGTTTCACTGTGATTCTGTGGGTTTCTGTACTTTGGAGCGACTTTTTTCTTCTGAATAGATGAGGCACTTAAATCTGTGAATGCAACACCATAGCCTAAGGAATTGGCGAGCATTTTTATCGCTCTTTCTTTGGCTTGTCGCGTTTCATTCTCTTTAGACAAAACAATTTCAAAGAGACTTATAATCAATTCATACACCTCGTCTATAGATAGATCCTGATGACCAAACTCATCAAACTTTTTCATTAAAGCCGAAGTATTTTTTAATATTTCCTGCTCCTCTTTGTTTTCTATATTCACTAATAAGCCACTTATATCTAAATTAAAAAGGCTATTTTAAACTAAAAATAAATGAGGTATTAAATTTTAAAATCTTCCTTTTTGCGTCCTTTCGCTATCTCATCTTGTAACCATCGTGGCATTATTCCGCGCCCTCTCCATGTTTGACTTGGATTATCTGGATGCCTGTATTGAATTGGTAACTCTTTTTTGCGACTTTCTAAATCATAAAATTCAACACCAATATTTGCTTGCCTAGCTAAATCCTCAATTAAGGTTATCATACCTTGTCTTTCTTCGGCTTCTTTGTGTTTTATAGCTTTGCTCACTTTCTCAGCCAAATTTTCTAGCTCGCTTTTTGAAAAAGCTAGTAACTTTTCTTCTTCTGCAGAAGTAAGTTGTTGCTCTGTATGTTCGTTATTGCTAGTCATAATGATATAGAAATAATGTGATTAGTTATGTAAAGTCATTAAATTAGCATATTTTATTATCAATAATAAATTTCAAGAGCCGAAACTCAATGACAGGGTATGAATAAAACGACTTACCATCTATTTTGCTTTGTTTCATTATCAATTCAGCGGCGGCATCCGACTTACAACAACGAGCAAGAAATTCATTTTGTATTTCTTCCTGCCTATCCTGCGGAAGTAACGAAAAATCATGAAGCACTTGCTTCATTTTATCTTTTTCGTTTTTCTCGCCATTATTCCTACTAATACTTTTAGTGGCTATGGCTACACTCGACACAACATCAAAGAGCGATCCTTGATTTGCCGCCGCACCGTAGTCTTTTTCTATAGCACTATTCAAATAACCCGCGAAATTCCTTTTTATCTCTCCAGCCTGTTTTTTAGCCACTGTATAGGCAATGTTTCGATTTATCTTTTCTACATCGTGAGTATTCTTGATGGTGTTAGCAACTGGAAGACTGATTCCAAACTCAACAAGGGAATTAATTACTGGACAGACTTCGCTTTTTTTGTCGGGTGGCAGTGCTTCAATGAGCCTGTGAACTTCGGGCTTTGTGTTCTGATCTGTTTTCAGTACCTTTTTTTCATCATCTGAACAACGAGTAGTGACTACAAAAATCACATTTGTGATTTTTCGCCCTGTTTTTCCGTATTTAATATCGTCAATGGTTAAATCGGTTTCTTTGGTAACTTCACGCATCGCTGGTTCAATTAGGTATCTCTTGAAGTCGGCAAATACAGGATAAACCTTATCATCAACGCCTAAAATTGACCGCAATTCTGATATTTCAAAAAATCGCTCAAATTGACCGCGTTTATTGGCTTTGAATGCTTCCATCTTCAAAAGCTCATAAATCCTCATGCTGTATTGGCATTTAAAAGCAACAACGGAACTCAACTTATATTGTGTGTAATGGCTTTTAAGTTGCAATAAATATGGCTTCAAAGCTTTGTCGAATCGAAGTTTGACAATGCCAGAACCTTTCATATATTTAATATAAGAAAGCCAGTTGATAACTTCTACCTCATTATCGCCATTAAATTTAATTTGCTGTTTCATGAGGCTTTGTGCAGCATTTTGTAAATCTACATATAAGCCACTTAGCTCAAGGTTAAACATTTCCGCAAAGTCAGATACTCTTAATTCGTAATCCTTAAAATCCTCGTCGTCTGGCGATATTGCAGAAGTAAGAAGTACAAGAAGCCTTTGCTCTGAAAGATTTAATTTGTGACAAGCAACAACGAGTTCGTTACTTTTGCGAATAATATTTTCTGGTAGTTTCACAACTTGCATAGGGATGTTCTAGCAGTAATTACAGATTATAGTTTCCAGTATATCATAAAACTATGGAATATAAAATAATCATTCCACAGTTCACACCCTTTTACCCCACAGTTCACACCCTTTTACCCCACAGTTCACACCCTTTTACTCCATAGTTCACACCCTTTTACTCCATAGTTCACACCCTTTTACTCCATAGTTCACACCCTTTTACTCCATAGTTAGACTCTAAACACCAAGCTGCACGTGGCTTTCAAGGCTCTCTAAACATTAAAGAACAAATATTGTTAAAAAACAAACAACAAACGACAAGCAAAAAATGTTGTTGTTGTTCTATGATTGTTTAAAAAATGGTATATCTGATTTTTCGCATATGAGAAAACAAAGAAACGCCAAAAAAAGAAGTGGGGGTGAAAGTAGGCATTGGCTAACACAAACCGCGTGGGGTAAAGGATAAACAGTAAAAAGAGGGGAATTTTTAATGATATTTTCTTGACTAAATACGCGCAAAATAATACAATAGTCAAATCTTAAGGGGATGGCTCTTAAGAAAATCAACTGATTTAGCCGAAGGCTAAGGGGTAGAAAATGGCAACAGATGTTAGACAAATAGTAACCGATAAAATAATCAGCCTTTTAGAAAAAGGAGGTAATGTTTATCGTGAAGAGTGGATGAAATCAGCACAAGGCGGTTTCCCTTTTAATGCAAAAACCAACATCAAATATAATGGCGTTAATATTTTACTCTTGTGGAATGCCTCGCTAGAAAATAATTACCAAAGCAACGCTTGGCTAACGTACAAACAAGCGGCAGAAATGGGCGCACAAGTAAGAAAAGGCGAAAAAGGTACTATGTGCGTCTATTTTGAAATGGTCAAAAAAAAGGGAATGGCAGAAGATACAGGCGAAGCGGGTTTTTATCCTATGTGCAAATCTTTTTATGTTTTTAACGCCGATCAAATTGACGGGCTAGCTTTAGTCAAAGCGGACGCTATAGCAACCCCAGAATTTTCGCCTAATGAACAAGCCGAACAAATCTTAGGGGCAAGCGCGGCAGTTATTAAACACGGCGGAGAAAGCGCATTTTATAGCCCTAGCCATGACATGATAATTTTGCCAGCTAAAAACCGTTTTTTTAACGAATCAAGCTATTATGCCACTGCATTACATGAACTAACCCATTGGACGGGACATGAGTCACGCTTAAACCGTAATTTCGGCAAACGCTTCGGAAGCGAAAGCTATGCCTTTGAAGAATTAGTGGCAGAACTAGGCGCGGCTTTTGTTGTTGGGGCTATTGGTTTTATTGATGCAACAATTGAAAACCATGCGGCTTATTTAGAAAGTTGGCTAAAAGTGCTTAAAAACGACAAAACGGCTATTTTTACAGCCTGCAAACAAGCCAGTTTAGCCTATGAATTTATTTTTAATAATACTGTTAATAGTCCAGCATAAAATTAACTTAGAAGTTGGCAGGGAAGCTAACGACCCACTGCCATTAAGTTAAGCAAGCGGCACAAAAAATAGCTGATAATACAAGTATTTGAAAACTGATATGTGTAAAAAAGCAGGATGATAGACCTAAATCGAAAGCTGATGAGTAGCGAGCGTTTTAAAGACAGACACCGAATAGCGAAAGAAGCGTTTACGCGAGTGAGGCAATTGCCGTTTGAATTGGTCTTGGTGATGATACTGAGAAAAAGTGTAAAGTCCTTGTAGAACGTGGTCAATGAAGCGATGTTATGGTTGGAAAGGGAAACGGTGACAGCCAGTGCGTTTTGCCAAGCCCGTTACAAACTGAAGCACACGGCGTTTATTGAATTGAATCAAAAAGGGATTGTTGAACCGATGGTTGCAGAGGGCGATTATCGGCAATTTTTGGGCTTTCGTGTCCTCGCGGTGGATGGTTCAATGGTGATGTTGCCGCATACAGAAGAGACGAGCAAGACGTTTGGTACGATTGCTTATACCAATGGCAAAGATAAGCAACCCGGTGAGCATTGTTATGGCACCGCGTCCGTGTTGTACGACGTGTTAAATCGCATCGCAGTGGATGCCACCCTCGCCCCTGCTAAAGCCTACGAAGTGGATTTAGCCATTGCCCATTTGCAACACACCATCGCGACTGATTTGCTATTGATGGATCGCAACTACCCGTCTTATCGCATGATGGCCGAACTTTGCCATCGACAACGCGCGTTTGTGATTCGTTGTACCGCCCATTCTTTCAACACGGCTCGTCAACTCGCCAAGGGTAAAGGGCTGGCTAGCCAGGTGGTGACAATAATACCGCCAGATGGTCATAAAGCTGACATTCGCCAACGGGGCTTACCCGAAACAATCACCGTGCGCTTTGTGCGGGTGATGCTGAAAACAGGCGAAGCCGAGATTCTAGTCACCTCGTTACTGGATGAACACACTTACCCCAGTGCGGATTTTGCCGAACTGTACCGTCTGCGCTGGGGTATTGAAACTTTTTATGGCATCCTAAAAACTCGCCTAGCCTTAGAAAACTTCACGGGTCAAAGCGTTGAAGCCATCCAACAAGATTTTTATGCCACTATTTACCTAACGGGCTTAGAATCGATACTCACCGATACCGCACAAGCACACTTGGATGACAGAAATACTCGCCATCCTCAAACGGTCAACCGTGCGGTCTCTTTTAACGTCATTAAAAATCAGGCGTTCGATTTACTGTTTAGTCAGCTCGATACCGAGACTTTAATGCAACAACTCACCACTTTATTTCTTAAAAACCCCTTATCCCAACGGCATGGGCGTAACCCCACTAGGCGAAAATCATCACCTAGGGCTTTATTGATCTTTCAAAAACGCAAGAAAAAGCATTGTTTTTAATGGCGATTTTTCTTAACTTAATGGCAGTGAGCTAACGACCACCCAACCGAATTACGGAGTAGTTTGGGAAATAGGCATTAATTATTTTCGTTCATTGAGCGAAATAGTTAAAAATACGATTGACTAAATACGCGCAAAATAATACAATAGTCAAATCTTAAGGGGGTAGCTCTTAAGAAAATCAACTGATTTAGCCGAAGGCTAAGGGGATGTTTTATGAGCGTAGAAAATACCAGTTATCGCGATAACCTTTTAAAAATTAAAAAATTCTTATCCTATTCACAATGGCATACTCTTTCAAATTTATGTTCTTCGTCCGAGGAATCAGAACATTTTATTAATATCGTTAGAAACCAAACAAAAATAATAGAATCAATGCCGATTACTTATGAACAAGACGGTTTAGGGGATGATGCAATCATATATCTGCATTATTTTTTAAATGGTTGCGATTGGCACATTACAGAAAAAGACATGGAAGGCGGTGTTTTACAGGCTTATGGCTTCGCTATTTTAAACGGCGATTTATACAATGCTGAAATGGGTTATATTTCAATTTCTGAATTAGTGAAATTAGGTGCTGAAATGGATTTTTATTTTAATAAAAAAACTGTAGGCGAATTAAAAAAGGAGCGCGGTATTTAGAAACGATACATAAAGAAATCACCACAAGGCGGTTTCTTTTTCGTACATAAGAAAATTCAACTGATTTAGCCGAAGGCTAAGGGGGAAAAATGGCAGTTCAAACATTTGTTGTTAGTTTGGATGACTGTAGCGGAACAGTTTATAAAGAACCACGCACAATAGGTAAGAAATTTTATCTTACAAGTGGGCAAGGATGCAGGACAATATGGTTTTCAAGTCTTAAAGCGGCAAAAGAAGCACTAAAGAATGATGGAGTTAAAACGGGGAAGGATTTAATGGATTGTTCAGAATGCGGTAATCATTATAGTTTTCATGATGAACGTTGGAAAAAATTACCAGTACACGCTTGCGGAGAAGCTAAACGGCAGTATGCTTTAAAATTTGAAAAATAAATCACGTTCATTTTTTAAATTAAGCCCCGCAAGGGGCTTTTTTGTCTGCGATTTTCTCATATGAGAAAAACCAAAAGAACGCCAAAAAGAGAAGGTTCGATAGGAAATGGAAATCCGCATTAATTATTTTCTTTCATTTGGTGAGATAGTTAAAAATTTTCTTGACTAAATACGCGCAAAATAATAAAATAATTTACTTTAAGCTTAAGAGAGTGGCTCTTAAGAAAATTTAACTGATTTAGTCGAAGGCTAAGGGGAAACATGAATATGAAAATTATATCTGGGGCAAATCAAAAAGGCGGCGTTGGAAAATCCACGTTTGTTGCACACTTGGCTTATAGAGCCTTAGAGAAAGGCTTGCGAGTATTACTTGTTGATATGGATAAGCAAGGAAGCTTGTCCTTAACATTTAACGCCAGTAACAAAAGCGGGTTGGTAGCTTCAATGCTGTTTTCAGATGATTTTGTAAAACAGCCCGCGCAAAAAGTAGCTGAAAATCTATTTATAATCCCAGCAGATAATAAGTTATTGGCAATTGATAAAGCGGAAAACACCGTTATCAGAAACCCTGCAAAAGCATTGAAACAATATGGAAATGATTTTGATATTTGCATTATTGATACCCCGCCTTTGCTGGGCATTCGTTTAATGTCATCACTAGCCGCCAGCGATTACGTTGTAACCCCCGTGTCTATAGGGTTGTATGAAATGGCAGGTGTAGCAGACTTAATTCAAACAATCCACGTTATACGCACACAAGGATTTAATCCAAAACTAAAGCATATCGGTATTTTGCCGATGAAAACTAACAACAGAAGCACCCGCGAACAGGCTGGACTTCAAGAATTAAAAGCCAGCTATGGCGACGTTATATTGAACGAATCACTACCAGAACGCGCCGCAGTTAAAAATGCGGTAGATGAAAAAGTGGCGGTTTGGCATAAACCGCGTGGCGGCAGTCATCAAAAAGCCGCTAAAGAATGGATTGCCGCTTGTGATGCAGTTTTAGCGAGGATTAAATAATGTTTGGGTTAGATGGCATAAATAGCTTATTTGAAAAGCAAGATGTGGAATTTTCAATAATTCCGCTTGATATGATTGAAGTTAAAAGCCAAGTACGGGAAGTTTTCGAGGACGAAGATAGCGCACTTGTTGATTTAGCAGAAAACATCAAAAAAAATGGTATTTTGCAACCAATTCTTCTAAGACCAATGCAAGATGGTTACGAGTTAATTGCTGGAGAAAGACGATTACGAGCTTCAAAAATAGCAGGGCTTGACGTGATCCCCGCCTATATTCGTGAAATGTCGGACGAGGAAGCCGAGGACGCGCAGTTTCATGAAAATATCCACCGCAAAAACCTGACACAAATCGAAGAAGCTAAAAAATTGCAACGAGATTTAGATAGATTAGGAAGCATGGAAGCTGTTTGCGAATTACATCAAAAATCACCTAGTTGGTTGTCAAAAAGGCTTTCTTTGTTGTCATTGCCAGAGCAAGCGAAACGGCTTATTACAGAAGATATAAGCGCGGATATAGAGGCAATTCAGACGATTAAGATAATCGAAAAATACGACCCATCTGCCGCGCATACTCTTGTGGACAAATTGAAGCAAACAGGCGGCAAAAATGCCCGTGAGAAAGCTGCGGCAGTAAAAGCTACCGTTAAGCCGCCAAAGGCTAAAAAAGCCAAAGACGGAAAGCAAGTGGAAGAAAATCAGGATGAATTTTTTGATATTCTTAATGGCAAACAAGAGGAAGCCGAATCAACAGATTTTAATGTCGAAGACATTTCTAAAAAAATGGCAAATGATAGACTCAATGCACTGATTAAGGAAAAAGAAGCCTTGAAGCGTGATAAGGCGCGGATAGATGCCGAATTAGTCAAAATAGAAGACGAAATCGAAAACATCAAAAATAGGCTTTAAACAAAGCATCCGCTGTTAATTCTTCGGAATTAACAGCGGAGTAGGATTAATAAAAGTTATTAGGATTTAATAATGAGTCAAAGTTTAAGAAAAAAAGCTATTTTTCTGTCGGAAGAATCAGAAAGATGGATTGTAGTAACAACCAAACCTTTGGGGGTTGTAGATGATAAAGCCGATAAGTCCGTAAAATGGACGGAATCAGTGAACGCATCAATTCAAACTTTAAAACACATTTTGGCAAGTTCGTTGCCAGAGTTGACAACGACTGAATGGGCAATAATTTTTAACATTATTAAGATTAAAACCGAAGCAAAAGGAATTGTTGAAAATCACACACAATTTTTAGCTTTTGAAAAATACGATATATCGGAAGATATATTAGCCTTTAACTATTTGTTAGATTCTAAACAACAATGTGACGATGCAAAATTATTAGCACTAAAAATGCACAATATAAATAAAGTAGAGCAGCTAGCAATTTTGTATTTTGTGCAGGTTTTTTTATTAAATGATTGGACTGGTTGCGAAGTCGCCGAAATCGTTGAACAAATAAAAAAGGAATTGTATTCGTGAATAATCCGACACCTGAGCAAATCAAAGAAGCGCGGGAAAATGCTGGGTTAAATAGAAAACAAGCGGAACTTCTCATTTACAATTCTACGCCTTGGAATAGTTATGAGTGCGGCAAAGCAAAAATGAAAGTTGCGACTTGGGAGTTATTTCAGCTAAAACTAAAACTAAAAGAGGTCGGTGTAACAATTGATCCAGTGATGGAAACCAAGCCTACACCTGAACAAATCAAACAAGCTCGTATTACTGCAGGACTAACTCAAACTCAAGCGGCAGATATGCTTCATAAGAGTCTTCGAGTTTGGCAAAACTATGAGTTAGGCGATAGAAGTATGGATATTTCACATTGGGTGCTATTTCAAATAAAACTAAAATATCAACTGAATATTAGTGTTAGTCAAACTCTTGATGGAGTAATAGATATGCCGCCTACGCCTGATGAAATCAGGAAGGCACGAGAAACCGCAGGTTTAACTAAAGCAGAAGCCGCTTCTATGATTCATAGAAGCACTAGGACATGGGAATTTTACGAGGACGGCAATAGAAGCATGGATGTTTCGCGGTGGCGGCTATTTCAGCAACAAATTAATAAAAACAAAGCCCAGTAAGGGCTTTTTTTTGTCCGCGATTTTCTCATATGAGAAAATTGTACTGCGCTTGCGCAGTATGGGAGAATTAATGATGTTTTGCTGTTTGTTGGTTTTGGCTAGTTTGTACTTGAGTAGCAGGGGTGGTATTAGTAATTATCATATAGGTTAATGACGAGGTAATTAAACTAGATGCAATTGAAAAAGCAATTGCATAAGTAATGAGTTTAGTTACTAATTTATCCCCGTTAATTCTGTCAATTAATACTGCAATTTCTTTTGTGGCTTTTTGTTTGGCGTTATCAATTTCTGCTTTCGCCATCTCAACATTTTCAAGCCGAGTTCTTTCTGCTTCGGGTGCTAACTGGTTTCCTTGCTCAACAAAAAATGCTCTTATTTTATTCAGGCTGTCAACCTGATAAGCCGTCATTTGCTGAATCATTACATCAAGTTTTGCGGCTAATGTGGCGGAGGCTTTGTCCCCGTGTTTTTTAATAGATTCTTCAACTTGCGTATTCATTTCGGAAATAGATTTTTCCACTTCTGAAAATGCTTCGGTAATTTCCGATCTGATTTGTTTTGCTTCCTGCAAGGACGTTTTAATTTCTTTGCTGGCTTCAAAAATGTCACCCATTATTTCAGAAAGATAAACTTCTTGTGCTGTCATTGGCTGTTTTAGTTCCATTTTCAACCGACGAAGAGAACATTAAAAACTCTGTCTAATTCCGAATTAACGCCTACGGCGAGGCGTTTATTTATCAACTGACTAGACCAGTAAAGTCGTTCTTCTTGGGGTTTTGTTTTGTCGGTCGCCAACTCCTTATAGTTTGTTTCGTCATCCGATAATTCCTTGATTGTTTTTCCAGCGATTCTTCCATAAATATCACTTTTTCTAATAATGGCGGCGGGATTCAATTCAAAATTCTGTTGTTCCTGGTGATAATTAAAAATTCCGTGGAAAGTAGTGGGAACATCATTGGGCGAATCAACTTTATTAAAAATGAGTCGTATTTTTTCAGATGGAATACCTATTTCGTTCAATTCAATAATCGTTTTTATAGTGTCTTGCTGTTGTTTTGTTTCTGAAACCGTTGGAATAACAAAATAATCAAAATCCTCATGTGAATAGGCGATTTTTTTCATTTCTTCAAGTAATGATTCGACATTTGAAGCCCCTACATCAATAACTACAGAATCATCTATTGTCATTAAGTTTTCAACTAAAGTTGAAAACTGACTGCCTTTGATTGAATCTGTTTCGTGTTCATCCGAATTAATAGTTTCAACTGGAACAACTTGTGCATCTAGTCTTGGTGCTAACAAGTGACGAGAAATAACGGATTTTCCGACATTCCCAGAAAAGTTAAGAACCATAATAGTTAGCTTTTTATTGATATTCATTATTTAGTTTCCTTGTTCGTTAAAAAGAATTTTGGTTTGAAATAACTTTTTGCTATCTCATCGGATGAGCTTAATTCTGTGTTTTGTTTTGGTGATTCATTTGTTTGTTTTGGTGAATTTTTCGATGTTGAATCGCCTTGTTGTTTTAATTG
The DNA here is from genome assembly GCA_002380945.1 of Methylococcaceae bacterium UBA4132. GTDB lineage: Bacteria > Pseudomonadota > Gammaproteobacteria > Methylococcales > Methylomonadaceae > UBA4132. The sequence continues at coordinate 365 of DFWO01000025.1, read as the reverse complement.
CTTCCTTGCGTTATGCAGTTCTTCTTTGAAGGTTTTCATTGTAATTTTAAAATCATACTCATTTAAGTGATCAACTAAATACTTAATTCTTACACCAGTTGATAATATCGATTCTATTTTCGTTAAGTTATCGCGAAATCTTCTAGCTCTAGGTATTGCGTCTTTATTTTTATTAAGGGAGTCGGCTAAATTTTTGCATTCTTTCATGTTAAAATCGTTGTTAAAATAGAAAATATAGCACAATTGTAATTGGTATTAAATCCATATACAATTCATTTAAAACCAGTTTTAAATCTATTTTACATCTAAATTAAATCTGTTTAACACCTGTTGAACATCTGTTTGCAGTCTATAAGCAGTCCTTT
>DFWO01000191.1 GCA_002380945.1 Methylococcaceae bacterium UBA4132 | reverse complement strand
AGATGTTGAACAGGTTCTAAGAAACTCAGGTTAATTAATATGCTAAAAAAGAATATGAAGCCTAGCATCATAGCCACTTTTGACAAACTGGTCATCAGAAAACTGAGTCTCATCAAGACCATCAATGACCCGTTAAAGAAGGTTTTTAACCTTGAACACAGTCGCCATCGATCTCTCATTAACTTTCTGGTGAATACAATTGCCTGTCTGGTCGCTTATTCGTAGCAATTTAAGAAATCCTCCTTGAGCCTACGTCAAAGGGATTGGTTGCTTTTAGTTTTATGTGACTTATGTCGAAATTATCATAGGTTCATCCAATAGCAGGGTAACAAGCTGTTAATTGGACGCAGTAAAGCTTTTCTGTAACAGACCGTCTCGATAATATCTACTGACATCAATATTCCAATCTTTAGCTTTAATAATGTTTTTAATGGTATAGATATTACCGTGTTTATCCTTAGTCATCGTTGCTAGGTCGATTATTCGTTCTTCAGATACTGGTTTTTTTTCTTCGTCTAAAATAACAATAATTTTAGGACGCAGCTTAACGTTATCATGAACCTCAACGACCATAGCAACACAACCATTAGTCATTTCAACCAGAGAACCTGGCGGATAGACACCTATACTCTCGATAAATTTGACCACTAATACAGGATCAAAATAAGTTCCTGCCAAGTTAGTTAAAATATGGGTTGCCTCAAGATGTGTTTTACCTTTTTTATAACCCCTATCACTGGTCATTTCGTCATAGGCATTGGCAATTGAAACAATTTTTGTAAAATGTGAAATACCTGATTCCTGCAGTCGACGCGGATAACCTTTACCATCTAACTGTTCATGATGGGTTAAGGCAACGGTCACTGCGCTGGCGTTCATGTGATCGCTGGACTTTAGTAGGTTGTAGCCTAGTCGAGTATGCGTTTTCATGATACGCGCTTCTTCTTCATCCAGTGGTGTCAATTTGTGCAGAATTTCTGAGGGTATCAGTAACTTACCAACATCGTGCATCATGCCACACAGCCCGACTTTGTTAATATCCGCAACTGAAAGATTAATGTGTCTGCCAAGAACAATAGATAGAATACTGACGTTCAGGCTATGTTGTGCGGTATATTCATCCTTATTTCTTAATTGGAATAGCCATAACATGGCATCAGGGGAACGCAGTACACTTTCGACACACTCTGCAACGGCATTCTTAGCAAGAATACTATCAATTCCGCCGCCGTTTTCAACGCTACGCATAAAATTTGCAACAACAATTTCCGCGTTTTCATAGATTTTTTCTGCATGCACAAACTCATTTTCAACTTTGCCTAATTTTTTAGGTGGTGTGCCGTAGTTGGCGATTTCGAGAGGTTTTTCTACTGCGATTACCTGCTTAAAGGTAACGGGGGGGCGCACATTTTTCTTTCTTTTTGTAGTATCAACATAAACATAGTCACATACCTCTTTGATTGCTCGAAGTTCTTCTTCGGTTTTTATTTCGAAGCCCTGAAACAAAAAAGAGGTTTCCACCCAAGGTCGATCCAATTCAGCGACGTACATCCCTAATGCTAATTGATTAACAGGTACAAGAATTTTTGCCAATGAAGCATAATCAGTAGTGTCTGCTATCTTCTTTGGTATTTTCTTTTTTTTCTGACCGAAAGACCACAAAAATTCAAGAGCCATTAGTTACTCACAACAACCTAGTTTCGTCAAAAATACATCATAAATTATAATATCTAAGCGATGTTCGACTTTTAAATTTGCACTAAGTGTTCAAACGGGAGAGGCTACTGTCCGAGAGAACGCTTTAAAAACACACCAATCGTATAAGCAAGTAACTTGCCGATAAAGCGATTAACAAGATGCCCGAAGTCACGCGGGCTAATTTTTCCAATATGAAAGCGTTCCGTGAGTTGAGCAATGACAATATCAACAAGTCATCGCACCGACAAAAGTTGCTTAACAAAGGTGTTAGGATGTAAATTTTGCCTGTTTTTCGTGTAGTTGTCTGTAAAACGATACCTTTTTGAGCCAGTTCTTCGGTAAGTCATGGACGGATATAGCCTTTATCCCCGCACATAAGCCGCCGATACCTTCAGTCATCTTTTGAATCACATCGCGTTCATCAATAGCGGCATTGGCAACCGTAACACCACTGATAATGCCCTGACTATCCATAATCAGAACCCTTCAAAACCATCATACGTTTCATTTTTGGCGGCACAATAACTATAACTCGCTGCTCCTTGAAAACAAAGATTACTAGATGCACGGGTTATCTTACAAACGGGCATGGGAATCCATCAACTAGATGAATGACGTTGTCATACGTTTCCCTTTGCTCAGCTAATTAGTGATCTCATAATGCGTTCTTTTATCAACCCTAAGTTCGCATTCACTTTGTTTAACAAAGTTACGGTGTGAACACAAGTTGGGAAACCATTCCTGCTAATCCGCTTGCTTACTCTTTCTCAAAAATAATTCTATGCTTTTACCTTCCTGCCTTCAACTACTTAAAATACAAGCGAATATAGGGTATAATATTTCCTTTTTATTAAAACCTGATTAATCAATAAACCGCTTGGTTAAATCACCATATTCATCAATGCGACGATCACGAAGATAAGGCCATATTCGTCTAATCCGTTCACTTCTAGCACTATCCAGACTACAGCTTAATAGTTTGACTTCGCTATCATCAGCTTGCGTGATAATCTCGCCTTGAGGACCTGCGATAAAGCTATTGCCCCAGAATTGAATGCCTTTATCTGAGTCAGGAGCTTGTTCAAAACCGATACGATTGCAGGAAATAACAGGAATACCATTCGCAACCGCATGAGCGCGTTGAATGGTAATCCACGCATTCAGTTGGCGTTGTTGTTCTTCATGGCTATCTTCTTTATCCCAGCCGATCGCGGTTGGGTAAATTAATAACTCTGCTCCTGCTAATGCCATTAAACGTGCGGCTTCTGGAAACCATTGATCCCAACAAATGAGTACGCCTAATTTACCAATTGAGGTTTCGATCGGTTTAAAGCCTATATCACCAGGTGTAAAATAATATTTTTCATAAAATCCTGGATCATCGGGGATGTGCATTTTTCGGTATTTACCCGCGATACTACCATCTTTATCAAATACCACAGCAGTATTGTGATACAACCCTGCGGCTCTTTTTTCAAAAATAGTAGAAACAATGACAATTTGCAATTTTTTTGCTACCGCTGACAAAATTTCTGTAGTCGGACCAGGAATAGGTTGCGCTAGATCAAAGTGATTATGATCTTCGTTTTGACAAAAATAAGGTCCTAAATGTAATTCGGGTAACACGACTAAATCAGCACCCGCTGCGGCAGCTTCATGAATTTTAGCAATAGAAAAGTCAAGATTGGTCTGTCTGTCTAAGTGACAAGGCTGTTGAACAGCACATACAAGTAAAGTTGATTTCATGATGATTGAATAGTTTATAACGATAGCTTATATATAAAAACACGGCAATATACTTGGATAACGACTAGAATGCCATAGCTGAGATCGTGCTAAATAACCTGAGTTGGATATAAGCCTCATGAGAACAAAGGTAACAAATCAAGTTGCCGTAGATTTAAAGAGGGTTTCTTTTTTTGATAAGAATAAGCGAGCAGACTGGCAATGGCATTGACCAAAAAGTTAATGAGAGAGCGATGACGGCTATGTTCAAGATTAAAAGTATTCTTTAAATTAGTCGTTAATCGTTTCGATAATGCTACGCTTTCTGAGAATGAGTTTATCAAAAGTGGCGATGACTCTGGGTTTGGCATTGTTAATTAAGAATAGTTA
>DFWO01000101.1 GCA_002380945.1 Methylococcaceae bacterium UBA4132 | reverse complement strand
TGTTAGGCGAAAACGCAAGCCAAAAACAAATTCAGTTTTGTCATGCCAGTGTGATTAGTCAATGTTTTCATTTGCTACACATCAAACAGCTAAAAGTCAGTGAAGCGACTCGTGACTATATGATGGGTTTAAACGATACGGCGTTATATGCCAATCATGTGGTTGCTTTTTCGTTAGCTGGCATTAAAGCCATTCGTGAACAAAATCATGCCTAATAAAAACAATGACATTAAACAGGTTTTAGAACTGAATACACCTGTGCAGAAACGTAAACATAAGCTATTGATAATGGTGGTAGCTATCGTAATCGTGCTTGCTGTTGCACTAAAAATGCTGTTTTTTCATCACACGGAACAGCCGATAGTGCAGTTTGAAACCGTGCCACTAAAGCGCACTGACTTAATCGTCATCGTCACTGCAACAGGTAAACTAGAACCCGTCACTCAAGTGGATATAGGGATTGAAGTGTCAGGCACAGCCGAAGAAATCCTTGCCGATTTTAACGATCTCGTTAAAGCGGGTCAGGTATTAGCAAAATTAGACAGCCGTCTGTTTGATGCCAAAGTCAAACAATCACAAGGCTTATTAGACCAAGCTAAAGCAAAACTGACCGATGCAGAAGCCACCATTGTCGAGAAACAACAAGCCTTAGCCTTTATGGAAAATGCGCGTGAATTGAGTGGCGGCAAACTCCCTGCTAAACAAGACATCGTGAAAGCCGAAGCCGATTTAAAACGCGCATTGGCATTAAAAACCCAAATTCTAGGCTCGATTGAACAAGCCGAAGGGCAATTAAAACTGGATTCAACCAATTTAATCAAATCCAGCATACGCACACCGATAGACGGCATCGTGTTAGACAGAAAAATTGAAAAAGGACAAACCGTTGCTGCGTCCTTACAAACACCTGTTATGTTCACTGTTGCTAAAAACCTCACCGAAATGGAACTTCATGTCGATGTGGACGAAGCCGATGTTGGCAAAATCAAACTAGGACAAGCCGCTAGTTTTACCGTAGATGCCTATTCCGACAAAACCTTCCCAGCCAAAATCAGCGAAATTCGTTACGCGCCCAAAACCGTCAACGGCGTAGTCACTTACGAAACCGTATTACTAGTGGATAACGCCGATTTATTTTTACGTCCTGGCATGACTGCAACGGCAGATATGGTGGTTAATGAAGTGAAAAACGTCTTAACTGTGCCGAATGCCGCCTTGCGTTTTTCGCCAGACGAAACCAGCACAAAAATAGAAAAAAGTTTTGTCGAAAAATTATTACCCACGCCGCCGCGTTCTTCTATTCCTAAAAAAGCACGTGAAAATAAACGCCGCGACAAACCCGCGCCACAAATTTGGGTGCTAGAAAACAATCAAGCCAAAGCCATTCCAGTCAAAGTCGGTTTAAGTGATGATGAACTCACCGAAGTGAACGCGCCAGAACTCAAAGAAAACATGGCGGTGATTATTGACACCGTGAGCCAGAAAAAATGAGCCAACCACTCATTCAACTTAAACAAATCACCAAAACTTACGGTTCTGGTTTAGCCGCCATGCAAGCCTTACGCGGTGTGGATTTAGACATTCACAGCGGCGAATTTGTCGCCATCATGGGACACAGTGGCTCTGGTAAATCCACCCTAATGAACATCCTAGGCTGTTTAGACACGCCGACCACGGGCAGTTATTTTTTTCAAACTATTGAGGTCAACACACTAACGCGCAATCAACGCGCCTTATTACGGCGGCATTACCTTGGCTTTGTATTTCAAGGTTTTAACTTATTGTCGCGCACCTCTGCCTTAGAAAATGTCGAGCTGCCTTTAATCTATCGCGGTATGGCAAAAGCAGAACGCCACGACAAAGCGCGTAAAGCCTTGGACATCGTTGGTTTAACAGGTTGGGAAACCCACACACCCGCCGAATTATCGGGCGGGCAACAACAGCGTGTCGCAATCGCCCGCGCCATCGTCACAGAACCCACCGTATTACTCGCCGACGAACCGACAGGCAACCTAGACACCGAACGCAGCCGAGAAGTTATGGAAATGCTGTGTAGTTTTAATCGAGACTTAGGCATCACCATTTTAATGGTTACGCATGAACCCGATATGGCGGAATATGCAAAGCGCGTTGTACATTTTGTCGATGGTTTGGTGTCTAGTGATACGGAGCAGAAACCATGATTTGGAATGCCTTGTTACTCGCGTTAAGAGAAATTCGCCGTAATATTTTACGTTCTTGTTTAACGACGTTGGGTATTGTAATTGGGATTGCGGCGGTGATTATTATGGTCACGGTGGGTAATGGCGTGACGGCAAAAGTCAGTGAACAAATTTCCAGTTTGGGCAGTAATTTGTTGATGGTAAGAGCGGGTGCAAGAGGCTTAACGGGGACGGCAGTTAAACCGTTTAGCCTTGAGGATGCGAAAACGATTAGTGGGCAGGTTAATCATTTAAAGGCGGTCGCGCCGTCATCGTCTAAGAGTACCACCGCGATTTTTGGCAATAAAAATTGGTCAAGTACCGTTACGGGCATGACGGAGGCGTATATGATTGCGACCAATTGGGTGATTGGGGAAGGCAGAGAATTTAATGATTCGGAATTACGTTCGGGTGCGATGAGTTGCATCATCGGCAACACGGTTTGGAAGGAATTATTTGAAGGTCAATCGCCGATTGGTAGCAAAATTCGTTTAAACAGTTTGTCGTGTACGGTTGTCGGTTTATTGAAAGCCAAAGGGCAAGCCTTTGGACGCGATCAAGACGACACGATTTTAATTCCCCTAAGAGCCTTTCAACGCCGCATTGCGGGTAATCTCGACATCAGTATGATTTCTGTGTCAGTTGATGAAGACTATGCAACCGAAAAAGTCCAAAAACAACTCAAACAATTATTACGCGACCGCCGCCATATTTCAGGCAATGAAGACGATGATTTTTTTATTTTGGACACCAAAGAAATTGCCGCGACATTGACTGGCACGACTAAAATTTTAACCTCATTATTAGGTTCAGTCGCCGCCATCAGTTTATTAGTCGGTGGTGTTGGTATCATGAACATCATGCTGGTTTCTGTCACCGAAAGAACACGAGAAATCGGTACGCGCCTCGCCATCGGCGCGTTAGAACGTGAGGTGTTATTACAGTTTTTAGTGGAAGCCATGGTGTTGTCGTGTTTAGGCGGATTTTTAGGTATCGTCTTAGCCTTAGTTGCCTCCATCGGTATTTCCAAAGCCATAGATGTGCCGTTTATTTTAGACTTAGGCATTATTGTCATCGCTTCATTATTTTCCGCCGCAGTGGGGATTGTATTCGGTTATTTCCCCGCCCGACGAGCGGCACGTTTAGACCCGATTGAGGCGTTACGGCATGAATAAACATTGCGTTGCATTGATAAGTTTATTACTCAGTGCGTGTGCAGTAGGTCCAGATTATGTCGCACCTAAGCCCAATTTGCCTGAACAGTGGCATAACAGCACGAAGAACTCACAAGCACTTGATGCCAAAGCCTTGGCAAATTGGTGGACGACATTTAATGATCCGCAATTATCAACGCTAATAGAACAAAGCATTAACGGCAATTTTGATTTAAAAAAAGCCTTAGCGCGTATCAATGAAGCCAGAGCGCGACGCGGTATTGCTAAAGCCGATTTTTATCCAAAAATAAATTCATCGGGTTTAGTCGGCGAAACCTATAACGGCAATACCGATATTCGCAATCCGCGTTATGGTTTAGGTTTGGATGCCAGTTGGGAAATTGATTTGTTTGGACGCATTGCCCGTTCTGTTGAAAGCACACAAGCAACATTAGAAGCGAGCGAAGCGAATTATCAAGATGTGATGGTTAGTTTAATCGCCGAAGTCGCATTAAATTATGTACAAATGCGAACTTCACAAGCGCAATTCAAAGTCGCTGAACAGAATTTACAAGCGCAAATGGAGATTTATCAATTAGCCTTGTGGCGTTGGCAATCTGGGTTAGCGAATAAACTTGATGCAGAGCAAGCCTTAAGTAGCGTGGAACAACTCACCGCCCAATTGCCGACTTTAAAAACTAATATCGCCCAAAATCAGCATCAAATTGCAGTGTTGTTAGGTGTAACGCCTGCCAGTTTGAACGCGCCATTAAATAACGATAAAAGCATTCCTCGCACCGATTTAAAAATTGCGATAGGCGTTCCTGCCGATGTGTTACGACAACGCCCTGATATTAAACGCGCAGAACGTGAATTGGCGGCAAAAACGGCACAAATTGGCGTGGCAACGGCTGAGCTGTATCCAAAACTCACGCTAAGCGGTAACATCGGTTTAGAAACTATCAAAGCCAGTAATTTATTCACTACAGCGGGTTTAATAGACAGTTTATTGGGCAAATTGACTTTCCCCATTTTTAACGCTGGACAAATCCGTGAAAACATTGCCGTACAAAACGCGCAACAACAACAAACCTTAGCCGATTATGAAACAACGGTATTAAACGCGTTGAAAGATGTCGAAAATGCGTTAGTCGGTATTGCCCAAGAACAACAACGCTTACAAGATTTAGAACAAGCGACCGCCACCGCACAACGCGCCATGAGCTTAGCAAAAACACAATATGAATCGGGCTTAACGGAATTTCTAAACGTGCAGCAAACGCAACGCACATTATTATCCTTACAAGAACAATATGTTAGCAGCCAAGGACAACTCAGCACCTATATCATTAGCTTATATAAAGCCTTGGGCGGTGGCTGGAAAAGTTTAAGTTTGCGGTAAGGGTGTTAAGTAGAGTGTGGTAATGTGGATTGTGGTATAGCGTGTTTGTTATTGTATTTATGATAATAGGATTAAGCTATCGCTAATATAAGCTACCAACTAGGCAAAGTATCTAACAGTTTGCCATTTGACAATACTTATTAACACCAGTAACTTAGACGATATTTTTAAACCCTCACTCCTAATTGCAAAGTTAATGGAACAATTTCATAGAATAAGTCGTCTCCCTCCTTACGTTTTTAACATTGTTAATGAATTGAAAGCTAAAGCACGCGCTGCTGGCGAAGATATTATTGATTTTGGTATGGGTAATCCCGACCAACCGACACCGCAACACATTGTTGATAAGCTGGTTGAAGCCGTGCAACGCCCTGACACCCATCGTTATTCGGTATCTAAAGGTATTCCGCGTTTACGCAAAGCGATTTGTGATTGGTATAAAACCCGTTTTGATGTTGATTTAGACCCTGAATCTGAAGCTATCGTCACTATCGGTTCTAAAGAAGGTTTGGCGCATTTAGCCTTAGCGACTTTAGGACCTGGTGATGTGGTTCTGGTGCCAAATCCCGCTTATCCGATTCATCCTTATGGTGTGGTGATTGCAGGTGCAGATGTGCGCCATGTACCGATGGTGGAAGGCGGCGATTTTTTTGAAGAATTGAGTAAAGCTATTATCGACTGTTGGCCCAAACCTAAAATGTTGATTCTTAACTTCCCAGGCAATCCGACCAGCGAATGCGTGGAGTTGGAGTTTTTTGAAAAAATTATCGCAGTGGCAAAAGAGCATAATATCTGGGTAGTACAAGATATTGCTTATGCGGATATTGTGTTTGATGGCTATAAAGCCCCGTCTATTTTGCAAGTCGAAGGCGCGAAAGACATTGCGGTAGAGTTTTTCTCCATGTCAAAAAGCTACAATATGCCAGGTTGGCGTGTCGGTTTTATGTGTGGTAATAAAGAATTAGTGTCGGCGTTGGCGCGTATAAAATCGTATTTGGATTACGGTACCTTTGCACCGATTCAAATCGCTGCCATTGCTGCGTTAGAAGGTCCGCAAGACTGCGTTCATGAAATTGCCGAAATGTATCGCAAACGTCGTGATGTGTTATGTGATGGTTTGAATGCTATCGGCTGGGCAGTGGAAAAACCTAGAGCCACGATGTTTGTTTGGGCAAAAATTCCCGAACAGTATGCCGCGATGGGGTCATTGGAATTTTCTAAGAAATTATTGTTAGATGCGAAAGTAGCAGTTGCACCAGGTATTGGTTTTGGTCAATACGGTGATACTCACGTTCGATTTGGGTTAATTGAAAATGAACATAGAACCCGTCAAGCAGTGCGCGGAATTCGCTTGATGATGAAAAAAGATCAGCAGGCTGAGAATTAACACGTTAGCTCACCATCTCTTCAAACCAATCACAAGCGGATTCTAAGAACGTGTTCAAAATTTCA
>DFWO01000107.1 GCA_002380945.1 Methylococcaceae bacterium UBA4132 | reverse complement strand
CGATCGTCAATGCCTAACTTCTATCTATAATGTTATTTTGTTTAAGTGCATTCACCGTGTTCCATTGTTCCCCAAATCCTAGTTTCACATGATTTTTCTGTGCATTTATAGATGAAGTTCAGTTAGTTTTGTCCATACAGCGAAGCTTTTCTCATGCAGATTGAAATTATCTATTAAAAACTTAACCTAGATTAAGTTTTTAAATTTCAATCGTGGATAGAATAAATATGTTTTATGAATTGAGTGACAATAGATAAAAATCGACAGTACTTAGCGTACATTTTGTCATGCGACACGATGTCGCTTATCTGTTTGATATTTTGAGTATATTTTTGTTAAAAAATAGCATACATAAATTAATTCTGAAAATGCCAACCTATACAACAAAATAGGGTAGTGGGTCAAACCTGTAACGACATTTTTTACCCAACGGTAGAATACGAGATTGAAATGTTCTGTTGAATGTCTAATTTATAATTGTCTCAAATATTAAGACCTTATGAGACCTAATTTTGCTGTTTCAAAGGCTATCACCGATCCAAGTAGCTAGACATCGCTTGGATTAACATCTGTGTCTGTTCAAGCATAGTGAAATTCCACTAACGGCAATTCCCATTGGTTAATATGACAAGGTGCGCTGTAGCTCTCATCTCTATCCTCGGCATGACGTTGTAACAGTGCAATGATTTGAATGCGTTGAATACACTGATATTTATCTTGCCATTCGTTGCTGGTTTTGCTGGAAAGTTGCGCGACCATCACTTCACCGTAAAACAAGGCTAGTTTGTCTTTATGCCTTGCTATGCTCAGACAATCACCTGTTTGTAAATTGGCTAAAGTCCGATGTATAGCGTTATCAGCCGAAAATCTAGCCGCATAATCTAAATATAAATCCTCCAAACCTAACAGCGCGTAACGCAACGGCGTTGTCATTATTGGCGTAGGCGCAGCAGTGCGTTCGACCACAAAATCACCGTTGATTTCAGTTAAGAACGGATTATGCAAGTTTTCGCACTGCAATAAACACAAAGTTTCTTTAGCCCTAGTCATGGCAACATACAGTAAACGGCGTTGTTCTTCGCATTCGCCTTTGCTCCAATCCGCATCGAGAATGATGACGTGGCTAAACTCCATGCCTTTGGCAGAGTGCATGGTACTTAAAAATATGCCTTGTCCTAAACGGCAGTCGCTTTGTAAATCGTGTAGGATTTCATATAAAAACTCGCGCGTGGCATCGCTAGGCATTGCTATATCCGAAGTTTCTTGTTGCCACACATTTAAGCAGTATTGCAAGGTGGCTAACCAAGGATTATTGGCTTGTTCAACATACTGTTCGGTCAGATAAGCCAGCCATTCGCCCGCCGAACGTGGCGGTTGTTGTTCGACTGCCGCTAAAAATTGGGCAATTTCGCGTACACGCGTTAAGCGGATTTTTTTATTTTTTGGTAAAGCGATGCTGACAGAAATGGCGTGTTGTTCTAATAAAGCGCGGACGGCATTGAGTGATTGCCATTCTTTGGCTAACACAGCACATTGTGTCCAATCTAAGGTTGAATCTAGGCGTTGTAACCGTTGTAATTCTTCTAATACTGCTACCGCTTGTTGGTTTTCATCCGTACAGCATAATTTTTGTACTCGTCCCCGCAAGTGTGTGTCTAGTTGCTCCCAGTTACCGCCTGCTGGTTGTTTTTTTCTAGCGGCGTTAATGCGTATGGGATGTTGTAGCTTCATGCGTTCCTGATTATTTTCAATCAGCGCGTTGGAGGCGGCGATAATGTGCTGGCTGGAGCGGTAATTCTCCACTAGATACTGTTCACGCGCCGCGTAATCACTTTGAAACTGGCGAATAAAACGTAGGTTCGCACCACGGAACGCATAAATATTTTGGTCATCATCACCGACTGCCAAAATGGTGAGTTTGTGTTCTTCATTGAGCATGCGTCCTGTCAAAGCGGCAATCAGTTGGTATTGGTCTTCATCAATGTCTTGGTATTCATCCACCAAAATATAGCGATAGCCAGCCAGTAAACGGTCGCGCACTTCATCGGCTTCTAAACCTAATAGCGTAGTTTCGCCTTTCAGTAATTGGGTGGCTTGTTTAATCAGCTCGGCAAAATCCACTGTACTATCATGGCTATAATCCAAGGCTTGACCTGTTAGCCGTAAACTTAAACCGTGATAGGTTTGCACTAACAAGCCTTTGGCATCATCACCAACCAAGTTAATTAAGCGGCGTTTTAATTCGCTCACCGCATTGCGATTAAAACACAACACTAAAATCGCGCTGGCTGGTATGCGTTTTACGCGCAACAAATACGCACAACGATGCACCACCACTCGCGTTTTACCTGAGCCTGCACCTGCAAGAATCAGTAAATTGCTGTCATCGTGATTAATTACTAGCGCACTTTGTTCGGGATTTAATGCGCCGATGATGCGTTGAAATGATTGTTGACTGGTAGCGCGTTCTAAAATTTCTTTACGGTCAGCAAAGTAACGTTTTACAAATTCGCTTTTGTCTTGGCTAAAGTAAAAATTGATATACGCTAAGGCTTGATGAATTTTTTCTAAACCTAGCTGTGCATATTCATTGATAACGTGAATTTGAAACACCCGTTCACCGTAATGTTGTGCCAACGGTTCATAATCGCTTTTGTTATAGCGGCGGGGTTTGGCTTCGGGCAACACTTGAATACTCATGGCGGCGCGAAACACCGCTAGCCCTTGTTGCAAGGTAATAATATTTTGTTCGTGTAAAAAATTTAAAGCGCGTTCCACGGCGGCTAACGGGTCATTTATCTGGCTTAACAACACCATATCAGACTGCACAGCAGCTAATAAATCTTCAGAGGAGAATTCAACCAACACATCGGCAGACGCATTGGTATTTTCAGGAACACGCGCAACGATGGCGTTCAATACCGTTTCTGCGACTTGTAGTCGGCGTTCTGCTGTGCCTTGTAAACTTTGCCACGTTTTGCGTTGTAAGCTCAGACCGTAATGATCTAAACCGCGATAATGTAGCTTAATACTGCCTTTGCAACCTGCTAAACCACGTCCATCTTGGCTTAAACTAATCAGCAATAAACGCAGCCTGTCGGTATTGCTTTCATGCCCTTCGTTTAATAAATGCTGATTAAGATGGCGTAAGGACAGGCTAATCGTTTCTTGATTATTATCGGCATCAGGAGCTTGTTCGCGTAACAATGCGACTAACGCATTTTCCAATTTGCGAATTTTCTCCAGCATAATCAGTGAAGAATTTGCCACTTTAAAACGAATATGCGCGGTTAATAATAGGCTTTGTTCAATCAAACCTGCTTGTGCCATATCGTGCAGGGTGATAATAACGCGCTGACTGGCAGTATGCTGGCGTTTTTTGTCTTGCTCGTCTTCGGCAAATTCACTTAAACACGCTAAGTCATCGGCACTAAAACCTTCGGAGTTATCCGCTGTCATCAATTCTTGCAAAATAGCTAACCAACGTTGTTTTTGCCGCTTTGATAAATTCAGCCGTTGTATTTTCTGTTCAGCTTCTTCGATGTTGTTCACTAAAGGACGACCCTGAAACACTTGGGTGCGGTTTTCGTTGCGTTCGATAAACCCCGCACGTTCTAGCCATGCTAGCGCGGTCAACACTTTGGTGTCTGCGCTGTAATCGCCGTATTGAAAGCTGGTATCCACCGCTTCATCACGCAATAATTCGCCGCTAGTTATTACCGTATAACCATCTGCATCCTTTTTATTTTTCCGCAAACCGCGCAAAATCTGGGCAATGTCACGCTGTTGTATTTGTGAACTGGCAGATAATTTGAATTGCGTTTCTATATCCTGCTCATCATAGAACAACACGCATTCGGCGGCTTGTTGGTCACGTCCTGCGCGTCCTGCTTCTTGCAGATAATTTTCTAATGAACCTGGAATATCAGCATGAATCACCAAGCGCACATTGTCTTTATCTATACCCATACCAAAGGCATTGGTAGCGGTAATGACGCGGGTGTTACCATTGATAAAATTTTCTTGAATATGTTTTTTCTCAGCCGTGTCTTTACCCGCATGAAAAGCTGCAACTTCCCAGTTTTGCCCCTGTAAATATTCCGCCAAGTCTTCGGTGTGCTTTTGTTTGGCGCAATAAATAATCGCACTGCCATCCGCGTCCTCGCTTAATCGCTCAACTAACAGCGCGAGAATACGCGCGTATTTATCCGCCGCATTGACACTGCGGACTTCAAAACTGAGATTATTTCTATCGACACCGCCCTCGAACAGTAACAATTCTTGTCCTAGCTGGTTGTGAAAATAACTACAGATTTCATCTTTCACATCTTGCTTTGCCGTCGCAGTAAAACATTGGACAGGCGGTAACGCGGTTTTTTGCTGCTCGGCAAATTCTTTAATGAATCGCGCCGCGTATAAATAATCAGGGCGGAAATCATGCCCCCACTTGGATAAACAATGCGCCTCATCAAACACCCAGCAACCGATTTCTCGTTGGGCAATGGCATTTTTAAAGGAACGATTGCGGAGTTGTTCGGGTGAAACGTACAACAGCGCAATATCGCCCATGCGTACCTTATTCAGCACATCACCGCGTTCAGGTTGCGTGAGCATCCCATAGAGCGCGGCAACATTGGGCGCACTGGTTTTGCTGCGTAAATTATCCACTTGGTCTTTCATCAAGGCTTGTAACGGCGATACCACTATCGTCAATACGCCACGCCGTTGATAACGCACTAAAGCGGGTAATTGAAAGCACAAAGATTTACCGCCGCTGGTCGGTAATATCGCCAGTAAAGATTGTTCTGCCATTGCCGACTGTACGATGGCTTGTTGCAAACTACCGCCTTGTTCTATGCTGGGTTGCGGGCGAAAACTGGCAAAACCAAAAAACTGCTGTAATTGTGCATCGGCATTGTGTGTTTGTTGGCAATAACTGCATGAGGGTGAATGGCAAGGCGTATCGCGTAATTGTTTTAGAATGTTTGGTACTTCAGGATTGTACTGCCTGACCCAAGGAGGTAAGACTGAATTACCGCCAGAGACACTTAACCATGCCACGCAATAAGCTAAGCTAATCCTAGCCTTAGGGTTCGGCAAATACTGCAACACCGTGTTCTTAAACGTACTGTTGCAAACTTTTTCTACTGTTAAGTCTTTAAAACTATCAAATAGTTGTCCGACAGGTAATGCCTTCGCGCCCATCATTATTAAAGCGTGGTATGTTCCCGCATAAAGCGTGTTGCCTGAAAAGCAATAGGCATAAAAAGATAGTGCAGGATTGTTTTGTAAAGCTAGCCATTCCTCGGCAAACAAGCTCAAGGCGATTCTTGCATCTGCCAAAGGATCGTTAAGGCTATCGCGTACCAGTTTGTAATCTTTGACTAAACGATGATAAGGATTTTCAGGGAATGCTAATGGCGAAAGCAATAAAGTGTCGATGGCTGGGTTTTGTAAAAATGCTAACGATGAATCAACCTGACGACACAGCTCTAAATCGTGTGCTAATAGATTATGTCCTAGCAGATAAGGTGCATCACTGAGAAATTCATTCAAGTCGCATAACACTGACTGAATAGTGGTAGGGGTAATATTGCTCTTGTGAAAAGTCTTATTCCGAAAGACAGCGGCAATGGCAAAAATATCGCCATTTTTTGTACTTTCTAAATCTAAGCTAGCGAGGTCGTTGAGCCAATCCATTGTGGTTTAAGTAGCCTTATAAGTGGGGGTTTCAATACTAATAGAAGTTAGGCATTGACGATCG
>DFWO01000112.1:6544-9843 GCA_002380945.1 Methylococcaceae bacterium UBA4132 | reverse complement strand
ATTATGCTAACTATTCTTAATTAATAATGCCAACAAATTTTGATTACACGATGAACACAAAAGATAACGAATAAGGTTAGATTGTGTAAGCGAACCACAATCTGAATCATTTGTTGGATAAGCCTATGTTAAAATAAAAAATATTAACCCCCGACAAACTCAAGGACTCGCTATCCATTCGGCATACGAACCTTAATATTTGCGGTGATGTTATGTTGGGGTTCGTTCACTCTCACCCTAATCTACATTTCTATCCAAACCTTCATGGTTTTAAAAACCTCGAAGGTTTAAGCAACTTCAATCATGCAAAATAACAGGCGTACCAATCTCAGTAACTCTACGATGATAATGAATAACAGCGGGGTCTACAGTTTCGCCTCTAAAGGCTTGTAATGCCATCACCGCTAAATTCGCCCCTGATAAACACGCCATACCAAAACCGCCCGATGGACGCGGATTGATTTCTAACAAACGCACGCCGTGTACGCCTTCTTTGAATTGAATATTGAAGATACCGTTTAAACGATAATGCGCGGTTAAACGTTCAACCATACCTTGAATATCGGGATGGTTGTCTATACTCTGCCCATGTCCTGCAAATAGGGATTTTTTACGCTGCACTGCACACAGTAATTCACCGTATCGCCCTGCACAATCGACACTCCATTCATACCCATTGAGATGTTCCATGACTAACAGCGCGTCAAATTGAGGGGTATTGCGCATACCCTGCCGTAACTCTTGCAAGGGAATTTGATATTCCACGCCTTTCAATAATTGGGTAATACTGTCACGCCCTGTATCTAAAATACGAAAACCTAAACCGAACACCGATACCGCAGGTTTAACGCACAGTTTTTGATGTGTGACAGATAATTGTTCTACAGCAGCATCGAATTCATCTCGATGATTAACGACCACAAAATCCATGACTTGCGCCACATCAGCGGGTACTTCGGTGTAAAAACGCGCTTTATCATGTAGCAACATTAAAATGTCATAATCGGCAACGGATAAAACCTGTGTGCCAACTGCTGCAAATAAATCGTGATGTTTGATTACTAATGCGGCTTCTTTGCCCACCCAAAAAACATCAATGTGCTGAGTACGACAAAACTCTACACACCAATGAATGTAGTCATCGCCTGTTAAATCAACTGGTTCAAGATAATGTTCATCAGCGGATAAGAAAGCAGAGGCGTTTTCGTGAGTGTGTGTACACACTAAAACAACTTCGTCAGTAGAATACTGACGAAGATTGTTAAACACAGCTTGGATGGTGGAGAATGTTTTGTTAAACCAAATTCTCATAAATGCTTGATAATCTCAGGAACTAACGACTCGATAGTACGACCAAAACCATTTTCGCCAATGGCGTGCATTTTCCATTCATCATTATGACGGTATAGTTTTGCCATGATTTGCGCACTGTGTGAACCTTTGCCACTCAGCGTATAACGGGCGATTTCTTTGTTATTATTGCTATCCACCATACGGCAATAAGCACTTTCAATGGAGTCAAAGGTTTGTCCTGTGAATGAGTTTACAGTGAAAACCAATGCTTTGATATTTGCTGGTACACGATTTAAGTCAACAATAATTTGTTCATCATCGCCCTCGCCTTCGCCTGTCAAATTGTCGCCTGTATGCACGACGCTACCATCTTTGCTTTTTAATTGTCTAAACCAAACAGTATCAACGATTTTATTATTGTCATCGAACATAACACAGGATGCGTCTAAATCAACAGAGCCTCCGCCACTACCAAACAATCCGCCCAACATTCCGCCTTTTTTAACTGCATCCCAACCTAAGCCCATCGTCACTTTGGTTAAGTTTCCGCCTGCTTCTTTGGACAAAGAAATTTTTTGTCCTTTTTCTAAATTTAGAGCCATAACATCGTTCCTATCAGAGAGTTATAAAATATGTTTGTTTTTTGCGGCTTTTAGCCAGAGCGGAAATTCGTTCAATAATCGGTCGTAGAGTTCTTGTTCGCTGATGCTATTCAAATCATCTAAAGCGAAAAAACCGCAGTTATCGACTACACGCCCTGCCATTGTGTCGAGTTGTTCTAACACACCGTAATTGCGTCCGCCAATACCGACAAATTGCCAAAAAATCGGCAAACACGCCGCGCCTGTTAGTAAGTCTTTTATTTCTTTATTACGACTAACACCGCCATCACTGATAAAAATCACTAATACGGGGAATTGTGATTTTTGGTAATGTTCTATGACAGCTTTGATGACTTTAGGCTCATTGTTAATGCTCATCATGCCCCAATCTCGCCAACCACCTTTTGCGGTATTGATAAAATCCGCATAGTTAGTGAGTGTTGCAGATGGGAGTGCCAGTAGGTTGCTAGAAAATGCCCAAACATCTAACTCGCCATCGTCATCAAAATGTACAGCAAGTGGCAATAAGCGGTTAATCACTTCCTGCACTTTACCCGTTCTGTACTGATTCATCATTGAGCCAGACGCGTCTAGCACTAAACCAACTCGCGCGACCGTCTCTTTAAGTTGATATTTTTCCAGTGATACGGTGGCTTTTTTAGCCAAATCAATCAGTTTCGGGGCGGAAGCGAGTTTTTTTTCTAAAGAAAGTTTAGGTGAACTGGCAAGCGGTGCAGGTGTATCTTCCGCCACTTCGCCGCCAAAATGTTTGACTAACGCCGCCATGCCACCATTAAAACCTTGACCATTGGCACAAAACCGCCATGTCCCATCTTTTCGATAAAGTTCGCCTAGCATCACCGCTTTTTCGTCTTGAAAATCTGATCCAGAAAAGGCAAAACGTGCCATTTCCTGATTACCAATAAGAAAACGTAAATAACCTGATGGTATGTCGCGCATGGTCGTCGAACCATCAATTGCGGCGGTAAAAACCAGTTTATCTATTTTGGCAGGTAGCTTGGCTAACTGGCAGAAAAAACCTGTTGTATCACCTTGTGGAACAGCTAATTCAACTGCACCACAAGGCGTTTTCGGTTGATTGAAAAAAGTCATGTAGGCATCGTCAGACAGTTTTTGCTGACTGTCTAAACCGAAGCAAGCGAAATCAACGGTTTCTTTGTTACCAGACACCGACAAGCCGACCTGAAAGTGATCGGCTTGTGCATTATTTTCAAATAATGTAGCCAGCGCGATACGCTGCCCTTTAAAAAGATTCATGAGTGAACGCGCTTAAACGCTAACACCAAACGAAGTTGCCAAAGGTCCTAAACCGCCTGCAAAACCTTGACCGACGGCTTTGAATTTCCAATCGGTACCAACGCGATAAATTTCACCAAAAATCAT
>DFWO01000112.1:0-6251 GCA_002380945.1 Methylococcaceae bacterium UBA4132 | reverse complement strand
CCTTCTTCGTTGACAATGCGAATATAAGCGTGTGAGACTTGACCAAAATTTTGTCTACGCGCATCAGCATCGTGAATTGTAACCGCGAATACAATTTTATCTAAATCAGCAGGTACGCTCGATAAGGTGACTTTAACGGTTTCGTCATCGCCTTCGCCCGCACCTGTTGTATTGTCGCCCATGTGCTGAACTGCGCCATCGGCAACGACTTTGTTGTTATAAAAGCAAAAATCGTTATCTGAACGTACTTTGCCATCGAGTTTAACTAAGAATGCACTGGCATCTAAGTCAAATGCCGCACCATCAGTGGCTCTGGCATCCCACCCTAAACCTACGATGATTTTATTGAGGCCTGGTGCTTCTTTACTAAGATTAACATTGCCGCCTTTGCTGAGTGATATAGCCATAATAATTCTCCTAAATGATTGTTATTGTGTGAGTTAAATATTAATACCGTATTGACGTGCTAACGCGGCTAGACCACCTGAGTAGCCTTGCCCTACTGCTTTGAACTTCCACTCGCCGCCATGTTTATAAATTTCACCAAACACCATCGCGGTTTCAATGGACGCATCTTCACTTAAATCAAAACGCGCCACTTCATTGTTACTGTCTTTATTTACTAAGCGGATAAAGGCATTGGATACTTGTCCAAAATTTTGTTTGCGGCTGTCGGCATCATGAATGGTGACGGTGAAAACAATACGTTGAATATCAGCAGGCACTTTATCAAGCAGAATAACCAGCGATTCATCATCGCCCTCCCCTGCACCTGTGCGATTATCACCCGTATGTTCGACTGAACCACAAGTCGATTTGGTTTGATTATAGAAAATAAAATCACTGTCAGATCGGACTTTACCATCTTCTTTGACCATGAAAGCACTAGCATCGAGGTCAAAATCCGTGCCATCAGTGGGTCTTGCATCCCAACCTAAACCAACAATAATATTTTTTAGCGTAGGATCAGTTTTGGTTAAACTGAGGTTTCCGCCTTTGTTTAATGAAATACCCATAAATCAATCTCCGTTAGTGCTACTTACGTTTAAAGATGAGCTATTCTGCTAAAATGCAGAGGATTATACGAGGGTTGCATCAATCAATCTATGAGTGAGGCTGCCGGATATGGTAGCAGTTAAGCCAGTCATTGCCTAGCTATGCACAGTCTACAAAGCACAACAAAACCTCCATGTTACTTCCTAGCCCGTTGCCGTCTAGCTTCTTTAGGATCATTGTGTAACGGGCGATAAATTTCCACTCTGTCACCAGCTTTTAATAGTTGATTCAATTCACACAGTTTGCCAAATATACCCACCGCCGTAGAAGACAAGTCAATTTCAGGAAACTGTGCCAATAAATCAGAGGTATTAATCGCCGTTTCAACTGTCGTGCCTTCAAGCACATTAAACGCGATAATCACTTGCTGGTCAGGCATAGCATAAGCCACTTCAATAGGCATTAGCTCAGGCATAGACTTGTTTCGCTCGGTTGGTAAAAGAACTCACCATCGTATTACAGATTTGATTGAACACCGCGCCAAAAGCCAGATTGGCTAACATACCCGACATTTCAAATTCTAAATCCAAAGAAATTTTACTGGCATCTTCGCGTAGTGGCATAAAATTCCACACGCCGTCCAAGCGAGAAAAAGGACCATTAAGTAACGATACGGTAATGCGTCCACCTTGGTCGATTTTATTGCGCGTTGAAAATGATTTGTTAAAGCCACCTTTGGCAATTAATAACTCCGCCTCGACAAAATCGCCTTCGCGTTTCAAAATTCGGCTACCACTGCACCACGGTAAAAATTGTGGATAGGCTTCAATATCATTCACTAATTCAAACATCTGCTTTGCGGAAAATTTAACTAACGCACTTTTTTGAACTACCGTTGTCATCACAGCACTCCAACGACATGGAGGAAAATAAGAAATAAACCCGCTGGCGCAACATAACTAATCAACACTTTCCAAACCGCATATTGTTCAGTAGGCAATACTAATTCTTGCTCGGTGTGTTGTTGTTTCATCACCCAGCCTGCAAATATCGCAATCGCAAAGCCGCCCGCAGGTAGCATAATATTTGCCGTAACCGAATCAATTAATTGAAACATCGTTTGCCCAAAAAACTTAATCTCTGCCCAGCGATTAAAAGAAAAGATAGTGATAAAGCCAAACAGCCATGCCACCACACCCGCACGCACACACGCTTGATCGCGGGTTAATTCCTTGCTTTCAATGAGCCACGCCACCGCAGGTTCAATCAAGGCAATCGAAGAGGTTAAGGCGGCAACCACCAACATCACAAAAAACAACACACCAAATAACCAACCGCCCGTCATATTACCAAAAGCAATTGGCAAAGTTTCAAACACCAAACCTGGTCCTGAATCAGGATGCAAGCCATTGGCAAACACGATAGGGAAAATAGCGATACCCGCCAATAACGCAACGATAGTATCAGCCGCTGCCACAATAACCGTAGATTTAGCAATCGAAACATTTTTAGGTAAATACGCCCCATAAATCATCATCGTACCCATGCCTAAACCCAGACTAAAAAACGCCTGCCCCATTGCCGTCAATACTACTTTACCCGTAATTTTGCCAAAATCAGGACTAAACAAAAAATGTAAACCTTGCGAATAACCGCTAGTGGTCATTGCATAACCGACCAACAAAAACATCATCACAAACAACACAGGCATCAACATCTGCACCGCTTTTTCCAAACCGTTCTTAATCCCTTTAGAAACAATGTACATGGTTGCCAACATAAAAAACGAATGCCAAAACAAAAGCCGTATCGGACTGCTGATAAATTCATTAAACATCTGCTCGGTTTTTTGGGCATCACTGCCAAAAAATTCACCTAAAAACGCTTTTAACGTATAAGCCGAAGCCCAACCTGCAATCACGCTGTAATACGATAAAATCAAAAAACCCGCAACCATACCCATCCACGCCAGATACTGCCAACGGGAATCCGCCCCCGCTTCCTGTGTCAACGTCCGCATAGTATCCACCGGATTTTGCTTGGCACGTCTGCCCAGCATGGTTTCTGCCATCATGATAGGAATGCCCATCAACACCACACACACCGTATAAACCATCACAAACGCACTACCGCCATTTTCCCCCGCAATATAAGGAAACTTCCAAATATTCCCCAGCCCCACCGCCGAACCAGTAGCCGCCAAAATAAATGCGAAACGGGATGACCATTCGCCGTGTAGTGATTGTTTGTCTATCATGAAGATGCCTTTTGAACGCACAGGGTTATTAATACAGCGTAAAATAGCAAAAATATTCGTTTACGTCAGTTTTAAACTTACGTCTTATCCAATTATGACTGTCGATATTAATCAAGATGATTGCAAGGTGCACAATGCGTACCTTGCATGACTGACGTATTCCGATATTCTGCACCCTATAAAATGGGAATAATATAGGGCATAATGTCCGAAAATATTCCTAGATAAAAATCAATCATGAACCAGCTTCAACCACTCGACTTATTACGACAGGCACGAATTCGCTATAGCCAGAGTGAAATCGCCACCCTTCTTAATGTAGATGTACGCACCGTGCGCCGTTGGGAAGTTCGTGAAAACGAACCACCAACCTATCTGGCGGATGCCATTCGTCAACGCATACTGCCATTAATAAATGCTGATTCTGCCAAAAAACACCCTTTTACTTTTATAGACCTGTTTGCAGGTATTGGTGGCATAAGGCTGGGTTTTGAAGCGCACGGTGGACATTGTGTGTTTAGCAGTGAATGGAATACGTTCTCGCAAAAAACCTATTTAGCCAATTTTCCCCACGATACCAACCATGTTTTTGTCGGTAACATTACGACTGTTGATGAAAAAGACGTGCCAGATCATGACGTATTGCTGGCAGGTTTTCCCTGTCAGCCGTTCAGCATTGCAGGAGTTTCCAAGAAAAACGCCTTGGGTCGTCCACATGGTTTTGAATGCACGACGCAAGGCGCACTGTTTTTTGATGTTGCCCGAATTATTGCCGCCAAACAGCCCAAGGCATTTTTACTGGAAAATGTTAAAAATCTGCTTTCCCATGACAAGGGCAACACCTTTAAGGTAATCCTGCAAACGCTACGCGACGAACTGGGTTATCACGTCTATCACAAAGTCATTGATGGTCAGCATTTTGTACCACAACATCGGGAACGTATCATTATTGTGGGTTTTCGTGAACCGACTGATTTCTCGTGGAATGACTTGCAACTACCCGCCGAAAAAACCCGTCTTTCCAGCATACTGCATCCACAGGATGGCAGCGAAGCACCCGAAGAACCTTATACCATCAGCACACAGGCAGTTATTAACAGCAAGTACACGCTAACCCCCAATTTATGGGCGTATCTACAGGCTTATAAAGAAAAACATCAGGCGGCAGGTAATGGCTTTGGCTTCGGTCTGGTGAATGAAGACAGTGTAGCGCGTACCCTGTCGGCAAGATATTACAAGGATGGCTCGGAAATTCTGGTTTCACAGGGGGACGGTAAGCGTCCAAGACGGTTGACACCCAGAGAATGCGCAAGATTGATGGGGTTTCCTGATAGGTTTAAAATTCGAGTAAGTGATACGCAGGCTTATCAACAATTTAGTCAAGCGGCGGTTGTTCCGATGATGACAGAGGTAGCTCGCATTATGATGCCACACATAATGACAATGATTTCAGCAAGTGAACAGGAGGAAATGAGTGTCTACTAGAACAGGCTGGACTCGTCATCAACTGTTAATCGCGTTTAACTTATATTGCCAAATGCCTTTTGGAAAAATGCACTATCGCAATCCAGAAATTATTAGATGTGCCGAAACACTTGGCAGAACACCATCCGCATTAGCGATGAAGTTGGTTAATATTGCTAGTCTTGACCCCGCAATCACTTCAACAGGACGTAGCGGTTTGAAAGGTGCATCAGCTTCTGATAAAGCTATGTGGAAAGAAATGCAAGCAGACTGGGAGCATTTTGCCAATGAAATGCAACAAGCGGTAACTGTTTTCAAAATAGATGAATTATCGCTGGATGCTGATGATAGTTCAGAATTGGATAAAACCATTGATTACACAGGAAGAAACAAAACCGTTCAAATCACAACTCGCGTTGGTCAGAATTTTTTTCGGCGTTCGGTACTGAGTGCTTATGAACAGCGGTGCTGTATGACAGGGTTGGCGATTCCAAAATTGTTAATCGCTAGCCATATTGTTCCTTGGCGGATTGATGAAGCAAATCGGCTTAATCCTAGCAATGGTCTTTGTTTATCCATGTTACATGACAAAGCCTTTGATATTGGTATTTTGACCATAATGGAGGATATGACAATCCGTGTTTCACAAAAATGCACTGATAATAACGATGATTTTTTTAATTCAGCACTTTTCGCTTATAACGGCAAACCGATTTTTTTACCTAAGAAATTTAGACCTCACGCAGAATTTCTAAGCTATCATCGAGAACATATTTTTGAAAAATAAAGAATTATTATGAATGTACGATTTGAATATCTTTATAGAGATGCAGGAAATTTTAAAAACTGGGGCGAATTAGTTTTTTCCAATCCTCACAATATCGAAGTCGATGTTGTGGCATCAATGGCAGAGAATGCGTTCATCGAAAAAACGTACTTTATAGCAAGTAAGGTACATATTCCTGATTTACATTTTGAAAAATACAATAAGCAACTTGACCACGGCTGGCATGAGTTTCATACCTTCGTAGCAACAGAAGAAACCGCGAATGATTTATTGGGACGCAACATTGAGGAATTTATTGAATCACTTCGATATGCTACATCAGAATAACCTAAGTTTTTATCGTTCCAACGCTCGAGCGTTGGAATGCCTCAGTTGACGCTCCGCGTCTTCTTGTTTTACGCAACGCCAGAGCGTTTCTGGATGAATTCCCACACTGGAGCGTAGGAACTAGCGCAAAGCATCGGCGTTGTTGTCGAAACCGCGGGGAGTCGCTATTTTTGCGAAAGATTTTTCCGGGCATCCTGCTAGGAAAAATCAGCAAAAATGTACGCGACCGCTTATGCCTTCGGCAGCCCCGATTCGTCCTCGTCACCTCGTCTCGACCCAACAAGGGGTCGAGACATAGGCTCCAAATGACTTAACGCCGTGTCGCGATGCCTTGCAGTTTTACTCCGCAAGCTACGTAAAACCGCCCGGCGCTACGGCTATCGGGGACTAAAAATCTTCACTTCGCTATCGCTCCGTTTC
>DFWO01000048.1 GCA_002380945.1 Methylococcaceae bacterium UBA4132 | reverse complement strand
CGCTGAATATGTTTTACAAATGCTACCCAAAGGCACGCACGATTATAAAACTTTTATCAAACCGTCTGAACTGTGCCAATCGGCACGCGCCTCAGGTTTGGAATTACAAGGCATGATCGGTATTAGCTACAACCCAATTACCAAACGGTTTAGCTTAGGCAACGATCTTGATGTGAATTACATTGCCGCGTTTAAACGCACTGTCTAATGAATACGGCGTTTAAATTATCCTGCGTGTTATTTGACCTAGACGGTACGCTAGTCGATACCGCACCTGATTTAATCGCCTGTTTAAATCACACGCTCACTGCACACGATTTAAACCCTGTCAGCGCGGCACACGTTAAACCATTTATTTCTTTGGGTGCGTTAGCCATGATTAACGCCAGCACCACGGCACTCAGCGACGCGAAAAAAGCTGAATTATTGGAAGCCATGCTAACCCGTTATGAAAACAATATTGCCAAACACACGGTATTTTTCGATGGCATGGTAGAAACCTTGGCAATCATAGAACAACACGGGCTGAAATGGGGTGTAGTCACTAATAAACGTCAACGTTTTACCAAGCCATTAATGGACGCGCTACAACTGACACACCGCGCCGCCTGTATTATCAGCGGCGACAGCACTGCCAATCCCAAACCGCATTCTGACCCGATGTTAGCCGCTTGTCAGCAAGCTGGGGTTAATTCACACGAGTGTGTTTATATTGGTGATGCGATTCATGACATCGCGGCGGGAAAAAGCGTTGCCATGAAAACACTCGCCGCCTTGTATGGCTATCTCAAGCCAACTGATACCCCAGAAACATGGGGCGCGGACGCGCTGATAGAATCTCCACAACAGCTCACTACTTGGATAAATACTGCACTATGCCATTAAAAAATAACGTCATACTCATTACAGGTGCAGGCGGTGGTCTGGGTAGCACTGCCGCACTCACCTTAGCGAAACACGGTGCGCACATTATTCTGCTCGATAAAAGCATTCCTAAATTAGAACAAGTTTACGATGCTATCGTGGCAGCAAACGCGCCTGAGCCGATTATGTACCCGTTTGATTTAGCGGGTGCGTCAGAAAATGACTATCAAGACCTCGCCAACCGTATTCAAGAAAAATACGGCGTGTTACATGGCTTACTGCATTCAGCGGTTGAGTTCAGCTCATTCACACCACTAGCAATACACGGCACAAAAGAATGGGGACACACACTAAACGTTAATCTTAACGCACCATTTTTACTGACACGCGTGTTATTACCTGTTTTACAAAAAAGCGAACATGCCTCTATCGTGTTCACCTCAGATTCTTCCGCACGACACGCCCCCGCTTACGCAGGAGCTTATGGCGTATCAAAAATTGCCCTAGAGGGACTTGCTAAAATATTGGCAGAAGAATTAGAAGCCGCGCAAAAAATCCGTGTCAATGTATTAGTTCCAGGTCCAGTTGATTCGCCGTTACGAAAACGCGCCTACCCTGCCGAAGATAAAAGCAAACTCCCAGCAATGGAAGATTTGGCTGGCGCGTATCTGCATTTATTCACCCCGCAAAGCATAGGTATCACGGGACAAGTGATTGATGCTAGAACCTTCCACTTGTGAGCCACAATTATGTCTGAACAAGAAAGCTTTGTTTTAACCAGAGATGTGAATATTGTCACTATCCCTGATGGTACGCCTGACACACTAAAAAAAGGCGAAACTGTTACTATTCACCAATCGCTAGGTAATAACTATACCGTTATCACAAGCTATGGTCACATGGTACGCATTGCAGGTGTAGATGCCGATGCCTTAGGCAGAGAACCCCGCGAGCTACATACCTTAGTGTCTGAAACCAGCGCGGAAGCCGTAGAAAAAAATTGCTGGGAAGTGATGAAAACCGTTTACGACCCTGAAATTCCTGTAAATATCGTTGATTTGGGCTTGGTTTATCTTTGTGAAGTCACAGCTATGGGTGATGATAAAAATGATGTCTACATTCAAATGACGCTCACCGCGCCTGGTTGCGGCATGGGACCTGTCATTCAAGGTGACGTGGAAAAATGTATCCGCGCTCTACCTGGTGTTGCCAATGTCAATGTTGAAGTAGTGCTTGATCCTCCATGGTCACGCGAAATGATGTCAGAAGTGGCGCAGTTGCAGTTGGGCTTGTATTGATAATCGCAACTTTGGAGTACAAAAACGTGTTTTTGTACTCCTTTTTGCAATGCTTGGCAAAAAGATGGATTAATTCGGTTTTGAGTAAATCAAAATATAGATGGTCAAAATTATAAAGTGGTTCTGGATAAACAATGGTATAAAGATTATTGAAATTGTCCATTCTATCAAGTGTTAGATTTAGTTTGGAGACTTTTAAAACACCTTCTCAGAACTCCACACTTTTTCTGGCATTCCTAAATGTTGGATTGTTGAATGCTCATTCACTTGGTTAGCAAAGTCCCGAAGACTCTGGAAAAATCCCGAACCGACACTGGCATGAAACAAACCTGCTATAAAGATTGATAGGGATGCACTTGCCAAAGACCTTGCAGACTATCCAGATAGCTATCTTTACGAACGGGCAGAACGTTTTGCCGTGAGTGTTTCTGGCATATGTTCCGCTATGAAACGCC
>DFWO01000178.1:45321-54107 GCA_002380945.1 Methylococcaceae bacterium UBA4132 | reverse complement strand
AAATACGCAGTCAATATCTGCTCTTTCTCTTCGTCGCTATGCCTTGCCTTTGGATTAACAACGCCTCCGCGCCCACAACTCTTGCAGATATATGGTTGTTTCCCATTGCCAGAATGACCATTTTTTATCAGCTCTATACTTTCACAAGACCAACATCGGTAGATTATTTTTTCTTCTATCATGATGGAAATTATCTGCTATCACTACAAATTTAGCCATTACCTAAATGCAATAGACTTGATGGCTATTTGTTCTGGGATGGAGTGCATCCGAGCAAAGTTGTTCATTACATAATGGCACAAAGAGCAGCTTAAGTTCTTATGCAACCAACGCCATAAGCGGCAATTATGCAGACTT
Organism: Methylococcaceae bacterium UBA4132; assembly: GCA_002380945.1. GTDB lineage: Bacteria > Pseudomonadota > Gammaproteobacteria > Methylococcales > Methylomonadaceae > UBA4132. The sequence continues at coordinate 53,750 of DFWO01000178.1, read as the reverse complement.
GGTTGAGGTACGAAACCCAACAAAAACCATGAGTTGATGAGAATATTGAGGGTTCGTAAGCTTACCCACAACCTACAAAACGATATAAGAGAAGATGTTATTGTTGTAGGTTGTTGGGTTAGCCGTAAGCTTGTCGAACGACAATAACCCAACTTAAGAAAATAAACGCTTATTTAGCGGGTATTACTTTAACGCCTGTTGGCTTACTGACATCTGAGGCAGCAGTAGCGGGTTTTGGTGTTTTCATGCTTGCTTCTGGCATTTTCATACCTGCACCGCCTGAAACTTCTTTGCCTTTCTCACCTGCTGGCATCGGCATCATACCGCACGCGCCTTCTTTGCCTTTCATCATGTCGCCGCAAGCACCTTCCATGCCTTTTTTCATTTTGCCGTCTTCCATCATACCGCCACAGCTAGCTTCCGCCGCTTTGGCTTCGGCTGGTTTAGCTACTTCATCTACTTTCGCTTCTGGCATTTTCATACCTGCGCCACACGCACCTTCTTTAGCTTTCTCACCTGCTGGCATCATACCGCACGCGCCTTCTTTACCTTTCATCATGTCGCCGCAAGCACCTTCCATGCCTTTTTTCATTTTACCGTCTTCCATCATACCGCCACAGCTAGCTTCCGCCGCTTTGGCTTCGGCTGGTTTAGCTGCTTCATCTACTTTCGCTTCTGGCATTTTCATACCTGCGCCACACGCACCTTCTTTAGCTTTCTCACCTGCTGGCATCATACCGCACGCGCCTTCTTTGCCTTTCATCATGTCGCCGCAAGCACCTTCCATGCCTTTTTTCATTTTGCCGTCTTCCATCATACCGCCGCAGCTAGCTTCCGCGGCTTTAGCTTCGGCTGGTTTGGCTGTTTCAGGGGTTTTGACTTCGGCTGGTTTGGCTGTTTCAGCTACTTTGGCTTCGACTGGTTTGGCTGTTTCAGCTACTTTGGCTTCGACTGGTTTGGCTACTTCTGCCGCTTTGGTTTCAGCTACTTTAGGATGATGAACGGTATGCTCTTCCTCTTTAGGTTTAAACATCGCCATATCACCTGCGTCAGCTATTTGCATATAGCCTTGTGATAATTCGGTCATACCGAATGGATTGGCTTCTGCATTTGCCGCTGTGACTGTAAATGTAGAGATAAAAGCAACACCCATAGCGGTCGCTAAAGGGGTTTTATTCATTTTTTTCATAGATAATCCTATTTATTTAGCTTGAGGTTTGGTTTATTTAGTTTCAGGTTTAGCGTCTGGCGTTTTCATACCCGCACCACAAGCACCTTCTTTATTTTTCATCTCCGCGCCACATTTTGCTTCAGCGGCTTTGTCATCAGCAGGTTTGGCTTCGGTTTTTTTGCCAGCACAAGCACCTTCAGGCAATTTAGCTTTAGGAGTATCCATTTTCATGTTTGCACCACATGCCATTTCGCCTGCTTTATCGGCTTCTGCAAGCTGCATATAACCTTGTGATAATTCTGTCATACCAAATGGACTGGCTTCTGCATTGGCGGATGTTGTAGAAAAAGTTGAGATAAAAGCAACGCCCATCGCCGCAGCTAACGGGGTTTTGTTAGTTTTTTTCATGGTGAATATCCTGTGTTGTGTTGAAAATCTTATTGTTAGTTTGCTTCCCGCAATGCAGGCTGGGAAACAGTTCGATACTGTAAAGATACCGAATATTTCATATCATAACAAACACCTTCTTAAGAGAAGATGAATATTGTTTATTTTTGAAAAATAAACCTGTACACAATCAAGTTGCCTTAAAACGCTTTGTTGAATTCGCATAAATCAGCAATGACGCAACCCTGACATTTTGGTTTTCGCGCTGTGCAGGTATAACGCCCATGCAGAATTAATAGATGATGCGCGTCTTGTTGATGCTGTTTAGGGACGCATTTTATTAAGCCACGTTCAACTTCTAACACATTTTTACCTTTGGCAAGTCCTGTTCGATTAGCGACTCTAAAAATATGAGTGTCAACGGCAATGGTCGGTTCACCAAATGCGGTATTGAGTATGACATTAGCAGTTTTTCTACCCACGCCTGCCAGTGCTTCCAATTCTTTGCGAGTATTCGGCACTTGCCCTGCGTGGTGCGTTAATAGCTGTTGGCACAAACTGATAATATGTCTAGCTTTGCTATTAAACAAGCCTATGGTTTTAATATATTCTTTTAAACCGTCAACACCTAAGGCAAGTATGGCTTCTGGGGTATTAGCCACGGGAAATAGTTTAGCGGTCGCTTTATTAACGCCTTTGTCAGTCGCTTGTGCAGATAACACCACGGCAATCAGCAGTTCAAACGGGCTGTTATAGTGCAGTTCGGTGGTTGGATCAGGTATTGCTGTTGCCAGACGGTCAAAAATAGCGCGGCGTTGTTGATTGTTCATAAACCTGCTTTCATTTTTAACAGTGCGGCTTTTTGTTTTTTCAGGCGTTTAGTTTTTTCATGCTCTTCTTGTGCTTTACGCTCACAACGTGCTTCATAACGTTGTTTGGCGTGTTGGGCGAGAGCGTGTTTTTCTGCTTTGGTAATATCCTGATTAGGTAATGCTTGCATGACAATACAATCGACAGGGCAGGGTGCTATACACAATTCACAACCCGTACATTCAGATGCAATCACGGTGTGCATATATTTTGCTGCGCCTAAAATGGCATCAACAGGGCAAACGGCTAAACATTTAACGCAGCCGATACAATCTTGTTCAATAATGAAGGCGACACTTTTAGCTTTATGCTCACCAAATTGAGGATTCAACGGTTTAGGTGCTACGCCTAATAATTCAGCTAAATCGCTAATGCCCTCATCACCGCTAGGCGGGCATTGATTAATATCAGCAAGTCCTGCGGCTATCGCTTCGGCATAAGGTCGGCAACCTTTAAAGCCGCATTGTCCGCATTGCGTCTGGGGCAATAAGGCGTTTATTTGTTCAATCACAGCGTTACTCGTGGCTATTAGTCAAAATAAAACTATTTTGGCATTTTTTACTGTAAACGCCTATTGGCTTTGTTTAATTGCCCACGCTATATCAACCGCTTGGCGATTTTCTCGTACATCATGGACTCGGAATAATGATACGCCAGCCATCACGCCTAATGCTGTTGTTACCGCTGTGGCAGTGATTAATTCCGTAGGTTCACTGACATCACACACGCTACCCATAAACCGCTTACGACTGGTACCGAGTAACACAGGAAAACCTAAGGCAACAAAATCCGATAAATGCGCCAGTAAATCCAGATTATCTTGTTTGCGTTTACCAAAACCGATACCAACATCAATAATAATATGTTCCCGTTTTATACCCGCCGCTAATGCCGTGTTAATACGTTGTTGCAAGGCTTCGATAACAGCTTGCACCACGTTGTCATAATGAGGATTATCTTGCATGGTTTTGGGTGTGCCTTGGCTGTGCATTAAAATAATTGGCACATTTTCGGTGGCAGCGACCGTTAAAATAGCAGGATCATTTAACCCCGCCGAAACATCATTAATCAGATTTGCACCTGCATTGAGTGCGGCTTGAGCTACGTGGCTATCCGTTGTATCTATGCTAATCAATACGTCACTGTGTTGCCGAATAGCGGCGATAACAGGTACAACGCGTTGAATTTGTTCCTGAGCAGGCACAGGTTCAGCACCTGGTCTTGTCGATTCACCGCCGACATCAATAATATCGACGTGTTGCGACAACATAGATTGCACCTGCTGCATTGCCATATCGACAGTTGCATATTTGCCACCATCCGAAAAACTATCGGGCGTGATATTTAAAATCCCCATAATTAATGGTTTGTCGGTGCTTGTGAACATTGATAAATCTCCTGTGTGACCGTTGTGCTTTGAATTCAGGTTATAATGTTTAATTATTTTAAACTCGATACCGCGTCATGAATAAACCTCGATTAGCTTGGGCAATCACTGGCTCAGGGCATTATATAGAAGAATGCTTGGATTTTTTGTTGACCTTAAAAGACGTGGACTTATATCTCAGTCAAGCAGGTGAAGAAGTGCTGAAAATGTACGGTATTGATCTTGCTGATGCTCGCGCTGCTATGCCTGTTTACCGTGATAAAGCCGCTTCTGCGCCGCCTGTCGGACGTTTTTATAAAGGTGATTATCATACCTTTGTCATGGCGCCTGCCACGTCTAATACCGTCGCCAAATGCGTGTTAGGTATTTCTGATTCTTTAGTGACTAATTTATATGCACAAGCAGGAAAATGTCGTGTACCTAGCATTGTCTATCCGTGTGATGTCGCGCCTGAAATAGAAACCACCGCGCCTGGTCGAAAAAAAGTGATGGTGTATCCGCGTAAGATTGATTTAGAAGCCACCGATAAATTACGCGGTTTTGAATATACCACCGTGGTGGACAGTGCCGATGAATTAATCCTTGCGGTGACTAAGCGACTGCAATCATTAGACCTTTCAGGTTTTTAAAACCTGAAAGGTCTGGACTAACTAATAACTCCGATGAGCGAACACATTCTTTTTTTAACAGGCAAGCTGGCAGAAAAGCAGTTGCGCAATATTTTGGCAAAAATGCAGCCAGAATTTAGTTATACCGTGCATCAATTAGGGCTAAAAGTCGCAGGATTAATGACCACCGACATGATTGCTCGCCGTCTAACAGATACTTTTGGCGCAGAGCGTATTATTGTTCCGGGTCGTTGTCGCGGTGATATAGAGGCGTTAACACAAAATTTAGGTATTCCTGTCGAGCGCGGCCCTGAAGAACTGAAAGATTTACCGCAATATTTTGGTAAACAAGCCCATCAATACGATTTAAGCCAATACAGCGTGAAAATTTTTGCCGAAATCACCGATGCGGCAATGATTAGTATCGACGAAGCTCTGCAACGCGCCGCGTATTATCGAAAAAATGGTGCGGATGTCATTGATATAGGTTGTTTGCCTAGCACCGATTTTCCGCACATGGAAGAGCTGATCAGCACGTTGAAACAGCAAGGCTACACGGTCAGTATCGACTCACTCAATCCCGACGATTTATTACGCGGCGGTAAAGCAGGGGCGGATTATTTACTGAGTCTGCATGAAAGCACATTATGGATAGCCGATGAAGTGGCCGCCACGCCGATTTTAATCCCTGAAAAACACGAAGATTTAGCCTCGTTAGACAGAGCGATTCAAGGAATGCAAGCAAAAAATCGCCCGTTTATCGTAGACCCGATTTTAGACCCGCTGCATTTTGGTTTTACCGACTCCATCGTGCGCTATCACACCGTACGCAAACAACATCCCGATGTAGAAATGATGCTCGGTGTTGGCAATATCACCGAGCTGACCCACGCCGATACCCTAGGTATGAATGCGTTATTGCTAGGCATCTGCTCAGAATTAAATATCAACCAAATTCTTGCCACTGAAGTCAGTCAACACGCTTGCCGCGCTATTAAAGAAGCGGATTTGGCACGACGCATTATGTACGCCGCTAAACAACAAGACACCTTGCCTAAACACATCAATCCCAATTTAATGGCACTGCACGAAACCGCGCCGTTTCCCTATAGTTTGACGGAAATTCAAGAATGGGCGGCAGAAATCAAAGACCCCAGTTTTCGCATTCAAACCACAGTGGACGGCGTACATATTTATAACCGCGACGGTTTTCATAGTGCGATTGACCCGTTTGCATTATTTCCACATTTGCGCGTTGAACAAGATGGCAGCCATGCGTTTTATTTGGGTGTGGAATTGGCACGGGCGCAAATTGCGTGGCAATTAGGCAAACGCTTTACCCAAGATCAAGCGTTAACGTGGGGCTGCGCGACTGATAACGCTGAAGCCAGTATTGATTTACATACCTTTAAACCTGCTGGAACGACCTTACAAAAAAAATGATGTTGGCGTGTAGACGTTGCAGTGCAAGGTCTACACGGTGATGTTGCGAACAAGGATTACTCAAAAAATCATGATTCAAGAACTGATTATTACCACCCAAAACGGTGAAGGTGTCGCTCATCTCGCACCGATGGGCATTCATCTTCATGGCGATGACATTATTATTCTGCCGTTTCGCCCCTCCACCACACTCAATAATTTGCTGGAAACTCGCACTGCCGTACTGAATTATTGTGATGATGTGCGCGTATTTGCAGGGTGTTTAACAGGGCGGCGTGATTTTGCTTTAATGCCCGCAGAAAAAATAAACGGTTCGGTGTTGGCGTGTACCTTAGCGCATAGCGAAGTGGAATTAGTCCGCATTGAAGACGATGCCATGCGCCCGAAATTATTTTGTAAAGTCATCCATACGGTGAATCACGCGCCTTTTATGGGTTTTAATCGCGCTCAATATGCTGTGTTAGAAGCCGCTATTTTAATTAGCCGCTTGAGTATGTTGCCTTTAGAGAAGATCGATGCAGAAATTAATTATTTGCGTATTGGTTTGGAAAAAACCGCAGGCGATAAAGAACTTGAAGCATGGGGCTGGTTGATGACAGTCATTGATGAACATAAAGCACAATGCGAAGGGTAGCGATGACAGGAATGCTGGCAAGTGTGAATAGTGTTGCCGAAGCGGTGTTAGTGTTAAACACCCAAGCCGATATTATTGATTTAAAACAACCTGCACGCGGTGCGTTAGGCGCGCTGGATACCGATTTAGTGCGTGAGATTGTCGAAACAATTGCTGGACGTTGTCTTGTCAGTGCAACGGTGGGCGATTTACCGATGCAACCTGAATTAGTATTTAACGCGGTCAAGGCAATGGCAAACACAGGCGTTGATTATGTGAAAATTGGCTTTTTCCCTGAAGGGGATTGGCTTGCTACAGTGGAAAAATTAGCTGAATTAACGCCGCAATATAAGTTAATCACGGTATTGTTTGCCGATACCCAACCCGATTTTGCCATTATCAGCGCATTGAAACAGGCTGGTTTTACAGGGGTAATGCTCGACACCATGGATAAACACAAAGGTTCACTTACTCAAGTCATGACACAAACTGACATAGCGCAGTTTGTTGAATTTGCCAAAACGCAGTCATTGCTGTGTGGGTTAGCAGGTTCACTCAGATTAGACGACATAGCCATACTCATGCCTTATCAAGCCGATTACTTAGGTTTTAGAGGCGCATTATGTGAACAACATCAACGCATTGGGCAACTAAACCAAGCTGCGATTATGCAAATCAGGCAGGCGATAGGGCGGTTTTGAAGGGTTTATAGTCGATATAACATAAAGTGATAATGTTTATGGTGAGCTTGTCGAACCATGAATGCCCTTGGACAAGCTCAGGGCGAACGATGCTATTATCAACTTATAGTGTATTAGCTATATAAAATTCGTAGCCCTTTATCGCAGTCGATTCATTTCCATTCACACAAAGTTACAAACTTATCACCAACGCATAGCTAACCCCATCGGGGTGCAAGCATTCAACCAATTCTCACGCTTACGGCAACAACTACCAGCTTTAATTGTAGTTTATGTGAATTTTATCAATTAAACTAGGTTATTTAACCTATCCCTGTTGTTGCATATAAGCCATTTTTGTTGTCATTTTAGGAATTTCCATACTGGGTGCTAATAATATATCTTTATAATCAATATATTATAATATGGCATATTAATTGCTTTTATTTTGTTTATTACTTAATAAGTAAATATTAATTCTCTGAAATTTAAGCCTACCTCTCTATAATTAAGGCATTAAATTATTCCTTATCTCTTTGGAGAGCTCCATGAAACTTAAAACCCAGATACTGGCTATTGGCATTGCCCTTAGTACAGGCATTGCCAACGCTGAGCCTGTGAAGCCAGTTGATAACACGAAGGCATCGGACAGTGCAATCACCTTGGATACACTGATTGTTAAAGCACAATCAGAGAATAATCCAAATCAACCGTTTGAATCTTTTCTCAATCCGTCAAAAATAATACGTTCCAGAACAGCGACCAGTGATACAGCAAAAATGTTTGATCATACACCTGGAGTCAGTTTTTCGGGTGGTGGCGGTATTTCAAGTCGTATTATTGTTAATGGTATGGCTGATGATCGTGTTCGTGTGCAGATTGACGGTATGAATTTGATTTCAGCGTGCGGCAATCACATGAACCCCGCACTCTCTTACGTTGCCCCCTCCAGCGTATTAAGTGCGCAGGTTCTTGCTGGCATTACGCCCGTGAGTATGGGCGGCGACAGTATCGCAGGAACGGTGCGGGTGCAGTCGGCTGATCCGCAATATGCTGAAGATGATAAAAAATATTTAGTCATGGCTCAAGGATCAGCGTTTTACCGCAGCAATAGCAATGCGTGGGGCGGTAATATTTCCACCACATTGGCAAACAAAAATGCGTCATTGACGTATACAGGCTCTACCGTTGAAGCGGGTAATTACAAAGCAGGCGGCGATTTCACCACCAAAAACAAAGCCAATGCGAATGATGTAGTCAGTTCTTCTGC
>DFWO01000178.1:0-45006 GCA_002380945.1 Methylococcaceae bacterium UBA4132 | reverse complement strand
GGATTACAAAATATTCCCTATCAAGGTTTTCCCAACGTGCGTATGGACTTGGCAGGTGATGACAGTTGGTTTGCCAATGTCAGCACTAAAAGTAAATTTGACTGGGGACGATTGGAAACCCGCGCCTATCATGAAGACGTTCAACATTACATGAACTTCCTGCCTGATAAAGCTGATAGAACCGTCCCACCCCGCAATATGCCAATGAATACTCACAGTTATAATCAGGGTCTGGCAGTTAAAGGCATTATTGATCTGAATGAACAACATCAATTGACTGTCGGCAGTGAATATCAGCGTTATCGTTTAAATGATTGGTGGAATCCAATCGGCAATAAACCGATGACCATGATGAACGGTCCTGGACCTTTTTGGAATATCAACAACGGCAAACGCGACAGACTGGATTTTTTTGCTGAAGTGGAGAGCAACTGGAACAGTAAGTGGCTGACACAATTCGGTGTGCGGGCAGGTCTCGTTGAGATGAACGCAGGTAATGTCTACGATTATGGCGTGGTAACACGCGAAGCCGCACTGGTTAACAATCAGGATAAAGCGCGTACTGATGCCATTGTTGATGTTACCGCTTTGGCACGTTATACACCTGACAGTACGCAACAATATGAATTAGGGTTTGCCAGAAAAACCCGTGCGCCCAGTTTATATGAACGCTTTGCGTGGTCTAGGGGAACAGTGATGGGTATGGGCGCAATGGCGATGACCATGCCGATGTCGATGCTAATGAACAACTGGTATGGTGATGGTAATGGTTATGTGGGTAACAACAATCTGAGTCCAGAAGTTGCCTACACCGTCAGCGGTACCGCTAATTGGCATGATGCTGAACAGGAAAACTGGGATGTCAAAATCACGCCGTTTTATACTTATGTGAACAACTACATTGATGCGGGTTTTTGCCAAAAAGCCAATGGCGTAACCTGTAATAACACCGCTAAAGGCTTTACAACTACACACGGTGGCGGCGGTTTCAGATTGCTGCAATTGGGTAACTACGAAGCGCAATTGGTGGGTGTTAATGCCTCAGGTAGCAAGATGTTATTAGCTACGGACAACTATGGCAGCCTGTCTACCAGAGGTATTTTAAGTTATGTACGCGGTCAAAATCTGACCTCTAACGATAACTTATATCAACAGATGCCGCTGAATTCTACTTTAGACCTCGATTATAAATGGGGTGGTTGGGGCGCAACGATTGAAACACAATTGGTTGCACCTAAAAAGACAGTGCAGGCGATTCGTTTAGAACCTAAAACCGCAGGTTATGCACTGCTGAATTTACGCACTCACTACGACTGGAAATATTTGCGTCTTGATGCCGCGATAGAGAACGTGACTGATAAAAACTACTCATTGCCTTTAGGCGGTGTTTATATGGGTGAAGTCGCTTCTGCAAATCCAATCGTTCCAGTACCAGGTTATGGCCGTTCGTATAATGTTGGTTTAACAGTCACTTACTAATACTCCGTCATAAAAAAGCCCAACTCATCGTTGGGCTTTTTTTTTGCGTGTGTCTAAATTCGCATTGCAAATGAATTAAGAGTATTCTGCGATTGCGTAAATGTCGAAAAATACATGTACTCAGTACATCTAAACGTTAATTTCTTAATTGCATCATCACTAGGGGGAATTATGGGACTTTTGGATTCAATCGTTGGACAAGTTGCCGATACTTTATCTGATACTGACAACAGCAAACAAATCGGGTTGATGGACATCATCAATTTAATCAATAATCCACAGACAGGCGGTATTCAAGGTCTTGTCAGTAATTTTGAAGAAAAAGGTCTTGGTGGTGTTGTCGCTTCATGGATTGGGACAGGACAAAATTTAGCGATTTCAGGAGAGCAACTGGAAGCAGTTATCGGTAATACGCCGTTACAGGGTCTTGCGGAAAAATTCGGACTTTCTTCTCAAGACGTATCCAGTCATTTAGCACAGTTATTACCCCAAGTCATTGACCAACTCAGTCCTTCTGGTACTTTACCTGAAGGTAATCAACTAGAAGGCGCGTTGGGATTACTGAAAAATTTCATGAAATAAACTTTAAGTGTAGTAAAGCAATCAGTTTTACCGTTATAAATAAAGCCGCTCGTGGTGAACTCGTGAACCACGAGCGGCTTTACTGTCTATATAAAAAGACAAGAGTCGTTGGCGCGTGGTCACTATAAAAAATTTCTCACGGTCGCCTCACACCAACAAAATGTTGTTGCCAGTAATCATTTTTCAAACTAGACACCAATACTTTACCTGTGCGCTGACTGGGCGCGTGAATAAATTGGTCATTATTGACGTAAAGCCCAACGTGAGAAAATGTTTTACCGTTAGTATCAAAAAACACTAAATCACCTGAGTGTATCGCTTCTTTTTCAACAGGCGTGAGCTGAGTTGCCATGTCTTCTGTAGTACGCGGTAAGCTAATGCCTTGCTGTTGGTAGACGTGATGCACAAAACCACTGCAATCGAAACCGTCTTGTGGATTATCAGAACCGTAATGATAAGGCGCACCTTGTAAACTTAAAGCATAGTTCACGACGGGTGAATCAGATTGTTGGTAGTTTATCGGTGCAACCTCCGAATCGCTGGCACAGCCTGACAGTAGCAGGACAATAAGGACGAAGCTAGTCGAAAAATAAGTGCTTGTGTTCATTTGCTTTGCCTCCTTTGTTGATTATTGACGTGCCATGCAAAGACGTTGCGGTAAAACGTCTTTACCTCATTTGTTTAACTCACCCACTTGGCTTGCAATTTTTCTTTATTCAATGCCAGCCATTGAATTGCCAGAATCGGAATCGCCGAATCTATTTCGTTGTTTTCGACCATTTGATACGCCTCGGCAAAATCAACGGTACGCACTAAAATGTCTTCCTGCTCATGTTCTAAACCGTGTATGCCGTCGGTGATTTGTGTGCTGTCCACTTTGCCGCAAAATAAACTAATGCGTTCAGCCATGCCACCAGGTGTAGTATAAAACTCACTAATCAGCATCAGTTCCTGAATTACACAGCCCGCTTCTTCAAACGCTTCACGGTGCGCAACTTCCACCGCTGTTTCGCCTTCTTCGATAGCTCCCGCGACAATTTCAATCAGCCATGCTTTGTCTGGATTAAGTATAGCTCCTGCACGAAATTGTTCGATGAGTACCACTTTATCCGTGTGCGGATCGTATAACAGCACAGCGACACACGAACCCCGCACAAACAATTCCCGACAAATTTCTTCGCTCCAACCACCACCATACAAAGTATGCGTCAGCCAATATTTTTCCAGTCGAAAAAAGCCCGAATAAGCGATTTCTTTTTTGTGGATGATGAATTGTTTGTTCATGATTTGCCTATTAAAAAATTTGTTTCAGAGATTAATCAGGTGTTCAATCGCTTAAAAACCGCTAACGCTGTTTTACTCCGTTGCTATTGGCATTTAACGTCACTACTTCAATATTTTCTAAGTCTTCGTTATCAACTACTTTCACCGCGATTTGATGACTACCGCTTTTAAAACTGTGGGTTTGTGTGCCGATTTCATTAAATGTCAGTGTTAAAGTCGGTTTTTGCGCAATCGGCACAATGTTTTTTACCAGTAGTAATTGAATATTGATGTTTTCGTGATTTTTTAGGTTTTAGGAATGCAAACTTAAGTTTGCACACCAATGATAGGTTTTCTGTTTGGAATACAAACTTAAGTTTGTATTCTGATTACAAGGTTTCAATATTTCGACAAGATTTTTCCAAAAAGTCGATTAAAAATAAATAATGCCGTTCGGCTAATAATTGCTGTAGCAATTCATTATCAATGGTTAAGTAATCATGCACTAAGGCATTTCTCATACCGATAATTTTTCGCCATTTTTTTAATTCATCAGTTGATATTTTTTGTAACTCCGCCAATTTATTAAAATTGTCATAGGCATCTAAGGGTTAGTTTTTATGTAATGCTTTTAACCAATGTTTTGTAGTACCAATACAGGCTTCAATTAATACTTGTAACGCTCTTTCAGCCGCTCGCCCTTCAATTCTGTTAAATATCCGTTGTCTGGCAATATCAGATAATTGATTTAAATCCTCTAAACATTCAGATTTATGTTGTTCAATAGCGATAAGATAGTCTTTTAACATGATATTTAGTTCCATAACTGCAAGGGGTATTTTTTAATAGGTCTTATAAAATCTATTTCCATGCGGCTTTGAATACGTTGCGTTTCTTGCCATAATCGCCATTCATCAGCGCAATATAATACATAATTTGCTTTTATGACTTGCCATGCTAATGGAATCGGTGCTTGATTAATATCAATAATGGATAATTGAAAATCATGTAAACCTAAAGCTTGTTGCCAATCAAGTGCTAAACATTCTGGTCTAAGGCGGTTTTCTAACGGATTATTTTTAATAAAGGATTTAAAGGCAACGGCTAAATCATAATCACTGTTTATATTAGCCGTGCCTTTAGCACGCGAACCATAAAGCCAAACAATCACTATATCGGCATTTTGCTTGGCTAATTCGGTAATAGCTTGTTGGATGTCACTCATGATTAAGGCTGGTAAGTCACTTTGTAAATCACGCCTAGCTTATCATCACTAATTAATAGACTGCCGTCTGGCAAAGTTAATATATCGACAGGTCGCCCCAAAACTTCGCCTTTATTTGTCAACCAGCCGCTGATAAAAGCTTGTTCGGCGACGGGTTTGTGGTCTTTGAATTTTACTAACGCGACGCGATAACCTTGCGGTTCCGTGCGATTCCAAGAACCGTGTTGGGCAACGAATAATTGATTTTTGTACTCGACGGGAAAAGAGCTGCCTGTATAAAAACGCATTCCTAATGGCGCGATATGGGCTTTGTATTTCCAGACAGGGGCGGTGTAGTCCGCGCATTTTTTACCCGCGCCAAATTCAGGATCAAGCGTGTCGCCGCCATGACAATACGGATAGCCAAAATGTTCGCCTTTGGTCGTCCACTGGTTGAGTTCATCGGCGGGTTCGTCATCACCTAAATAATCACGTCCGTTGTCGTTAAAAAATAGCGCGTTGGTGTCAGGTTGCCAGTCGAAGCCAACGGTATTTCTTATGCCACGCGCGAGAATTTCAAGTTCACTGCCATTAGGATTTAAGCGTATGAGTGAGGTGTAAATGTCTTTTTCAGGGTCGCAAATATTACACGGCGCACCGACTGCCGTGTATAGTTTATTATCAGAGCCAAAGCGCAGATATTTCCAGCCATGATGTTTATCATCGGGCAGTTTATCAGTGACAACGACAGGCGCGGGTGGATTGTCCAAATGTTGAGTAATAGCATCAAAGCGTAAAATTCGATTAACCGCCGCTACATACAACGCGCCGTCTTTATAGGCTACGCCGTTGGGCATGAATAAATTTTCCGCAATCACATAACGATGATCGGCAACGCCATCATGATTGGCATCGGCTAGCGCGTACACTTTGCCTTCTTTACCTGTGCCGACAAAGACCACGCCATCCTCAGCTAATGCCAAACTACGCGCATTGGCGACGTTATCTGCATAAATAGCAATAGAAAATCCAGCAGGTAGCGATAGCTGATTAAGCACGTCTTGATGATTATTAGGTTGTGCAAAAGCCAAACCCGTGTTAAATAACAGCAGTGCAGTCAGCGTAGTTTTTAGTGAATACATGAACTTAATCTCCAGTTAATGACAGTGTAGTTATAGTATCATCCTGAAAAAACATTGAATTAATTTATTCAATCCCCATATAACCCCGAACGTCAACTCACAAAGAGGCTATTCCCATGATGCGTATTTTGCTTTTTTTGGCGACTAACATCGCCATCATGATTGTTGTCAGTATTATTTTTAGTGTCTTAGGCTTAAGCGGCACGCTGGATGCGCAAGGTGTCGGGCTTAATCTTAATGCTTTATTAGTTATGTCAGCTGTGATTGGTATGACAGGTTCAGTTATTTCCCTAGCCATGTCTAAGTGGATGGCGAAAAGTGCTATGGGTGTTTATGTGATTGAGCAACCCCAAGATCAAACTGAACGCTGGTTGCTTGATGTAGTGACACGTCAAGCACAACGTGTAGGTGTTGATATGCCCGAAGTTGGTATTTTTAATACGCCAGAACCCAATGCGTTTGCGACAGGTATGAGTCGCAACAGTGCGTTAGTCGCGGTCAGCTCAGGCTTATTGCAAACTATGAATGCCGATGAAGTGGAAGCGGTCATTGGGCATGAAATGAGCCATGTTGCTAATGGCGATATGGTGACGATGGCATTAATGCAGGGCGTATTGAATACCTTTGTGTATTTCTTTGCCACTATTATTGGTCATGTCGTGGATCGCACGGTATTTAATACTGAACGCGGTCGTGGTCCTGCTTATTATATTGTGCAGATGGTGGCACAAATTGCCTTGGGCATTTTGGCTTCTATGTTGGTGATGTGGTTTTCACGTTACCGCGAATTTAGAGCCGATGCAGGTGGTGCAAATTTAGCAGGACGCGAAAAAATGATTAGTGCATTACGCGCGTTGCAACGCGCCCATGAAGCCCCCCAATTACCTGGTCAACTCGCCGCATTTGGTATTAATAGTGGTGATGGTATGATGCGTTTGTTTATGAGTCACCCCCCATTAGAAGAGCGCATTGCCGCTTTACAAAATCAACGTTAATTAACGACTTGCAAGACCTTTGAGGTTTTTAAAACCTCAAAGGTCTATGTACGCTAGTCACGCCCCTTTCACATTAAGGATTCCCATGAAAAGAATATTATGTTTAGTCGCTGTAGTCTTGGCGAGCAATAGCTATGCCGAAAATACTAAAAATGAATGGCAAAACACCACTATTTCTGAAGCGACCATCGAAAAAATCCAAGCGGCTAAGTATGAGTATAAAAAATGCGTCAGTGATGAAATGCAAAAATCGGAATATCAAAGCCAAGAAAGCCGCGCCGCAACCGATGCCATCATCAAACAATGCGAACCTGTATTAACCAAAATGCGTGAAGTTTATCTGGATGAAAAAGTTCCCGAAACCATTGCAGACCGTCATTTAAAACAATTACGCCTACAAATTACGCGTGATGCTCTACAAAATATGATGTATGCCGAAGCAGCCCGTCAGTCGGGTCAATCCAAGTAATCTACGAGTCTTTTGCAATGAATACCTATACTATTGATTTATCTTTACAGCCGACCACGTTTGACTTATGGCATGTTTGTCTTGCTGGTACCGTGGCTGTGTTGGCATTAACGCTGATTATCTTGCTGATAAGCATGGTGGTTAGCATGAGTCGCCGTAAACTAGAAACGGCACAAGTACCCGCTGAACCCATCGTTAAAATTGTCGAAGTTGAAAAAATCGTTGAAGTCGAAAAATTGGTTCCAGCACCAACACCTGAACCCGTCATTTTAAAAGAAGCCACCCCTGATGCCGCGTTGCAATTGTTGGGTTTATTGCAAAAAGAAGCGCGTTTTATCGACTTCATCGAAGAGGACATAGCCGCCTATAGTGATGCTGATATAGGTATTGCGGCGCGAGTGGTGCATGAAGGTTGTCGTAAAGCCATTAATGAGCATTTCAGTTTAGCTCCTGTGCGTAGCGAAGATGAAGGTAAAAAAATCACCTTACAGCAAGGCTTTGATGCTGCGACCGTGCGTTTAACGGGCAATATCGTTGGCTCAGCACCATTTACAGGTACGCTGATTCATAAAGGTTGGCAAGTCACCAATATTCGTTTGCCTAAACTGACGCAAGGACACAACGCCGCGATTATCGCCGCCGCTGAGGTTGAATTATGAGTTTATTCGATCACATCAAAAAACCTAAACCCCCTGAAACGACAAGCACGTCAGCATTTGCCAACATGGGTAAACCAGCCGAACCGACAACAGCGACTCAGCCAGTTGAAATGGTCGAAGTACCCACACAAGCACCCGCTGAGCCAGTCGCACCAGTCGTTGCTGAAACGCCTACATCCACAGAGGATAACACGACCGACCAGCATTTTTTTGTTGGTATCGACTTAGGCACAACCCACTGCGTATTGTCTTATGCAAAAGCCAGTGACGATGAAGATGCTGAATTTTCACAGCAAGTCATGGCAATCCCGCAATTAACCGCGCTGGGTATGGTCGAAGACAAAAATCAACTGCCATCATTTCTGTATCAAGCTCATGAAGTCGAAATTGCAGAGGGTGAAACTGCTTTACCGTGGACAAATAAACCAGAACACCTAGTCGGTGAAGTGGCGCGTAATTTGGGTAGCAAAACCCCGATACGTTTAGTGTCTAGTGCGAAAAGTTGGTTATGTCATGCGGGTGTGGATTGTAAAGCTCCAATATTGCCTGCCGATGCCCCCGAAGAAATCGAGCGCGTCTCGCCATTTCAAGCAACGACTGCTTATTTGCAACACATCCGTGATGCGTGGCAACACCAACACCCGAACGCACCGTTAGCTGAACAAGATTTAGTCATTACCGTTCCCGCCTCATTTGATCCTGCGGCGCGTGAATTGACCGTAGAAGCCGCGCGTGCTGTTGGCTTAAACCAAGCGATTTTATTAGAAGAACCCCAAGCCGCCGTTTATAGCTGGATAGAAAAAAGCCAAGGCGAATGGCGCAAACAAGCTAAATGCGGCGACGTTATTTTAGTCATCGACGTGGGCGGTGGTACGACCGACTTATCCTTAATCGCCGTCACTGAACAAAATGGCAATCTGGAACTGACCCGCGTAGCGGTCGGCGACCATATTCTATTAGGTGGTGATAATATGGATTTGGCATTGGCGTACACCGTCAAAGCCAAACTAGAAAAAGACGGCAAACGCCTAGAGCCTTGGCAAATCCAAGCTTTAACCCACAGTTGCCGTGATGCTAAAGAAAAAATCTTCTCGCAAGATGATGTAGATAACATCCCGTTAGTCGTCGCCAATCGTGGCTCATCGTTAATCGGCGGCACATTACGCACTGAATTAACGCGTGAAGAAGTCAACCGTGTGTTAGTCGAAGGCTTTTTACCGAAAGTTGCCGCCAGTGACCGCCCCATTAGTCGTACCCGTGCGGGCTTAAGAACGGCTGGCTTACCGTATGCCCAAGACGCGGCAATTACTCGCCACTTAGCGGCTTTCCTCGCTAAACAACAACACGCCACCGAAGACTTAAAAGATGTAAACCTGCCTGACAACGCCACGTTTTTACACCCAACCGCCGTGTTATTTAATGGCGGGGTATTAAAAGCGGACGTGTTAGCGAATCGCTTAATGGACGTTTTAAACTCATGGTTAGAGGCTGAACAAGCTCCCGAAGCACGGTTATTAGCAGGGGCTGATTTAGACCTAGCGGTTGCTAGAGGCGCGGCATATTACAGTTTTGTCCGTCAAGGTAAAGGCGTGCGTATTAAAGGTGGTACTGCCGCCGCTTACTATGTTGGCATAGAAAGCGCGATGCCCGCCGTCCCTGGCTTACCACCTGAAATTGAAGCCCTCTGTATCGCGCCATTCGGTATGGAAGAAGGCACGCAAAAAGAACTGCCCGATGATGAATTTGGTTTAGTCGTTGGTGAACCTGTGCGTTTTCGGTTCTTCGCCTCCAACACGCGCCGTGACGATATAGTCGGCACGCGTTTAGATTACTGGACAGAAGACGAATTAGCCGAACTCGATGAAATTGAAATCACTCTCGCTGAAGACGGTCGCCGTGTGGGTGAAGTTGTTCCCGTGCATTTACGCGCCGCTGTCACCGAAGTTGGCACATTAGAATTACAAGCTGTATCACAAAAAGACAATGGACAATGGAAGATTGAATTTGATGTGAGGGCAGGGGAGTAACGTCAGGGCGGATTCATCCGCCCTGTTTCATCTCATGCACATTATGAATTTTAGGATAATTATCAGTTACAGCTGATAGTTTTTTTCATAGCTGTCGTTTTAAGCTATTTTGCTTAAATTGTGTAGATACCTACGCGCCTTAACATTGAAACGATACAAAACTCCAATCAAGAGTCGCCTACCCTATACACTTAATCACAAGTTGACCATGTATAATGTCCGCTAATTAGTTTAATTTTCAGGATATTTATTTATGGTCATTCTCGGTATTAATGATGTAGGTCATCATAATTCCGCTGCATCAATTGTTATTGATGGTCAATTGGTTGCCTCTATTGAAGAGGAACGCATTTCTCGCATTAAAATGGATAACGCGTATCCGCATCAAGCAATTGCCGAGGTGTTGGCGATTGCAGGTGTTACTGCTGAACAGGTGGATGTGGTTGCCTTGGCTGGTTTGTCGCGTTGGGATCAAAAGCCTTATGTGGATACCTTATTCAAATACATGGCTAAAGTCGCTAAACAAGAGCCTGATATTAAGCGGTTTTATTGGCAACAACAGCCTGCACGCATTACCCGTTTATTTAAACAACGGCAAAAACCTGCGGGTGTGTTGGCTGATAAGCCTACGCAAACTGTGGAACATCATTTAGCTCATGCCGCGTCTGCTTATTATGCGTCGCCCTTTTCAGATGAACGTGTTGGCGTAATTTCTTTGGATGGTGTCGGTGATTTTTCTTGGGGTTCAGTGTGGCTGGGTGAGAATGGAAAATTACAACAAGTTGAGTATTTACCCTATCTTAACAGCATCGGTTTGCTGTATTCGGCGGTGACGATTTATCTGGGTTTTAAAGCCACGCGCCATGAAGGTAAGGTGTTAGGTTTGGCGGCGTTTGGTAATCCAGAGCCGTTGTTATCACGCTTACTCGCGCATACTAATCCAACTGATTGGGCGAATCTGTTTGATGCCAGATTGGCGCGAATTGCCTTGCAGTTTGCCAAAGAAGTCGGGCAATCGGCACTACGAGAATTATGTGATGGTTTGAGTCAGGAAGATGTGGCGGCTGGTATTCAAGCCTATACCGAACACCTGATTTGCGCGTGGATACAAGAACAAGCGCAACAACTAGGCGTGAATAAGTTGGCAGTGGCAGGCGGTGTATTTGCTAATGTTAAATTAAATCAACGCTTGTTAGCCTTGCCTGAAATAGATAATATTTATGTGCATCCGAATATGGGTGATGGCGGTTTGGCAACGGGCGCGGCTTACGAAGTGTATTCCCGTTTGCAGAATGGTTTGCTGCCAAAATTACAGCCACACGTTTATTTAGGCACGGAGATTAATCGGGAAAACGCGCTAGCCGCGTTGCAAAAATCAGGGTTGTCTTACAGTGAACCTGAGAATTTGTCTTACACGGTGGCGAAGTTATTGGCGGCAGGTAAAGTGGTGGCTAGGGCAGCGGGTAAAATGGAATATGGTCCTCGCGCCTTGGGTAATCGTACGGTGATGGCGGCTTGTCAGGATAAAAGTATTAATCAGTGGTTGAATGAGAAGTTTGCCCGTACTGAGTTTATGCCGTTCGCGCCTGTTATTATCGAAGAACAAGCGCACGCGTATTTTCCTGATTGGCAAGAAGACCATTGTGCCGCCCGTTTTATGACGCTGACTTATGATGCTTCGCCTATCGCCCAACAGAATATTCCAGCCGCCGTGCATGTGGATAATACCGCCAGACCACAGGTGATACGCCGCGTCGATAATCCTGCCTATTACGATATTATCAATGAGTATTATCAATTAACAGGCGTGGCGAGTGTGATTAATACCAGTTTTAATATGCACGAAGAGCCAATTGTACGCACTGCCGAAGAAGCCATTTTGGCGTTTCAGGCGGCTCAGTTGGACGCGCTTATTTTGGATGGTTTTTTAATCGAGCATAGCTAATGTAGTATAAATGATACCGTTCGTGGTGAGCTTGTCGAGCCACTCTCAGCCTTCGACTGTTCGACAAGCTCACAGCTCAGCGCGAACGGATAGCAATTACAAACGGCGTGTTAACTATAATGAGTGAACGTACTGATCGGCAAAGTTATCAGTTGCTGAAACCAGTGCGTCTATCATTTCATCACCTTGAGCAATATGCCCTGCATTCGGTAAAATAATATACTCAGCATGAGGCATCGCTTGATGCAAACGCATTCCCGCTTCGATAGGGCAGACTAAATCCATGCGCCCATGAATAATCACGGTGGGAATGTTTGCTAGCCGATGACAGTTTGCCAAAATTTGATTTTCAGTAATGAAATAATGATTCTTGGCATAATGCAGTTCCATACGCGCTTGTTTAAGCATTTTTTCAGTAACGTGTTCATCAGTGGGTTGGTAATCATTGCCCAATGCAACTTGACCGCCCCATGCTAACCACTCTTTAGCCACCCGCCGCTGCGTAACTTCGTCTTTGTCCCATAATGCGTTATAACAATCAGCTACGAAATTGCTGTGGTTGGCATTGGGAATACTGGCGATTAAGCGATGCCATTGTTCAGGATAAATGCGTCCCGCACCGTCTTTAGTAAACCAATCCATATCGGCTTGCCGCGCCAGAAATACGGCACGAATAATTAATCCCATCACTTTATCAGGGTGCAGTTGTGTATATATCAGTGCCAACGCTGCACCCCAAGAACCACCAAACACCAGCCATTGCTTGATATTAAGGTGTATGCGTATGCGCTCTAAATCTTCACATAAATCTTGGGTGGTATTTTTATTCAACTCACCAAACGGCAATGACAAACCGCAACCGCGTTGGTCTAGCAAAATGATGTGATAGCGTTCTGGATTAAAAAACTGGCGGTGTTGTGGTTTAGTGCCTGAACAAGGACCACCATGCAAAAAAACCACAGGAATTCCCTCAGGATTGCCGCTTTGTTCAACATAAACACGGTGTTGACTAGCGGTGTCGAGGAAAAAACTGTGAAAAGGTTGAATTTCAGGATAAAGAGATTTCATTGTTCAATGGATTAGTGCTAATTTTCAGGCGAAAAAAAAGGAGGGGTTTGAAACCCTCCTTTTGTTCGGATTGGTTATTAAGCGTGTTGCTTAGAAACCTAAACCTAAGTAACCGCCAGCAGTTACACCGTTAGTGTTAACGCCGTCAATTGAACCCAATGCTTGGTGGTAACGTGCGTCAGCACCGATGTACAAATCTTTCCAGATTTTGTAATCTGCACCGATACCAAACTGCATACCTGGACTCAATACAGTAATTGCATCAGATGGAGGGCTAACTACGTTGATTTCAAAACCGACAGGAATGATCCAAGGTCTGAAAGAACTGCCTTTCAAGAATTTAATTTTTGGTGAAGCTGCCAATGTGAATTGGTTAACTGTTGCTGTTTTAGTATTTGCAGCAGGCATATTAAAGCCTAAAGAATTTACTACAGCTACTTCTGGGAATGATAGACCGTTATTGCCTCTACGACCCAATTCTTTATAATCGAACATCAATTCAGCTAACACTTCAGTGTTGTCCATCAAACCGAACAGGTTGTTGTTCAAGCTGAAGTCGAAACCTGCACCCATGTACCATGCGTCTTTATCAGCTAAAGGACCTACCGCTACGCCGCTTTTACTAGCACCAATACCTGGAACGATAGTGGGGTCTAATGTACCGCCTCTTGTGCCGTTAGTATGTCCATAACCACCACGGAAGAACATCATGTTGTCTTTAGTTTTTTCGATAACTGGTGCAGCTTTAACAGATGCCATCCATTGATCCAACTCTTCAACTTTAGCCGCATCAGCACTAACAACAGGAGCAGCAGTTGCTTGTTGTGATTTTAAAGCAGCTAATTCATCTTGCATCATACGAACTTGCGCTTCTAATGCGTCAACTTTGCTGTACGATGGTTGAGCAGCACTTGATGAATGGGAATGCTTTTTTGTTGATTTGTGTGCCATTGCTTGTGGAGAAACTAAGGCTGCACCCATAGTTAACGCAGCTGTGGCAATACCCAGCACTAATTTAGTTTTTTTAAATGTCATTGAGCCCCCTCATGAGGTTGTTATCTTACAAAAATTTGCTTTAATACAACAAAGCTTGCTTACGGAGGTCATATTAGCAGTAAAGCTTATTCACTACAAGTTTTAACAGTATTTTTTTGCGCTCAATTACTCTTTAATTATCAATGAGTAATCATATATGTAGCGTAATATCTAGGGATTGTATTTAAAAAACAACAAAAATTATCAAATTTACAATTTACCATTTCGTTGAATTATCGCGCATTCTTTGTACCGCTCTCTGATAGGTTATAATTGTTTTATTCTTTCACACACAGCGTGTACAGCTACTCATCTCATGACTATAACTTCAGACATTACCATTATTGGTGGCGGTATTATCGGGCTACTGACGGCAAGAGAATTAATTAAAACGGGGGCAACAGTCACCGTTATCGAAAAAAATTTACTCGGACAAGAATCATCGTGGGCAGGCGGTGGTATTTTATTGCCGCTGTATCCGTGGCGACAGCCAGATGCGATTAGCCGTTTAGTATTGCAAAGTTTGAAACTCTATCCTAGCTTAGCAGAAGAATTATATAACGATACCCAAATAGACCCTGAATGGAATCCCTGCGGTCTATTAATTACTAAAAATCCAGACATAGCTACCGCTGTAAATTGGTGTGAAAGTAATAACATTCCCTTTCAAGCGGCGGGTGATGAATTCTTCACTGAACTCAACACCACGCCTATTCATCCGTTATGGATGCCGACCATTGCTCAAGCGCGTAATCCGCGTTTAGTGCGTTCACTCAAACAATATCTTATCAATCACGGTTGCGATTTGCGTGAACACTGTGCCTTAGCCGCCGTCATTCATGATAATAAGCATGTTACTGCTATCAGTACCAGCTCAGGAAAATTGGCTGTTAATGAACTTATCATTGCTGCGGGTGCATGGACAGGGCAATTATTTCAACAATCTATCGCCACCGACACACCCAATATTGCCCCCGTCAAAGGGCAAATGCTGATATTTGATGCCAAACCCGACACGCTACGCCATATCGTTTTGGACAATGACCAATATTTGATTCCCCGTTTAGACGGAAAAATTTTGGCGGGTAGCACCGTTGAACATGATGATTTTAATAAAACCACCTCGGAAATTGTTTACGACCAACTGGCGAATTTCGCGGTCGATTTATTACCCGCATTGCGTAATTATCCCATTATTAAACACTGGGCAGGTCTTCGACCAGGCACTGAACATGGCGTGCCGTATATTGGTAGACATCCTAGCATTAGCAACTTAAGCATCAATGCAGGGCATTTTAGAAATGGCTTAGTGATGGGACCTGCATCGGCACAATTACTGGTTGATTTGCTTTTAAACCGTCCAACTGCCGTTACTCCTGAACCTTATCGCTTAACCAGACCCTAAACATAAACTCATGAACCTTTATCCCTTATTACGTCCGCTACTGTTTTCCCTAGATCCTGAAACTGCACATGAAGTCACGCTGAAATTATTAAACGCAGGGCAAGCAATAGGCGTAAACAAATTACTTTATCCACGCGTTGCTGATAAACCTGTCACCGTTATGGGTTTACAGTTTAAAAATCCTGTCGGGCTTGCCGCAGGTTTAGATAAAAATGGTGATTACATTGACGCACTGGCAGGCTTAGGTTTTGGCTTTGTAGAAATCGGTACAGTCACACCACGCCCACAAGCGGGCAATCCCAAACCGCGTTTATTTAGATTGCCTGAACAAGAGGCGATTATTAACCGCATGGGTTTTAATAATCTAGGTATAGATCATTTACTGGAACAAGTGCAACGCAGCCATTATCAAGGCGTTTTGGGTATTAATATCGGTAAAAATGCGGACACGCCAATTGAAAATGCAACCGATGATTATTTAATCGGTTTACGCAAAGCCTATCCATTCGCCAGTTACATCACCATCAACATTTCTTCGCCTAACACCAAGAACCTACGCCAATTGCAACAAGGCGATGAAATCAAAAGTTTGTTGGCAGCGTTAAAAGCAGAACAACTGATATTACAACAGCAACACGGTCGTTATGTACCGATAGCGGTAAAAATTGCCCCTGATTTAAGCGATGAAGAAATTACCCACATTGCCACGCTATTACAGGAATTTTCCATAGATGCAGTGATTGCGACTAATACTACAATTGCGCGTGATGCCATTGCCAATCACCCGTTAGCGAATGAAGCTGGTGGCTTAAGCGGTGCACCTGTTAAAGATAAGTCTACGCGTGTGGTGCGTGGTTTAGCGTCTGAACTCAACGGTAAACTACCGATTATCGCCGCTGGCGGTATTTTGACAGCGGAAGATGCGCAAGAAAAACTCGCCGCTGGAGCGAGTTTGGTACAGATTTACAGTGGCTTAATTTATAAAGGTGCAGAACTAATAGCAGATATAGTTAAAGCCCTATAAAAGAGCGGTGTCCACGAAAAGCACGAAAGACACGAACGGATTATCAATTTTGCCGTGCGCCTCACCTTGAAAGGCGAGGCACACGGTAGCTGCTAAAAGTGGCTTTATTAAGATGACGCTGGAGCGTCAACGGCAGCATTCCAACGCTGGAGCATTGGAACGATGCAAATGGATTGATGTCGTGACATTTTTCGTGCTTTTGGTGTTTTTCGTGGACACTATGTTTTACTGCCCAGCAATCGACATCTGTTCAACCAATATAGACCCTGTTCGCACATTGCCGCGATAGTCCACATCATTACCGATAGCAACAATATTTTTAAACATGGTTTTTAAATTACCTGCAATGGTAATTTCTTCGACAGGGTATTGAATCACGCCGTTTTCCACCCAAAAGCCTGCCGCGCCGCGTGAATAATCGCCTGTCACCATATTAACGCCTTGTCCCATTAACTCTGTGACTAATAAGCCTGTATTCATCTGTCTTAACAAGGCTTCAAAATCCAGATCGCTGGGGGTAATGGTTAAATTATGCACGCCGCCTGCATTACCCGTACTGCGTAGCCCTAGTTTACGCGCTGAATAAGTGCTTAATATATAACCTTGTAATACGCCATCACGAATAATATCGCAGGCTTGTGTGGCAACGCCTTCACCATCATAAATCGCACTACCTAATGCACCCAATAAATGCGGCTGTTCATAGATATGAATAAAGTCAGGGAAAATTTGCGTATCCAACGCATTCAACAAAAATGATGATTTACGGTATAAATTGCCACCACTGATTGCACCACACAATGAACCCAACAAACTCGATGCCATTTCAGCACAATACAAAACAGGGCATTGCCGTGTTGTTAATGATTGCGCGTTTAAGCGTCGCAAAGTACGTTCGGCGGCTTTTTTACCAACTTCAATCGCAGGTTCTAAGCCTAACGCGTTTCTGGTTACGCTATACCAATAATCCCGCTGCATACTGTCGCCGCGTTGCCCTAATACCGAGCAACTCAAGGAATGACGGGTAGATTGTCGCCCTTGCAAAAAACCTAAACTATTACCAAGAATGCTGATGCCTTGATGACTATTAACGGTCGCGCCTTCCGAATTAGTTACATCAGCATCATAAAATCGCGCCGCATCCTCGCATTCAATGGCTAAGGCGATAGCTGCATCCGCGCTGATATTCCACGGATGATATAAATCCAAATCAGGAAACTCAGTCGCTAACAATTCTTTTTCAGGCAAACCTGCGTACTCATCGGGACTGGTATAACGAGCAATGCTACACGCCGCGCTTACTGTTTCTTTAATCGACTCAGGTGATAAATCGGTACTACTGGCTGAACCTTTACATTGCCCAAAATACACGGTAACACCTAGATTTTGGCTACAATCATGTTCAATGGTTTCCACTTCACCTAAGCGAGCGGTCACAGACAAGCCGTCTTGTAAACCAAGCCCCGCTTCCGCTGCCGTCGCGCCTTGTCGTTTAGCTTCGTCCAAGATGGACTGTACGGTATTTTTTAACTGATTCATTAATTCTGGATTCTGCACGGTCTTCTCTGTGTGAGTTGGTTAAACAATTAAGCCGTCATGATAGCAATATCATCAACGGCTTTCATGGCTTTTTGAATACTTTTGCCGTCTCGATTGCCTTGTTATCACATCCATAACCCTATAGAATCATTTCAACACTGCAAGCAACCTCATTCATAGCGTGATTGCAACGCATCACTCGACTTTCTTTAGCCGCACACCACACAGCATGAATCACATAGCCTTAAAAATGTTAATGGGCGATAAAGGCAAATACTTGGGTATTATCATGGGGCTAACCTTTGCCTCATTGATTATGACGCAACAACCCGCGATTTTTATCGGGATACTCGCACGCACTTACAGCTTTATTTCAGACACGGGCTTGCCTGATATTTGGGTGATGGATGAAAAAGTCCAGTTCGTTGATGATATTAAGCCCTTGCAAGATACGGAACTATATCGAGTACGCGGTATTTCAGGCGTGGCATGGGCAATGCCGATGTATAAAGGATTGTTAAAAGCACGGCTTGCCGATGGCACATTTCAAACCTGTATTGTGGTGGGTTTAGATGACACCACGCTGATTGGAGGTCCGCCGATTATGTTGCAAGGTGAAATTAGCGATTTACGCCGTAGCGACAGCGTGATTATTGATGTCGATGGTCTTAATGAAAAGCTAAACAAACCCACTGCCGATGGTAAAAAAATACCACTGAAAGTAGGCGATAGCCTAGAGCTTAATGATCGCCGTGCCATCGTGGTCGGTGTTGCTAAAGTAACGCGTACTTTTCAATCCCAACCTGTCATCTACACCACTTATTCCCGCGCTAAAAGCTACGCACCCAAAGAACGTAAACTGTTGTCATTTGTGCTAGTCAAAGCCGATAAAGGGCAAGACTTAGGCGAACTCACCCGCCGTATTCGAGAAAAAACAGGTTTAGCTGCTTATACGCAGCAAGAATTTATGGATATAACTTATAACTATTTCATAAAGAATACAGGTATACCGATTAACTTTGGTATATCGGTATTACTAGGTTTTATTGTCGGCGCGGCAATTGCAGGGCAAACTTTTTATAGCTTCACCCTCGAAAATATTCGTCAATTCGGCGTGTTAAAAGCCATGGGAACAAGCAACTGGACGTTATTACGCATGATTTTATTACAGGCTGTGTTAGTCGGTAGTATTGGTTATGGCATGGGCGTGGGCTTAACGGCTTTGTTCGGTTACGCCATGCGCCATACCATTTTAGCGTTCAAATTTCCGTGGCAATTATTAGTCTTTAGCGGCGCAGGAGTCAGTTTAATTTGTATGATAGCTGCGTTAATCAGCATTTTAAAAGTCATGCGTTTAGAACCTGCCATCGTGTTTAAGAGCTAACTATGGTTGATGCCGTTCGTTGTGAAAAGCTCGTTAAAATCTACGATGCGGGCGGGCAAAAAGTAGTTGCCTTAAACGGTATCGACTTAAACATTAAGCTGGGCGAATTAATGATGTTAGTCGGCCCGTCAGGTTGCGGTAAAACCACTTTAATTTCCGTGATTGCAGGTATCTTGGATCAAGATTCTGGCGTGTGTGAACTGTTCGGCAAAAACGTCAACGTCATGTCCAGCAAAGACAAATTACAATTTCGAGCCAAAAATATCGGCTTTGTCTTTCAAGCCTTTAACTTATTACCGTCGCTTAATGCCGCTGAAAATGTCTCGATTCCACTGATTATTAACGGCGAAAAACGCACTATTGCTGAACGCAAAGCCATTGAGGTATTAAAGCAAGTTGGCTTAGGCGACCGTTGGAAATCCTATCCTTCACAACTCTCAGGCGGACAACAACAACGTGTCGCCATTGCCCGAGCTTTAGTTCACAGCCCTCGCTTAATCGTCTGCGATGAACCCACCAGCGCGTTAGATCATACCAGCGGGCATAATGTTATGAACTTACTGAAAGAAGTCGCACTACATCAAGACCGCGCTTTAGTCATCGTCACCCACGATGCCCGAATTTTTGAATTTGCCGACCGTATCGCGCAAATGGATGATGGGCATATTATTAAAGTCACCTGACAGACGGTTTTATTGACTGTTAAATTTCTAACTTAATTTTACCTATTGCATAGTTATGAATTAATGCACCAATAATATTTTGATAAGGGATACCTGTTTCCTTTGACTTCGCTGTAAAGGGAACGCAGTATAAATAATTGTTCAGTTCAACAATGAAAATAAGCTGGTTGAGATATTTTTCGCTGTTGGGGTGGCGATATGTACCAATAATATTGCCTTTGGCGATTTATGCACGGGTAATTTTTTGAACCATGCTGATTGGCGATGTCTTCCAAATGTCCTCACAATATTCACGAATAGCTCGATCCGAGGAAAACTTGCCAATCCTTGCCACATTGAGGATGGACAAACGACTCCAGTGTTCTGAGTTTTTAAACTGGCGACCGACTTCTTCCTGACAGGCGGCGTAGCTGGCGAAGTCAGCGCAGATTAAATAGGGATCATGATTCCAGATGTTATCAAGGAATGGTGTGAACAGTTCGTTGTCGCCCTGTGAGAATAAACCAGATGACAGAAGGTCGAGTGCCTCGCGTAGCGCAGGTGTGCGCTCTATAAAGTCTCTACTACGATAACCGTTTGCACGCAGAGCTTGCACAGCCTCAACGCTGAGACCAAAGAGAAAAAAGTTATCCTCGCCCACTTCTTCTCTGATTTCTACATTAGCACCGTCTAGTGTGCCGATAGTCAACGCGCCATTCATTGAAAATTTCATATTGCCCGTACCCGATGCTTCCATGCCAGCGGTGGATATTTGCTCTGACAAATCGGCGGCTGGGTATAGCCGTTGTCCCAGCTTAACATTCATGTTTGGCACGAATACTACTTTAAGTCGCTCATTGACTTGGGGATCGTGGTTAATAACATTAGCCACCGAGTTAATCAGTTTGATAATCAGTTTTGCCATGCGGTAGCTGGGTGCTGCCTTACCACTGAAAATAAAAGTGCGTGGTGTGATGTCGGTATGAGGATGTTGCTTGAGTTGATGATAGAGACTGATGATATGTAGTACATTAAGGTGTTGGCGTTTGTATTCATGAATGCGCTTGGCTTGGATGTCGAATAGGCTATCTGGATCGACAGTAATACCAACAGTTTGCCGAATATAGTCTGACAGCTTAGCCTTGGCGGAGCGTTTGACCTGTCGCCAGTGCGAGCGAAAGTTGGCATCGTCAACGTGGACTTCTAAATGGCGCAATTGTTCCATATCCCGCAACCAAC
Organism: Methylococcaceae bacterium UBA4132; assembly: GCA_002380945.1. Classification (GTDB taxonomy): domain Bacteria; phylum Pseudomonadota; class Gammaproteobacteria; order Methylococcales; family Methylomonadaceae; genus UBA4132. The sequence continues at coordinate 23,885 of DFWO01000178.1, read as the reverse complement.
CAGGACCAATACTTGAATCAATCAATGTGGCGAGTGAAGGATTAGCCAAAGCAATAAAGCGGCGTGGCGTAACCCCATTGGTCTTGTTGCTGAACTTCTCTGGCCAGACTTTATAAAAGTCTTGCAGCACTGTTTTTTTCAAAAGGTCGCTATGCAAAGCAGCAACACCATTGATGGCGAAACTACCGACACAAGCCAAGTTCGCCATACGCACTCGTTTTTCACCTTCATCATCAATGAGCGAAAGACGAGTGAGACACTCACTGTCATTTGGAAAATGCCAGCGCATCTCGTCCATGAATCGGGTATTAATCGCATAGATAATTTCCAAATGACGCGGCAGAATGCGTTGAAATAAGGGTAGAGACCAAGTCTCTAAAGCCTCAGGTAGCAAGGTGTGATTAGTGTATGCGAAAGTTTGTCGAGTGATATTCCAAGCCGACTCCCAGTCCATGCTATGCTCATCCACCAATAAACGCATTAGTTCTGGAATCGCGATGGAGGGGTGGGTGTCGTTTAGTTGCGCGACGAATTTATCGGCAAAGTCGGTGAGCTTGCCTTGGTCACGCAGGGTCATTTGAATCATGTCTTGCAGCGAGCAGGTAACGAAAAAATATTGCTGACGTAGGCGTAATTCTTTGCCAATTTCAGGCTCATCGTTAGGGTAAAGCACTTTGCAAATATTTTCAGCGACAACCATATCATCAACCGCACCATAATAATCGCCGTGGCTAAATGCCAGCAGGTCGAAAGATTCGAGTGCTTCAGATTTCCATAGCCTAAGCAGGTTTGCATTGACCACACCATAGCCTAGGATAGGTGTGTCGTAGGCTAAACCATAAATACAGGTTGCAGGAATCCAGCGGACTTGTGGTTGGTTGGTTTCGTCAACGTAGTGTTCAGTATAGCCACCCATCTTGACTGGATAGCGGATTTGTCGATTGGGAAGTTCCCACGGATTGCCGTTACGCAACCACGCGTCGGCAATCTCGACCTGCCAGCCATCGCGTATTTCCTGATCAAAGATGCCATATTCGTAACGGATACCATAACCGATAGCAGGTATCTCAAGGGTCGCCAGCGAATCCATATAACAGGCGGCAAGTCGTCCCAGTCCACCATTACCCAAACCTGGCTCTAGTTCAGTCTCTAAAATGGTATCCAAATCAAGTCCTAGGTTTTGCAGTGCCTCGCGGGTGTGATCCCAAGTATTACCCCAGACATCTAAATTGAGGATATTGTTACCGAGATGTGGACCTAACAGAAACTCTGCTGATAGGTAGGCTACAGTTCTGGCATCAGAATGCCGATACCGTTCTGTGGAGGAAACGAATCTAGCAAGTAGGCGATCGCGGATAGTGTGCGCTAGGGCGGTGTAATGATCGACTGGCGAGGCATCCTCAAGCGTCCTGCCCACCACATAAAATAGGTTATCCATGAAGGAGTGCTGGATGGCTTCAACGGATCGTGCAATGCGAATGCTCAGTGATTGTTCGGCTATATCAAACATAAAGTATCCTCAGTTTTTAACATTACAGTTTTATCACGGAAAATGTCGGATTACGCTAATCCGACTTGGCATCTACTTTTTTCGTACTTTTCGTGGGCTTTACTTAGCCACCACTGGCTTACTTTCTACATCGTCCACGCTAATCGTTCCTGCACTAGAACGAGCGCGTAGCGTTGGCTCATACATCGCACTGGCATAAATCGGTGGCACGGTAAAAACGCCTGCACTGATGGCTTTAATTTTGTATTGATATTCGGCGAGATTCTTAGTGATACTGCCGTACAAAACCACTCTATCTTCACGAATATCGGCATATTGCGGTGTCCAGTTACCACCTGTATGCAAACGGTCTTTCCACCATGATGAGCCGTTATCGGCAACATCGCCTTCGCCGTTGTCTTCACTCTCGCTAGATTGTGCCTCTTCGGTTTTTGCGGCTGGAGTTTGTATCACTGCTTCAAAACCCGCAGGCAGTAAATCTTGTATGGCTAAATCGTTAATCCAATCACGGTCTATGGCGCGGACGCGTAACTGTACGGTGATTTCTTCACCTAAAGCGGCTTTAGTCACGGTTTCGCCTTTGGTATTTAAATACACACGGTTGATTTCTAAGCCATCATGGATTTCAGTAGTGGGTGGCAGTTGGTCATAACCTGATTCGGACACTGCATAATAAAGTGGTATCGAGCTATCACCTGAAAAATGCAGTTTTTTCGTGGTGTCTGGAAAGCTAACACGCGGTGCAAAGTTAGCAGGTAAGGGCAGGGCTTGTGATTGTCCTGCTGAATCAATAGCGGTAATGGCTAATGACTGCACGATAGTTGGCGGTACAACATCCACATAAGCACCGTAAGCCAATAACAAATAAGCCGAGGATAAGGTGTTGTAATGATCTGCGCTTAAGCCTTTAGCAATGTTTTGAAAAATAGTCGGTGGCAAGGCTTGTAATCGGGCAGGGAAGTGTTTTGCCAATAAATGCAAGGTCTGCGCGTCATGAATCATTGGATCATAATAATCTTGATAGTTATATTCTCCTGTACCCATTGCACCAAGTTGTTTAATAGGTATATTAATCAAGTCATCGGCGACGGCTTGTTGTTGTAGCAGTTGATAACTTGCCGCCAGATAAACGGCAACCAAATCATTACGCCAGAGTTCTTCTTTGAAATTGGCGCGTAAGTTTTCCCGCAATGTGGACAAAATAGCGGTGGTGACAGTACCTTGACGGGTTAATAAGTACGCTGCATAAGCACGCACGCGCACACTTTCTAATTCACTGGCAGGGCTTGCCGCCAAAGTTTGCAAATAGCTCAGCGATTTTTGCAACATATCTTCGGGTATCGCAATATCCGCTGCTTTGGCTTCCATTAATACATTCACTGCGTACACGGAGGCGAATTCATCCGCTTCGGGCGATGCACCCCATAAACCAAAACCGCCTTCGGCATTTTGGCGCGTGCGTAATACCGCAAGCAGTTTTGTAAAATCAGCATTCGAGGCAATAGCGGTTTTTTCTTCCGCAAATTCTGGATGTTTGCTTAACACCAACATCGGCACGGCTTTACTGAGCAATTGTTCAGTACAACTGTGTTCAAAATTATCCAGATAAGCCGTTAAGCCAGACACTGCAACGACGGGCAATGGCGAAATACCCGCGCTGACTTTACGATGTTGTGGGTATAACAAACGTTCAATCGCTATATCTTGCGTACCTTTGAAACTACCAAAGCGTAAATCAGCAATTTTTGGCGAGGCGGCGCGCACGCTCATGTCACTGCGCATTGTGGTGGTTTTTCCTGCCACTTCGGCAGTGAAAGTAAGCGTGGCATTACCGAGTACAACAGCAGAACCTGTCGCCGCTTGTAGTTTAAAGGTTGCTACGCCTTCATGCCCTTCGGCAATCACCAGCGATTTTTTAGCTTCATCTTTAATAGTGAGTTGTGGCGGAACGCTTAAGCTGATTTGTGCGCTCGCTTGATCACCTGAACCTTTGACATGATTAGCAACGGCAACACTGACGGTAAATTCATCGTTGGGAGCAATCATATACGGTGCATTGGGTGTGACAATTAAATCGCCGCGTACTTGGGTTTTATCGCTAACACTGGCTATGCGTGAATCATTGACCGCCACCGCCATCACACGCATCGTACCGTTAAAGGTTTCAGGGACGGTGTAGGTAAATTCTTTTTCACCGACTAAATCAACAATGCCTGACCAATACACCGCAGGTTTATCATGTTTGCGTTTAAATGGATTTAAAAATGACGATTCATCTTCTTCACCGTCACCACCAGGCGCGGCGGCTTGCATCAGTTTTCTAAATTCGGGCAAAATCAAATCCAGAATTTGTGCGGTATTGACTTCCAATTGACGTTTTTTGAAAAAATGTCCGAGCGGGTCAGGATTTTCATAACGCGCCACTTGTAAAATACCTTCATCCACCGCAAACACTACGACGCGAGTCGGTTCTGGGCTTTGCAGTTTCATTACCAAATTTTCACCAGGTTTAATCAGCTCTGGCACAGTGAGTTTTAAGGCTTCGGTGTGTCTAGCTAAACTGATTTTAAACGGAGCAACCCCGTAAGATAACGGACTCATGAAAATTTCATCAGAGCTGGGGTCACGAATATACTGCACGGAAACGTAGGCATTACCCGTCAATTCTGGCGGTACTTGAATATATTGTACCGAGGCTTGAGTATCGGCTTTAAACCAAACGCTGTTATAGACTTTATCGCGTTCGATGGTGATTAATCCCGCGCCTGTATAAGGCGCACGAATATTGACGGCGATTAAGTCACCCGCTTCATATTCGGGTTTATCCAGTGTCAATTGCAATTCAGCATTGCGGTCTAAACTGCGTGACACATTACCCGCACCTGCCACGCTGTAGTCGATACGGCTTAACAATAAACCATCAGTATTACGCACTAGATAGGAATAATCCCCAGCGGTTGTGCTATCAAGTGCTAAGTTATAGCCTTCTTTGGCAATGACTAACGGTTCTTTTCGAAGACTAATTTCTTTGGGACGTGATTCGTATTTGTAGGTGTTATCTTCTTGGCGGGTCAATACCGATAATACTTTGCGTTCAACCAATTCGATGGTTAAGTTCTCTGCCATCATGGTTTGCAGTTGTGGATTAATCGCTAACAACTGCACATTACGTTTAGCGGCTTTTGCGACAAAATTCAACGCACCATCGGCTTTATAACCGACCAAAAACGGCATATCGGAAACTAAAGTATCGGCTTCTGCGGCAACACTACGTCCACCCTTAGCTTCAAAGGCGCGAGTAAAAAAGCGCAAGTGATAAGTGGCTTTAGTGTATTTTTCTAAACCGAGATTAAATTCTGCGTTACCTTTGGCATCGGTTTCTCCTGCGGTTAAGATTTCATCAAAGCCTTCTTTGGCATAATGCGGATCAAAGAAGTTGTAATCTTTATAACGCTTAAACGCGGGTAGGGCAGGTTTTAAAGTGATATTGGCTTCGACTTGCCGCGCTTCGGCAGGTGTACCATATAGATTCTGTACATTAACCGTAACTTTTAAATCATCGGGATGTACCCAACCTTCAGAGACAGGTTTAGAAAAAGTCGCGGTAGTTTTAATGCGGTCAGGTTGAAACTCTTCTACTTTAACTTGAGTACTACCCAAAAATTCATCGCTACGACCGTCTTTGACTGTATATAAATTGATCGTGTAATTACCTGTCGGCGAGGTTTCCAGCGTGTCATAGGACAGTTCGTTAAATCCGCCTGCGGCTAAATTAATTTTGCTGGTTTTAACAGTCAAACCACGCGCATCGGTGATTTCGGCTTGTAGCGGTATGCCGATTAATGGCAAATTCCAATGTTCGGTTTTGACTATCATGCCAATGTGAAAGGTATCACCAGGTCTATAAATGCCACGGTCTGAGAACAGATAGGCATTGAGTTGATTGGCATCTTTCGCATTGGCTTCACCCTCAATCGCAAAGCGTGACATATTGAGTTTTCTGTCTTCGCGTTCCATAGGCAGAAAACTCATATCGCCTTGATATTTCACTAGATAAAACAGCGGTTGGCGTTCACGCTCTAAGCCTGACAATTTTGCAAAACGGGCTTTGCCTTGTTCATCCGTGCGTCCACTAAATAGCACTAAGCCGTTTTTGCCGATAATATCGACTTCGGCTTGTGCTTGCGGCTGTCCTGTTTGTATGGACTGCACGAACACCACTTGTGAACCGTCTTGTTCGGTTTTAACAATAATGCCTAAGTCAGTGACTAAAATCAGGCGTTTATCAACTGCTTCGTCTTCGTTGTAAGCATCGGGATTGGCAGGGTCATAATTTTTTGCGGTTAATAAAAAGATACCGCGTTTATTATTGCCTTGTGCATCCGTCATGTACGCGCTTAAATCGACAGGCTGATAAGTTGGTGTTCCTGCGGCTTGTTGATCTAAAGGTAGCGCGATTTCAAAACGCTCCGCTAAATTATCCTGTCCAAAATCACCTAAAAAGCTGGGATGACTGAATTCACCCTCGGTTTGGGAGATGAGGTGTTGCAATTGGTCGGGTAACACACGTCCTAATTCAACTTTAACACCTAATAAATCACGCGCCATTAAGGCGACTTTTTTCTCACCGCTTAAAGTCAATAGCGAACCTTCGCCTAGAATGTGCAGTTCTTTTGGGTAGTTGGGGACAGTCAGGGTTCTAAAATCAGGTTTAGGCAGTTGATAACCACCGAAGGATTTGATGTCTTTATTGATTTTGACAAACAGTTGCCGCGCCACTTCGACTTGTAAACGGAAACCGTGGGTTTGCGAAAATTCATGTTCCGCAGGTAAGGCAGTTGCAGGTAGCTTGGTACTTTGAGTTAAAACATCGGCTGTAACTTCATCGGCAGACCAAGGATAAGGTTGATCTTTGTTAGCATCAGGAAACTTGGGATTATCGCGGGGCAATAACCATACTTCCATCGCCTGAGCCATTTTTTGCTCATGGACGGGCAGGGTAGTGTTGATGACTAGGATTTGCTCTTGTTGTTGGTTTTGTTTATTGGGTATTACCGTCAACTGCACATCGTTAATAGCAAGACCGTTATACAGACCTGGAACTTGTACATTGGCAGTTAAAGGCTCGCGGTTAGTCGCATTTGAGTTTTCGGCGTTAACATTACCAGACAGCGTTAATACCACTTGTTGGTCATACGCGGGAATTGGTAACGATTCAGAATGCACAAAGGCATTGAGTTTTAATTTATCGTAGCTAACGTTGAAACTTAAATTTTTATCAGCTTTAGCATCTTCGGCGCGGTTTTTAAGCGTCAGTTTGATATTTTTTTCTAGCGATTTGCCATCAACAGAATGGCTAAATTTCAATTGTATAACAGCTTTTTTGAGTACAGGGTCTTGAGGGTCTTGATAAAATTCTGATTTTTCTAACGTTGAAGTAAAAACAGGTGCAGCAAAGTCAAAAGCCCATTTACTTAATAAAATTTGTGGTGCGATGAAGTTTTTTTCTAACTTAACGCTATATGTTTCACCCACCGTCCATTCTTTATCAGGGCGAAATTCTAAAACTTTATCATCCATCCAATGCCAATGCCCTGCCAATTTTGGACTGATACTAATGCCGTCTTTGACATCTTTATCGACTAGCTTTAACGGTGCGACTGAACCTGCAAATGTGACAACTAAGGGATGCGGTGATTCTTCTTGTTCAAGATCAGCGCGTTCGGGTGCTTGAACCGTGAAATCAACCGTGACGGGTTTTGGTTGTGCTTGCCACCATTGATAACCAAACCACCCGCCTGAACCAATAATAACTATCACCAACAGCGCGGCAAGACCAATGACAGGCTTTTGCCGAATGGTATCAACCCTACTTAATAGCCAGAGTTTAATGTTACTTAACCACTGTGGCTGTTGCCATTGCACACTGCCAAATAAACCAACCAGCCCCTTTAGAATAGTGCTAAAAAAAACGCTTAGGAGTTCAGTAAACTTAGTCATTGGGGCTACTCTGGTAAAGTTAAAATTGGCGTTACGGTCTATTCTCTAGCACTGTGACATTTCATTGCCACCATAAAGATAGCGTAGCTATTACTTTTTTTCAGTCGTCGCTTTGTCAGATGTTGGAACAGGAACGGGGACAGGAGTAGAATCGGTATTGGTAGCTTTAGAAACCGCAGTTTTGGCTTCAGCCGCTAGTTTTTCACGCTTAGTTCCTTCACCATACATAGTAAACGTAATCATGACTAAAATAGTTGTTATGATAAGAATAAGAAATCTGTCTGGTTTTTTTAGAAAGAATAGCGGCCAATGGGGTTTAAACATACCGATAGTAAAAAAAAGGATTGTCCAGAAAGCTAGGTGAAAAGAATAATTTACCATTTATATTTACCTGTTAATGTTTATTTGAATAGACTTGCATTATCATTGAGATGAGTCGCTTTTTGCAATACACGGCTATTCTTATTGTTTTAAAGGTTGGTACACACTGTACCGATTTTCTATGTTTGCTAATATAAAAATCAGGGGGCTGTATGGGTGAGTTTGTTATTGTGGTCTTAGTGCTTGCGGTTGTAGTGGTATTTATGAGTGTTAAATCTGTGCCGCAGGGTATGGAATACACCGTTCAGCGTTTTGGACGTTATACCAATACCTTAACGCCAGGCTTGAATATTATTGTGCCGATAGTTGATAAAATCGGTCATAAAATGGTAATGATGGAACAAGTGATGGATGTGCCTTCCCAAGAAGTCATTACCAAAGATAACGCAATGGTGACAGTGGATGGCGTGGTTTTTTATCAAGTCATGGATGCTGCTAAAGCGGCGTATGAAGTCAGTCAACTCAGTTGGGCTATTTTAAATTTAGTCATGACTAATATTCGTACTGTTATGGGTTCTATGGATTTAGATGAATTATTATCCCGTCGTGATGATATTAACGCGCGTATTTTGAATGTGGTAGATGATGCAACCACACCGTGGGGTATTAAAGTCACGCGTATTGAAATCAAAGATATTGCACCGCCTAAAGATTTAGTAGAAGCAATGGGCAGACAAATGAAAGCCGAACGCTTAAAACGTGCCTCAATTTTGGAAGCCGAAGGCTTACGACAAGCAGAAATTTTACGCGCAGAAGGTGCGCAACAAGCCGCTATTTTAGAAGCCGAAGGTCGAAAAGAAGCTTCTTACCGTGATGCGGATGCTAGAGAACGCTTAGCTCAAGCCGAAGCTCGCGCAACCTTAATGGTATCGGAAGCAATTGGCAAAGGCGATGTGCAAGCCATTAATTATTTCGTGGCACAAAAATATATTGAAGCCTTAAAAGGTATCGGAGCGGCAGAGAACAGCAAGCTAGTATTTATGCCATTAGATTCTTCTAGTGTCATCGGTGCAATTGGTGGTATCAGTGAACTAGCAAAAGAAGCCATGACTAGCAGGGCTAAATCATGACAGAAATGGCTTTAGTTTTTTGGTATTGGTGGGTATTGGCAGTTATCTGTTTAGTGGTGGAAATCATTATCCCTGCTTTTTTCTTTTTGTGGATGTCAGTGTCTGCACTGATAACAGGTATTATTGTTTGGCTAATTCCTGCTATCAGCACAGAGGTACAAATCCTGATTTTCTCCGTACTTGCGATGACTGCCATTATAGGATGGCGCGTTTATGGCAAAAAATACACCATAGAATCAGATCAACCACTATTAAACAAACGCGGTTCGCAATATATCGGGCGGGTGTTTAATCTGCATGAGGCCATTGAAAATGGCGAAGGTAAAATAAAAGTTGATGATACTATCTGGAAAGTACACGGCGTAGACTGTGATATAAAAACCAAAGTCAAAGTAATTGCCAGCCGTGGCACGGTGTTTGATGTTGAAAAAGTAGAGTAATAAATTGCTTACTGTCCACGAAAAGCACAAAAAATACGAAATTTTTGGTAGTGCTAAAGACTGAATGATATTTATAGCTACCGTTCGTGGTGAGCTTGTCGAAGGATGTTCATATGGTTCGACAAGCTCACCACAAATGGCTTAATCCATCTCTCACACTTTGGGGCTAACATATTTTTATGTTAAGTGGGCGCGCACATTCGCGCTTATCCAAAATTGATTATGAACAGCGTAGATTTTTTTCGTGCCTTTCGTGGATATTGTTACTGCAACACTCCATATAAAAACGGCAACGTTATCAAACTTAACACTGTCGTCACCGTGACCACCATAGCATACAACGAACTATCCAACCGATAACGATCACACAACACCACACCCAGCAACATACTTGGCATTGCCATATCCATCACTGCCGCCGTTTTATACTGTTCAGCCATCGACAAATGCCCGACTAGCATCATCGCAAATAGAGGCATGAACGCCATTTTTATCAAAATAACAGGCAATACATAAGGCACATTACGCCACGTTAAAGCCGACCAACTTAACGCCAAACCCAATGAAAACAACATTAACGGCACAACGGCTACTGATAGTTTTTGCAATACACCCGCCAACCACAGTGGTGCAACCACGCCATTAAGATTCAGTGTCACTGCCAGTGCCGCTGCCCAAAATGGTGGCGCATTCAGAAACGATAGTACGGATTTGGATTGCTGGGTGTCATCTTCGCCATAATGCCGAGCAATCATAATACCGACTGTAAACACTAATGGCGCGGCGGCAAATAAATCTAATTGAATGACCACCGACCGCGCCCAATGCCCAAAAATTTGCTCTAAGACAGGCAGACCCAAATAGGTCACATTAGGAAACGCCGCCGCTAAAATCATTGCTCCTAAGCGGTTATGTTCAAGTTTTAACAACACACCACACGCCCAACTAAAAACGATACCAAACACAATACAACTCATACCTAGCAGGCTATATTGCAAAGACTGCCAACCAATATCCGCCGTCCACAACACCTCTAAAATCATGGCGGGCAAAAACAAATAATAAACCACCGTCGTCAATACGCCACGCGCTTGTTCTGCACCCAAACCCGCAGGCTTAAGGATGCGCCAAACTACGCCACACGCCATAATTAGCGTCATTTGAATAAGGGTTGAATTCATTGAGTTGATTGTCGTTGAAGAGTAAACACGGAGTCCAAAAACGTGTTTTTAGACTCTGTATTTTTTAAGTTTACGCTACAGTCACTGATTTTGCTAAGTGTCTGTGTAGTCGATATGCGCGGCTTTTAAAGCGGATGATTTGAAAAACTAAATGGTAGTTAGAACTTTGTAACGCTATTCTGGCATGGTCACAAAAGCCATTTTTACAATACCTGCGTGTTGTACGGTTGCCATTAATTCAGCCACTTTGCCATAAACCACGCTTTCATCAGCGTGTAGATGAATTTCCATGTCTGGATTTGCTGCTAATTCTGCTTTTAATTTGGTTTCTAAATCGGCAAGATTTGCGTAAGGTTCTTTATTTAGGGTAATTTGATTCTTTGCATCAATACCCAGTTGAAACGGTTGTTTGTCAATATCTGCGGTAGTTTCAACAGTTTCAGGTAGTTTCATGTGTATCGATTGAGTGACTAACGGTGCGGTCACTAACAAAATAATCACTAACACTAACATCACATCGACTAGCGGTGTGACGTTGATTTCACTCATGGCTTCTGAGCTATCGCCTTGTGGTTTAAATGCCATAATTAATCCTTGCCGAAGGCGTTGTGCATAAAGCTGGCAACAAAATTTTCTAGTTCTACGCGTTGTTGCTTAACCGAACGTAAAAACATATTGTATGCCAATACTGCGGGTACAGCGACGGCAATACCAATGGCGGTGGCAACTAATGCGTCACCGATAGGACCTGCGACAACTTCCAAGCTGGTTGAGCCGCTAGCAGTAATTTGGTGCATGGCGTGCATGATGCCCAGTACAGTACCAAATAAGCCGACGAACGGGGCAGTACTACCAATACTCGCGAGTATGTTTAAGCCGCCTTCCATCGAGTGTTGTTCTTTTTGCATTTGTACCAGTAATGCGTGTTCTAATAATTCTGTGGGTTCACCGTGAAATTTTAGGCTTTTTTGCATTGTATTAGCACTTTCGCGTAACCATTGAAAACCTGCACGGGCAATACGCGCTTTTGATCCTCTAGCAATATCATCGGGCAATTTTTCTGCCGCTGTTAAATCCGCCGAGTCCCAAAATGCTTCATTAAATTTTTGGTTATATGAACTGTTTCTACTCAGTTGCCAGATTTTAAATAAAATCAGCGTCCACGTTAAAACCGAAAAAACGTATAAAGTATATTTTGTACCATCAATAATAGCCTCAGCATTTGCAGCATGGTCAAGCATTGGTTTTTCTCCTCAATATGAATTTAAAAGGTTAATCTAATTTAAAGTTAATCGGCACATTCACGGCACTTGCAACAGGCGTATCACCCCGTTTAGCAGGTACAAAACGCCAACCTTCCACGGCAGCAACAGCGGCATCATCTAATACGTCATGTCCGCTACTTTGCACTACGCTGACTTGCTCAGCCTCACCATCGGCGGAAACTTGTACTCTCAGTATCACTTTGCCTTCCCAACCACGGCTTCGTGCCACACTGGGATATTTTGGTTTAGGGTTATAGCCGTAGTTTGCACCGACTGCTGCCTGAGTGAACGTCTGTGGTTTGCTTGGCGCAGGCGCAGCTTTAGCTGTTGAGGCTTTGGCGGGTGCTGCAACAGGGGCTGGATTGCTAATAGGCACTGGTGCGGGGTCTTTTGCAACAGGAATAAAAACAGGTTCAGTTTTATGAACGACAGGTTTAACCACAGGTTTAGCTTTAGTAACGGGCTTGGGCTTAACTGGTTTGGGCGGAACAGGCTTAGGTGGTTCTGGAGGCGCGGGTGGTGTGGGTGCAGGCGGTGGCACATCAGCAACAGGAAGTGGCACTGCTACCATAGACACTTCCATGATTACTTCTGGTTTTGCTTCAGTAACGGGCGTATTAGCGTTTACAAAGTAAAAGCCCGCTAGGTGTATCGCTAGCACTAATGCCAATAGCAAGCCTCCCATATCCTGAGGCTGTTCTTCACCCGTCAACATATCAAACAATAAACGGTTTCTTGTCATCATCGGCTGTGCCGTATCATTTATTTTTATAAAGTATTTCATAGAAAATATAGAAATTTGTTATGTCGTTTATGGTTCGTTTGCCAATTGTAGTTATCAACTATGGTTAGTTGGTGATGTTCTACGAACGCAGAGTGAATGTCAGGCTGAAATGCTTAAGCCATTACAGCAGTTTGCAATATCGTGTTTAGAGAATCATGGGAGTGTTATAAATTATTAAAATACTAACTTAGCTGTGTTGCTTTAAAACGGAGTCCAAAAAAAGACTTTTGGACTCCTGTCTATTTTTTTATTCCACTGTAACCGATTTTGCTAAGTTTCTTGGCTGATCGACATCTGTGCCTTTTAACACAGCGACGTGATAAGACAATAGCTGTAGTGGGACGGTATAAACCATGGGTGAAATTTCATTCCCGACTTGAGCAACTTTGACAATTTGAATATTTTTGTCAGCTTCAGAAGCAAGCGTTTCATCCATAAATACAATAAGTTGACCGCCTCTAGCACTGACTTCCTGCATATTGGACTTCAATTTTTCCAGCAAGCTATTGTTAGGAGCAACAACAATGACAGGCATATCAACATCAATCAACGCTAACGGACCGTGCTTTAATTCACCCGCAGGGTAGGCTTCAGCATGGATATAGGAAATTTCTTTTAGTTTTAACGCACCTTCCATTGCGATGGGATAGTGTGTGCCTCTACCTAAAAATAACGCGTGTTGTTTTTCAGCAAACTGTTGAGATAGGGTTTTAATCTCCTCATCCAATTGCAGCACTTGTTCAATTTTTTTCGGCAAACTAAACAATTCGGAGGTGATCTTCTGCTCCATAATCTCAGTTAGTTGAAAGCGTCTACCTACCGCTATCACTAACATCATTAAGGTAACGAGTTGTGTGGTAAAGGCTTTGGTTGATGCTACACCAATTTCAGGACCCGCACGGGTCATTAGCACTAAATCAGATTCTCTAACCAGTGAACTTTCTGGCACGTTACAAATAGCGATGGAGTATTTCGCGCCTAATTTTTTGGCTTCTTGCAGTGCCGCTAGGGTATCAGCCGTTTCACCTGATTGTGAGATGGTGACGATAAGGGTATCGGGTGATAACACGGGGCTACGGTAACGAAACTCACTAGCAACTTCGATGTTACAGGGAACACGCGCAATTTTTTCAAACCAGTAGCGTGCTACTAATCCAGAATGGTAGCTAGTACCACAGGCGAGGATTTGTACGGATTTAATGTTATCGAAGACTTCTGCCGCGTTGTGTCCAAAGGCGTTCTCTTGCAGGCGGTTATTGATGAATCTGCCTTCTAAGGTCTGCGAGATAGCAAAGGGTTGCTCATAAATTTCTTTGAGCATGTAATGACGATATTCGCCTTTCTCAACTGCGTCAGCGGTGAGTTGGCTTTGTTTGATTGGGCGTTTCACCAGTTGGTCATCGGCATCATAAATCAGTAGTTCTTTGATGCTGATTTTGGCAATGTCACCTTCTTCGAGAAAGATAAAACGTTGAGTGACAGGGAGTAGGGCAGCCACATCGGAGGCAATAAAATATTCGCCAAAGCCAACACCAATCACCAACGGGCTGCCTTTCCGACAGGCGATGAGTGTATCAGGTTCATCAGCACTCATGATGCCTAGGGCATAAGCACCTTCCAGTTTTTTCACCGTTTCTTTAACAGCAGCTAATAAGCTGTCAGTCGTTTCTCTGGCATGGTGAATTTCATGGACGATTGTTTCTGTATCGGTTTCTGAGGTAAATTCGTAACCGTTATTGGTTTGAGTTTCTCTTAAGTGTTCATAATTTTCAATGATGCCATTATGTACTACGGCAATTTTGTTGCGACTGATATGCGGATGAGCATTCGCTGTACTGGGTTTGCCATGCGTTGCCCAGCGCGTGTGTGCGATACCCAAATAGCCTGAGATAGGATCGGCTTCTATTAATGCTTCCAGTCCTTTGACTTTACCAAGTTCACGTTTTCGGTAGATGTCGTTATCGTGTACGACGGCAAGTCCTGCCGAGTCATAGCCACGATATTCTAGTCGCTTTAGACCTTCTATGAGAATAGGTACTACATTTCGTTGAGCGATACCGCCTACAATGCCACACATTATGATTTCTCCTGTTTAACGGGTCGTTGCCAACCTGAAATAGAAAGCTGTTTTACTCTACTTAAAGTCAGTTGATTTTCTGGACAATCTCTAGTAATTGTAGAGCCTGCGCCAATAGTAGCATTTTTTCCGACGGTAACGGGTGCGACTAATTGAGTATCTGAGCCAATGAAAGCACCATCTTCAATAATGGTTCTGAATTTATTCACCCCGTCATAGTTACAGGTAATCGTGCCTGCACCAATATTTACTTTACTACCTATAGTGCTATCACCAATATAACTTAAGTGATTAACTTTACTACCTTGTGCAACAGTTGATTTTTTAATCTCTACAAAATTGCCAATATGCACATCATTGGCAAGTACGGATTCTGGTCTCAATCGTGCAAAAGGACCAATACGGCTGTTATCACCTACGATGGCATCTTCAATCACACAGTTGGCTAAAATTTCCACATTATCACCAATGATGGCATTTTTTATCTGTGTGTTCGCGCCAATTTTAACGTTGTTGCCGATACTGTTTTTGCCTTCTAAAATCACATTAATGTCAATTTCTATGTCTTGTCCTAGATGGTCTATTGAGCCGCGAAGATCAAAACGCGAAGGATCTATTAAGGTAACACCTTGCTCCATTAGCTCATTTGCTTGCTGTTGTTGGTAAACTCGTTCCAGATGACTTAGCTGTAGACGATTATTAACACCCAATACCTCATCTTCTGTCTCTGGTTGGCTAGTAATAATGTTTATTCCATCCGCCA
This sequence comes from Methylococcaceae bacterium UBA4132, assembly GCA_002380945.1. Classification (GTDB taxonomy): domain Bacteria; phylum Pseudomonadota; class Gammaproteobacteria; order Methylococcales; family Methylomonadaceae; genus UBA4132. The sequence continues at coordinate 8,414 of DFWO01000178.1, read as the reverse complement.
CTGCCATTTCAATGACATCGGTTAAATAGTATTCACCTTGCGCATTATTATTGCCTAATCGGTTTAGCCATTGTTTCAGTTTATCGCCGTGTACAGCTAAAATACCAGTATTACCTTCCTTAATGAGTTTTTCACTGTCGGAAGCATCTTTTTGTTCGACGATTTTAGTCACTTTTCCTGAGGTATCTCTGACTATTCTGCCATAGCCCGTTGGATTTTCAAGATTTACGGTTAGTAAAGCGAGAGATTGCTCATTAACGTTCTTTAGTAACTGTTTGACCGTTGACAACTTCAATAAAGGCACATCACCGTACAGAATTAACACCATGTCACTATCGGCGATTTGATCGCTCACTTGTTGTACAGCATGACCTGTACCAAGTTGTTGTTTTTGTTCAACCCAACTGGTATCCAACTCTTTTAATGTATCAGTCACTAAAGCGGCTTCATGACCGACAACAATCTTAATGCTGTTGTTTTCCAATTGACTGCTCATGTCGTAAACATGTTTTAGCAACGGTTTATTGGCTATTTTATGCAAAACTTTGGGTAGTTCAGAGCGCATACGCGTTCCTTTTCCTGCTGCAAGAATAATCGTAGTAATTTTCATCTCATTTCCTGTTAAACAAAAAAAAGCCCGATAGCGTAGTGTACGTTATCAGGCTTTTGAAAAATCATAAAAACGTTGCAAACTAATGTTTTTATTATCCGCCACGCTTTCTCAGTCTATCCAGCATTCTTAGTTGCATGATAGCTTGAGCCAGCTGAGCTTGTGCTTGTCCATAATCCAGTTTGCCGCTCTTATCTTCCAGAGCTTCTTCGGCTTTGGCTTTAGCCTGTAGGGCTGCGGCTTCGTCGATGTCTTTTGCTCTTATCGCTGTGTCAGCCAGAATAATAACCATGTGTGGCTGTACTTCTAAGAGACCGCCTGATATATAAAAATGATGAGTTTCTGCCTCATTAATTTTAATTCGAACTTCACCTGGTTTAAGTTTTGATATTAACGGAGCATGACGCGGCGTGATACCTACTTCACCCATTTCAGCGGGAGCAAATACCATTTCCGCGCTACCCGAAAATATTTCTTCTTCTGCGCTTACGATGTCTACATGTACGATCATGGTCATTTTCTTTACCGTTTCGTTTGATGATTAAGCTATTCCTAAGCTGCCTCTGCGGCAGTGAACTAATGATTGAATTAGGGTTGTCTCCCTACCCCTACCGAGATAGGGAGCTTTATATCCTAATTAACCTTTCATTGTTTTAGCTTTTTCCAACACTTCTTCGATCGTGCCTACCATGTAGAAAGCTTGTTCTGGAATAGTATCGTATTCGCCGTTAATAATGCCTTTAAAGCCTGCGATAGTATCTTTTAATGAGACATATTTTCCAGGTGAACCAGTAAATACTTCAGCAACAAAGAACGGTTGCGATAAGAAACGTTGCATTTTACGCGCTCTGGCAACGGTTAATTTATCTTCTTCAGATAATTCGTCGATACCTAGAATGGCGATAATGTCACGCAATTCTTTATAACGTTGCAAAATACCTTGCACGCTACGCGCTACTTCGTAATGTTCTTGACCAATCACTAATGGGTCAAGCTGACGGCTGGTTGAATCCAATGGATCAATCGCAGGATAAATACCTAATTCTGCAATTTGTCTCGACAATACCACGGTCGCATCTAAGTGAGCAAAAGTAGTCGCTGGCGATGGGTCAGTTAAATCGTCCGCAGGCACATAAACCGCTTGGATAGAGGTAATAGAACCTGTTTTAGTTGACGTAATACGCTCTTGTAAAACACCCATTTCTTCAGCAAGTGTTGGCTGATAACCTACCGCAGAAGGCATACGACCTAATAACGCTGATACTTCTGTACCCGCTAAAGTGTAACGATAGATGTTATCCACGAAGAATAATACGTCACGACCTTCATCACGGAAATATTCCGCCATTGTTAAGCCTGTCAACGCCACGCGCAATCTGTTTCCAGGTGGCTCGTTCATTTGACCATAGACTAACGATACTTTGTCGATAACGTTAGAGTCAGTCATTTCGTGATAAAAGTCATTACCTTCACGAGTACGCTCGCCTACGCCAGCAAATACCGAATAACCACTGTGTTCGATAGCGATGTTACGAATCAACTCCATCATATTGACGGTCTTGCCTACGCCCGCACCACCGAATAAGCCAACTTTACCACCTTTAGTAAACGGGCAAACCAAGTCGATAACTTTAATGCCTGTTTCTAATAATTCATTAGCAGCGGCTTGTTCAGCATAGCTAGGGGCTTCACGATGTATACCCCATTTAACTTTTTCGCCAATCGCACCTTTTTCGTCTATGGGTTCACCCAAGACATTCATGATACGACCTAGAGTTTCTTGACCGACTGGCACTGAAATAGCCGCATTAGTATTGACGACAGTTAAACCTCTGCTTAAACCATCGGTACTACCCATAGCAATAGTTCTAACTACGCCATCACCGAGTTGTTGCTGTACTTCCAGCACCAAACCATTATTTTCTACATTTAACGCATCATATACTTTGGGTAGGTCTTCGCGTGAAAATTCCACGTCAACGACCGCACCAATAATCTGAACGATTTTACCCGAACTCATTGAGTTGTCCTCTTGTGTTGTGTTGTTTGCGCAGGTCTAAACAGCTGCGGCACCGGCAACAATTTCTGAAATTTCCTGAGTGATAGCGGCTTGTCTGGCTTTGTTGTAAATCAGTTGCAACTCGCTGATAAGATTGCCCGCATTATCCGAAGCACTCTTCATCGCGACCATTCTAGCGGCTTGTTCACAAGCATTGTTCTCAACCAGACCCTGATAAACGATAGACTCAACATAACGAATTAATAAATGATCTAAAACCTCTTTAGCATCTGGCTCATAAATATAGTCCCAATGACCGCTTAGATTTTGATCTAGTTCGCAAGCGACTACAGGAAGCAACTGTTGAATAACAGGTCGTTGCGTCATCGTATTAATGAATTCATTATTGATGACATACAATTCGTCAATACGCCCCTGTTCATAAGCATCTAGCATAATCTTAATGACACCCACAACATCTTGTAAATGTGGAATATCACCTAATTTGGCTATATGACCGACGACATTTGTTTTCAAGTTGCCAAAAAATCCAGCCGCTTTACCGCCAATCGTCGCAATATCTACTTCGATACCATCCTTACTCCATTGTGATAAATGCGTCAGGGCTTTTCTGAATAAATTTGAATTTAACCCGCCGCACAAGCCACGATCAGAACTAATGACGATAATGCCAATTCGTTTTACTTCACGTTTAACAAGAAATGAATGTTTGTACTCTGGATTCGCATGAGCCAAGTGCTTAATAATTCTAGCAATTTTTTTAGAGTAGGGACGTGTTGCCTGCATTCTGTCTTTTGTTTTACGCATCTTACTGGCAGCAACTTTTTCCATTGCGCGAGTAATTTTTTGAGTATTTTTAATACTCGCAATCTTAGTGCGTATTTCTTTACCAACAGCCATAAGGAGACCCTTTTACCAACTATGAGTTTTAATGAAAGTTTCGATAGCAGTTTGCATACCCTGCTTAATTTCATTACTAAAATCGCCAGTTGCATTAATGCTGTCCATTAATTCAGAATGTTCTGATTTCATGTACAACTGTAAAGCTGCTTCAAAAGCGAGTACTTTGTTGACTTCAACGTTATCAAGGAACCCTTCGTTAGCTGCAAACAATGACACTGCCATTTGTGCAACTGACATGGGTGAATATTGATTTTGCTTCATCAATTCAGTGACGCGTTGACCACGTTCTAGCTGTTTACGCGTGCTTTCATCTAAGTCCGAGGCGAACTGAGCAAATGCAGCTAATTCACGGTATTGCGCTAAGTCTAAACGGGTACCACCACCTAATTTCTTAATGATTTTAGTTTGTGCAGCACCACCAACCCGTGATACCGACAAGCCCGCATTCACCGCAGGACGAATACCTGAGTTAAATAAACTACTTTCCAAGAAGATTTGACCGTCAGTAATCGAAATAACGTTAGTTGGTACGAAAGCCGATACGTCACCGCCTTGGGTTTCAATAATTGGCAAGGCAGTTAAAGAACCTGTTTTACCTTTTACTTTGCCGTTAGTGAGTTTTTCAACTTCATCAGCATTAATGCGCGAGGCTCTTTCTAGTAAACGCGAATGCAAATAGAAAACGTCACCAGGATACGCTTCACGACCTGGTGGACGACGCAATAACAGTGAAATCTGGCGATAAGCCCATGCTTGTTTGGTTAAATCGTCATAAATGATTAACGCATCTTCGCCACGGTCTCTAAAGAATTCACCCATCGAACAACCTGTATAAGGGGCGATGAATTGGAGTGCAGCTGATTCTGACGCAGAAGCCGAGACGATGATGGTGTGTGCCATCGCGCCGTGTTCTTCTAGTTTACGCACTACGTTAGCAATGGATGAACGTTTTTGTCCAATCGCCACATAGATACATTTAATGCCAGTACCTTTTTGATTGATGATGGCATCAATTGCAATTGCTGTTTTACCTGTTTGACGGTCACCAATGATTAACTCACGTTGACCACGACCGACAGGAATCATCGCATCAATAGATTTCAAACCTAATTGTACAGGCTGGTCAACCGATTGACGGGCAATAACACCTGGTGCGATTTTTTCGATAGGTGATGTTTCGGTGGTATCAATTGCACCTTTACCATCAATAGGATTACCGAGTGCGTCAACAACGCGACCAAGTAGAGCTTCACCGACAGGTACTTCTAAAATTTTTCCAGTACATTTGACGGTATCTCCTTCAGAAATATGCTGGTATGAACCTAATACCACCACACCGACTGAATCTCTTTCAAGGTTTAAAGCCATACCAAAGGTGTTGCCTGGAAATTCCAACATTTCACCTTGCATTGCTTCCGACAAGCCATGTACTCGCACAATACCGTCAGTAACACTGACTACTGTACCTTCTGTGTGCGCTTCTGCACTCAGGTTAAAGTTTTCGATCTTCTTTTTAATTAGATCGCTTATTTCAGATGGGTTTAATTGCATGTGCTTTTCTCACTCTCACTGTAGAGTCTTTTGCATGTGTTGAAGCTGGCCTCTAATAGAACCGTCAATCACTCGGTCGCCCGCGCGTACTAGAACACCGCCAATTAATGACTTATCTACGGTTATATTCATGTTGACTTTTTTACCGAGGGTTTTTTCCAAAGTTGAAGCGAACTTAGGCTTTTCTTCTTTAGAGAAGGCATAAGCGACAACGACTTCAACATCGACATAACCTTCATCTTCTGTCTTGTAGGCTTCAAAAAGCGTGGCAATGATGGGAACTAAAGTCAGCCGATTATTGTGAACGAGTAACTGGAGAAGATTTTCAGCTTCTTCATTTACTTGCCCTTGGCAAATATCCAGCACGAATGCTGACAATGCTTGCTTGTTTACTTTTGGATTATCAATTACAACAGAAATGTCTTTATTACTTAGGACAGCCGACATAAACGCCAAATTTTCGGACCATTTTTTAGTCGAGTTCGTTTCTTTGGCTCTTTTAAACGTAGCTACCGCATAAGGTCTTGCCAATGTTGCCAGTTCGCTCATACTGCTTAACCTAGTTGATTAGAGACTTTGCTTATAATGTCTCGATGCTTGGCTTTATCAATTTCCGCACCCAGAATTTGCTCTGCGGCACTAAATGCCAAAGCGGCAACTTCTTGACGCAAACTTTCTCTTGCCTGTTGTATTTCTTGTTCAATTTGCGCTTTTGCTGCCAGAATCATGCGTTCACCTTCTTTTTTAGCGGTGTCTTTTGATTCTTCAATCAATTCATTTGCGCGTTTTTGAGCTTGGTTGACAATCTCTGAAGATTGTTCTTTGGCTTCTTTGATAACATTTTTGGCTTTTTTCTCAGCCAAGTGCATGTTTTCTTGACCTTTTTCAGCCGCTGCCAAACCATCAGCAATTTTCTTTCTACGTTCTTCTAACGAGTCAAATAAAGGCGGCCAAATGTACTTCATGGTAAACCATACCAGAAGTGCAAATGTAATCATTTGCCCAATCAGAGTAGCATTGATGCTCACGATGCGTTCCTCTTGTTGCTATTAAACACGACAGTTCGATTAACCCGCAGCTGCTGCTGTTACCGCAGACAGGAATGGATTTGCGAAAGTAAAGAATAACGCCAAACCAACACCGATCATGGTTACCGCGTCTAATAGACCTGCAACAACGAACATTTTTACTTGTAACATAGGTACCATTTCAGGTTGACGTGCAGCACCTTCCAAGAATTTTCCGCCCAATAGACCGAAACCGATCGCTGTTCCTAACGCACCCATACCAAGAACCAGACCTACTGCAATAGCAGTCATGCCTTGTACATCAGCGATTAATTTTGCAATTTCCATGAAACCTCCAAACGGTTAATTAAGTTATAAAAAAGTGTTAAAAAATATTAATGATCTTCGTGTGCCATACTCAGGTAAACAATGGTTAATACCATGAAAATAAAGGCTTGAAGTGTGATAATTAGAATATGGAAAATTGCCCAAGGGAAACTCAAAACGGGTTGCATATACCAAGGCAATAATGCTATCAAAATGAAAATAAGTTCACCTGCATACAGATTGCCAAATAACCGCAGAGCTAATGAAATAGGCTTTGCCAGGTATTCAACAAAATTTAGTAACAGATTAAATGGGATTAACGCCCAATGATTAAAGGGGTGCAACAACAATTCTTTAGCAAAATGTATTGGACCTTTTACTTTTAAGCTATAGAAAATAATCAAACAAAAGACCGTAATAGATAAAGCAAAGGTTGCATTCAAATCGGTACTCGGTACAACGCGCAAATAATCAATGCCCATCATTGAACCAATTAAAGGTAATATATCAACGGGGAACAAGTCCATAAAGTTCCACAAAAATACCCAGCAAAAGATAGTTAGTGCTAAAGGCGCGATTAATTTATTATGACCATGAAAGCTGTCTTTGACCTGTGTATCGACAAATTCAATCAGCATTTCAACGAAACTTTGCAGTAAGTTAGGTACGTCCGATGTCGCTTTTTCAGCGGCGGTTTTAAAGAACCAAACAAACAATCCACCTAGCACAGCCGAAAAAAACAAAGTATCCAGATGTAGCGTCCAAAAACCCTCGCCTACATGTAGCGGCGTTAAATGGTGAATGATATAGCCAGTTGCACCTTCGGCGGCGTGAGCTTCGGTAGCCATCGTTCCTCTCTTTGAAAAATAATAATGTCAACGCATCAATAATGCGAACCAAAAAACTGATAGCGTGGCTACATAGCTAACTAACAGTGGTAATGTTTGTATGTTTGGTATTTGAAAAATCATCATGAATAATGCGACGGTTAATAACAATTTACCTGATTCACCTGCATAAAAAGAATTGACAATTTTTCTCGCCTCTTGTCCTGCCGACCTGTGTATTCGTAGTGCAAAGTACAGGTTGGGAACAAAGGCAGCCATGCCGCCTAAAATAGCAGATAAGGCTTGTTGTCCGCCCTCTTTAACAGCAAAGCCAGTGGTGACGATAAGTATTATTAAAACCTGATAGCTCAGTATCTTAACGACAGTAGAGTATTTTCTATCTGTCACATGACTCTCCAAACATAATAGCTGATGGATTATAGCTATCAGGCTTCATTAAATCAAGATTTTACCGCACTTTGGGCAAGACATTTGTATTAAAAACGCATGGAAATTCTAGTAATTAAGTTTGTCTGGCGGTGTTTTCATAGAGGATATTTTATAATTGTTCATAATGAACTATTATTGCTAAACTTTAAGATACGTCATTTTTATTTGAGTATAATTTTATGATCGTTTCAATACAAAGAGCTACGGAATTGACAGGACTTTCTCGGTCAACAATCAATCGACATATTGCTTCGGGCAAACTTACTAAAACAGGTAAGGGCATAGACACCAATGATCTAATCAAATGTTATGAAGAGCTAAATCCAAAAACTGCGAGTAAATGTGATACTACTTCGCAACCGCCCATTTCTGAGCATGAACAATGGTTAATGGATCAGGTTGAATATTTGGTACACGATATAAAGGAGTTAAAACGTGAAGCTATTCATCGTGAGGAACGGCTATTAAACATAATTGAAAGCAAGCTTGTTACTCCTCAGTCTACACTTGGTTTGTTCAAAAAATTTTGGAAATAAATTGATGTAGTGTTTGCTTCCTTAGAACGTGTTTTAAAAGTACAAAAGCAAGAGTAAAACAAGCATTTTTGTTCTTAATTTTGATAAAAAAGCGAACTAAACGAGTCAAGCGATACCCGACAGAATTGAGTAATAAGAAATGGAAGCTGCTGAAGCCGCTATTGCCAGAGGGATTATTAGGTG
>DFWO01000077.1:725-7333 GCA_002380945.1 Methylococcaceae bacterium UBA4132 | reverse complement strand
GCAATATTATACCCGATGTTCAGTTTTTTTAGTTGACTTTGGCGTTCTAAGGTCAGTTAAGACTTTACTAGCGATATAGGGTTAGCAATAGGTATCAATAGCCTCATTGGACTCATGTTTGATTGAGTAGAATGTCCTTAAAAGTTCGTCTTTAACAGCGTGAAATTTCAATTACGCCTCAACCTCAATTATGCTGACAATCGTTTGTGTACAAACAATCACTGATGAATTTATTTTAAAATCAACCCATAGCATTAGTAATCATAATGAACATTAAAGACCAGCACATTTTATATGATGATGCCGATATAGCTAAGGCGGCACGCTGCTTAAAAGCCATGTCCCATCCATTACGCTTGAAAATACTCTGTCTGCTTGGTAATAAATCCATCAGCGTACAGGAAATTGTTGAACAAGTTGGTACTAGTCAAAGCAATATTTCTCAACACCTCTCTATTCTTAAAGAAAAAAACATTCTCGGCTGTAAAAAAGAAGCTAATCGTGTTTATTACTTTATAGATGATGAACGTATGCTCAAACTCATCGAAATGATGCGTGAAGTCTTTTGTTCCGCTGCGCATTAATTTGTTTTTATCCTTCACCTAACCAATATAACCTTACCTAATATGGATCGATACATAGAGTTTATTTTAAATCACTACATTCTAGTGCTGGCAATGGCTGTTGTTACTTACTTATTAATACAAGAAGCACTTGACGGTGTACTTAACAAATCGAAAGCGATTTCGCCACTCTTAGCTGTCGCTAAAATGAACGACAGTGAAACCCTCATCATTGATGTACGCGAAGCACCTGAATTTGTAGTTAGCCATATTGAACAAGCGACTAATATGCCGTTAAGCAAATTACCTGAAGTATTACCCACCTTAACAGAACAAAAAACTAAACCGCTACTCGTTATCTGTCAAAACGGTACGCGCTCTGCTTCAGCAGCCAAGCTACTTACTAAAGCAGGTTTTGAACAAGTTTTCGTGGTAACAGGCGGCATGGCAGCGTGGGAAAATGATTACAAACTGCCCGTAAAAATGGCGAGCAAACACAAAAAATAACCCAATCCTTTTCATTTAATTACTCTTAAAAACAGGAAAGCTCAATCATGGCTGAAGATAACAACGCGGTAGAAAAACAATTTGCTATTCAAAAGATTTACACCAAAGACATGTCTTTTGAAACTCCCAATTCACCAAAAATATTTACTGAACAATGGGAACCTTCTGTTGATTTTAACTTAGGCTCTCATGTTGAACCGTTAGATAATTCATTCTTTGAAATAACCCTGACGCTCACTATTACCGTTAAAAACAAAGACACGGTGGCTTATTTAGTTGAAGTGAATCAAGCGGGTATTTTCTCTTTAGGTGGTTTTACAGATCAAGAAATGGGACCTATGGTCGGTAGTTTCTGCCCTAACATCCTGTTCCCTTATGCAAGAGAAGCAGTATCTGACTTGATTGTCAGAGGTGGTTTCCCACAACTATTATTAGCCCCTGTCAATTTTGATGCGTTGTATGCGCAACACTTGCAACAAACTCAAGCCCCTAGTTCAGACACCCTCAATTAACCTATCCGATGAGCAACAACATAGCTCTGCTCGGTGCAGGCTCGTGGGGAACAGCTCTTGCCATCTTGGCAGCCAGAAATGGTTGCCAAGTGTTGCTATGGGGACATAATCCCGACCATATCGCCGCCTTGGCAGGCGATAGAGAAAACAAACAGTTTTTATCAGGCTTGGCGTTTCCCGATAATCTACAGGTAACGAATGATTTAGCTGAGATTGCCGCCTTTTCTGATTTACTGCTGATTTGTGTACCCAGTCACGCGTTCAAAGACATACTCATTAAACTCAAACCCCATCTATCCAATCAAGTCAAAATAGCATGGGCAACCAAAGGCTTTAATGCCGATGATGGTAGCTTACTTCATGAAGTCGTCGCCGACATCTTTGGCACAAAAACGCCTGCCGCCATTTTGTCAGGTCCCACGTTTGCGCGTGAAGTAGCAGCTGATTTACCCACCGCGATTACCATTGCTGCCAATCAACCCGATTTTGCGCGTCAGTTAGCCGATAGACTACATGGCGGACGCTTTCGCACTTATACCAGCTCTGATGTTATCGGTGTTGAAGTCGGCGGTGCAGTCAAAAACGTACTGGCGATTGCCGCAGGGATTGCTGATGGACTGGGGTTTGGAGCAAATACCAGAGCCGCATTAATTACCCGTGGCTTAACTGAAATTATCCGTTTAGGCGTAAAACTAGGCGGCAAACCCGATACCTTTATGGGCTTAGCAGGTTTAGGCGATTTGCTATTGACCTGTACCGACAACCAATCACGCAACCGCCGTTTTGGTTTAGCACTAGGCTTAGGCAAAGACAGAAAAGACGCGATAGCAGAAATCGGTCAAGAAATTGAAGGCATATTCGCGGCAAAAGAAACCTATCTATTAGCGCAAAAACACAGTATTGAAATGCCCATTACTGAACAGACCTACAAAGTGTTATACGAAGGCTTAGACCCGTTAACCGCCGTACAAAATCTATTAGCCCGCGAACAAAAATCTGAATCGTAGTTATAAATTGGGGGTTCGTATCTCACCCTTATATCTACGAGCTACCCATGTTATGAATCAACGCAACGTACGCGGTAAATTACCAATATTTGGGATATTTCGCCTCGCGTGTAGCATTGTTATAAATGAGCGCAATACAGCTATTGCTATAGCTCCAACTAGGGTAGGAAACAAGGTAAAATTCCATGTGGGCTGGGTTAAAAATACAATCACAGAATTAGAACCTGCTGGTGGATGCACGGTGCTCGTGACCATCATCACCGCAATAGCGAAACTAATAGCTAGTGCAAAACTTTATTGAGTTACACCATAAGCTTGAAGAAACAAAATCCCCAGCAATGAACAGATAACATGCCCCCCGCAATTACATTTCTGGACTACGAGAACAGTACATCAGGATAGACAAACACCAACACGCAAGACGTACCAAACGAGCCAAGCACCAATGCCGAATTCAGATGCTCGCCCAGCACGGCTACCGAGCCAATAGCTAAAAATCTACCCAACCATGTGAGTGCAACCACTTTTGCTGAAGGCTTAGGTGGTAATGCAACACCGTCGCCCTTAAGCTTGTTAAAAAATCTCATCGTATTTTCCTTGTTGGCTGCTAAAAGCATAGCCCGACCACAGACAGTGACTATTTTTAGTCGGGCTATACAATTTGACTAAACTACGCTTTTTTAAATTTAGCCGCTTCTTCTGAACCGCCTGTAGCATTGCCTTTACTGTAAGAATGTGCTCCTACGCCAGCTAATTGACCGTTTTGCACAATCAAATATTCATTCCGAATCGGACGATCTTCAAAATAGCATTCCAAGATTTCACGAGTTCCCGCCGCATAACGGGCTTGTGCGGACAAGCTGGTGCCAGAAATATGTGGAGTCATACCGTGATGTGGCATCGTACGCCAAGGATGGTCTTGTGGTGCTGGTTGTGGAAACCATACATCACCTGCATAACCTGCCAATTGTCCGCTTTCGAGCGCATCAACGATGGCATCACGGTCACACAACTTGCCTCTTGCGGTATTGACCAAATACGCACCGCGTTTGAAGAATTTTAAGGTTTTAGCATTAATCATGTGTTCAGTTTCAGGATGTAGCGGACAATTCAACGTTACCACGTCACACACTTTGGCTAAACTTTCCAAGCTGCTGTGGTAAGTTAAATTTAACTCTTGTTCCACGGCTTCTGGTAAACGATGGCGGTCTAGATAATGCAGTTTGACACCAAAAGGCTTAAGCAAGCGTAACACCCGCAAACCGATACGACCTGCCGCAACTGTACCCACACTCATTGCCTCCAAATCATAAGAGCGTGACACGCAATCGGCGATATTCCAACCGCCTTTTAACATCCAGTTGTGCGAAGGAATAAAATTGCGTACCAACGCTAAAATGGACATCACAACGTGTTCTGCTACCGCGTTACTGTTGCAATAGGTTACTTCATCGACGGTTACGTTATGTTCCATCGCGGCTTGTAAATCCGTATGGTCAGAACCGATACCAGCATTGACAATCATTTTAAGTTTTTTGGCTTTGGCAATTCGTTCCGCAGTCATGTAAGCAGACCAGAAAGGTTGCGAAATCACGATTTCAGCATCCGCTAATTCACGGTCTAAAACGCTGTCTTCACCGTCTTTACTGGAAGTGACAACCAAAGTATGACCATTGGATTTCAAATATTTGCGCAAACCCAGTTCGCCTGAAACGCTACCTAACAATGCACCTGGTTTGAAATCAATCGCTTTTGGAGTCGGTAAGGTTTGTCCATCGGGATAAACTTCAGGTTGCGGACAATCTTCGCGGGCATACGAGGTGGGATAGCCGTTCATCGGGTCGTCATACAGTACACAAACAATTTTCGCCATTTTCTTGCCTCAATAGTGTTAAAGGTTGCCTATCGAATGAATAGGTGGCGGTATTGTGGATTTATGTCAGAAAGTCCGCTAATTGATTATCTCAATCAGTTAATAGACAAAATCTATTAAGGCATCGAAACGTGCTTGTAGATTAAGTTGCTTTGCAAGATGCCATGTTGCTTGCTGTATCGGCATTTCTAAATTTTCACTTCGCGCCACTAAGCCAATTTCACGCGAAAGTATAGGTTGTAATGGTATTGCAACCACTTCCTGCCGCATTTCAATCAAATTCAAAAGACTATGCGGCACAATTGCAAACAGTCCCGCACAGCGAACATGCGCGTAGAGTGCGAAAATAGAATCCGTTTCTACAATGATGTTAGGTTTTACCCCCGCTTCTCTAAATGCGGCATCAAGGAGTTGTCTATTTTGCATATTGGTTGTCAATAAACATAATGGTAATTGTGCCGCTTCTTGCCATACAGCAGGTTTTTGCGGTTCATTTATTTCAACATGACGTGCTAATAAAACATGACGCTCTTGATATAACGGCAAAATTTTAAAGCCTTTTAGCCTCTGGTCATTTAAATAAGTCAAACCAAAATCAAGTTCAAACGCATCAAGCTGTTGGATAATTTTTTCAGCACATTGTGAAAAAATTTGAAATTTAAGATGCGGATATTTTTCGCGGTAAGATTCTGTGAGTAATGGCACAACAGCTAAGATAGTTGGAATCGCACCCATTCTTAAATGCCCCGTTAAATGCTGTTTGCATAATGAGGCTTCTTGTTTCAGAGCGTCCCAATCTGAAGATAAACGTTGTGCGTGTGCAAGTATTTTCTCGCCTTCGGGTGTTAAACCGACAAATTTTTGTCCACGTTTAAATAACGTAACACCTAATTCATCTTTTAAATGTTGAATAGCTGAACTTAATGTTGGTTGAGAAACGTGGCACGCATCAGCAGCACGTCCGAAATGTTTAATTTTCGCAAGTGCGATTAAATAGTTAATCTTTCGCATTATTTACCTGTGTCAGTCGTTATGTACTTAATAACATAACCAATTTTTACTTACAGGTTACGGTAAAGTCATCGTTGAGGCAATAGTACAGGAACGTTTAGTCAAGGAAGAACAGCCGTATAGGGTGGGTAAACAGTTTTATCGTTTTCACTATTCGCTGATAAAATTGGTGAGCAGAAAAGTGTTGCTTACCCTACATAACACGATAAGATGCACTGACATAGGATGATGATATGGACTCCTCTCTCCCTGTCGACGGTGTCATAATGCACCACTGGGATAAACAACAGAACGAAGAGGAATCAGAGATGAATATTAACGTAGTCGGCTTAGACATAGCAAAAAACATATTCCATTTTTACAGTCTTGGTGAAGATGGAAAAGCCACCAAAAAGAAATTAAAAAGGGCGGAATTACTGGGATTTTTCGCCAACTATACGGTGAGTCTGATAGGTATGGAAGCCTGTGGCGGAGCGCATTACTGGGTAAGGGAACTGATCAAACTGGGTCATGAAGTGGTGTTATTGAATGCCCGTTATGTGAAAGGCTTTGTGGTGGGTAACAAGAACGACTTTAACGATGCTCAGGCGATACACGAAGCGGTGTTGCGCCCGAACAAGCGCGTGGTGAAGGTCAAGACCGAGGAACAGCAGGATATGCAGTTGCTACACAATATCCGACAAGATTTGGTCGATAAACGCACCGCGCTGGTCAATCAACTGCGAGAGCTGTTAATGGAAAGAGGCATTGTGATTGCCAAAGGCATTAACTATGTTAGAAAGGAACTGCCATTGATATTGGAAGATGCTGAAAACGGCTTGACGCATTTAAGTCGAGAACTGTTTGCCGAACACTACGAAAAACTAAAGGAACTGGATAAAGCGATTAAAAGCTACGAACAGCGCATTGGATGCCTGTGTAATCAAAACCAACGCAGCAAACGCTGTCCGACGTGCCAGGGGTTGGCATCATCACCGCCAGCATCATTGCCGCCGACATCGGTGATGGCAAAGCTTACACCAGTGGTCGAGACTATGCCGCCAGTCTGGGCGTTGTTCCCAAACAGCACAGCAGCGGTGACAAACAGGTTTATTTAGGTGTGAGCAAGCGCGGCAACCGTTACATACGCAAAATG
>DFWO01000077.1:0-405 GCA_002380945.1 Methylococcaceae bacterium UBA4132 | reverse complement strand
TGTGGCTACAGGCACTCATCGAACGGCGCGGCTTTAACAAAGCCACCGTTGCCCTTGCCAACAAAAATGCCCGTATTTTATGGGCAATGGCGAGTCAGGATAAAAGTTACGCAGTACGCGCCGCATAAACAAGCGTTAGCATAATTAAACCAGATTGCGAGGGCAAGTGAACCCATAATGGTGACAAACACAGGTCAGACCGATACTTTTTAAATCCGTTAAGCACAGTGATTCTTTAGAAATCAATAGGATGGTTGCGATAAAAGTAGGCGGATAGATTCATCAGGAGTCCTGAGGTAACAAGACCTCTCCATGAGACCGAATAGTTGGCTGCAATCTTGATCTCTGTGAATGTCAATTTATGAAACTAATACTTGCAATAATTGGTATTGTTAATTAAAAATA
>DFWO01000174.1 GCA_002380945.1 Methylococcaceae bacterium UBA4132 | reverse complement strand
TCAACTTACATCGTATTAGCTATACTCAAAAAACGCAGCCTTATCGAAACCATTAACAATTAATTGAAAAATATCTTTAGCCTTGAACACTCTCGTCATCGTTCCCTCGTCAACTTTCTGGTTAATGCCATCGACTGTCTCACCTATGCTTATCAATCTAAAAAACCTTCCTTGAATCTACGTCAGCACGATTTGTTGCCTTTACTCTCATGAGTTTTAGCTCGAACTCAGGTTAAATAACGCCTAACCGCAGCAAAATAAGCTCAAAATATCATTACGGTTTTAAAAAGGTTATCTCGCTTGGTCAAATTTTTTGCCTGCATAAAAACTTTTATGCAGTATCTACTAAAATTTCAAAACACGAGTACAAAATCCAGCTTTCGAGACACTCTCATGAATAATGAACATTCAGAATCTAACCCTAACAAGTCAAGTTTTCGCTTTGGCTTACCCAGCATTAATCAGGAGCGCAAAATGAACCTTCCCATGAAACCTATCAGTTATCTCGCTATCGGCATTGCGGCACTGGTGATAGTCAATTTGAATGTTGGCATTAATGATGCGGGTGAAAGAACCGTCATTCAGTATCCGTGGGGAACATTAGTGGTTAAATTTACGCCAGGTATTTACGCCAAATTCTTTGGTAGCACCGAAGTTTATCGTGATGTTATTACCTTTGATTTTGACAAACAAGATGCCAAAGGTGAAGCCAGCCTGAACTACGCAGGTATCAATGTCCGCTATCAAGATGGTGGTACAGGTAAAGTATTTGGTAAAGCGCGGTTTGCTTTGCCAAATAACGAAGACGTGATGATTAAACTACACAAAGATTTTCGTAGCAACAATGCAGTGGCTTACAAATTGATTAAAACCGTGGTTGAAGAATCGATGAATTTAACGGCTGGTTTAATGAGTTCCGAAGAGTCTTATGCCGAAAAACGCAGTATTTTTACTCAATGGGCAGAAGAACAAATTGCCTCAGGTAAATTTCGTACCCAATTAAAATCAGTAACAGAAAAACAAGAAGTGACCAATGAACGGGTAGAACGTAACATTCCTGTTATTGTGTATGGTGCAGATGGCTTGCCGTTACATAACAATAGTGACTTTAAAGCCTATGGGATAGTTGTCAGTGGTTTTCAAATTACTGATTGGGATTTTGAGCAAAAAACCTTAGAACAAATCTCACGCAAACGTGAAGCCACAATGGGCATTATCACCGCCAAAGCGGATGCAGAACGTGCAAGACAAGAAGCACTCACTGCTGAAGAACAAGGTAAAAAAGATGTCATGGTGGCTAAATACACCAAAGAACAAGAAAAAGTCCAAGCTGTGGTCGATGCTGAAAAAGAAAAAGAAGTCGCGGTAACTAAAGCCACACAAGGCGTATTAGTTGCTGAACAAGCCAAACTCGAAGCTGAGCAAAAACGCCTTGCCGCCGTTGCATATAAACAAGAACAAATTTTACGCGGCGAAGGCGATGGTGAATACAAACGCTTAGTCATGAGTGCAGACGGTGCGCTGGCTGCCAAACTTGAAGCATGGCAAGCCGTACATATTCGTTATGCCGCAGCGATTGAAAAACAAAAATGGGTACCTGAAATTCAAATGGGGCAAAGTAATCAAAATGGTGGTAGTGCGGCAACGGATTTAATCGAAATGCTCAAAGCACAAACGGCTAAAGAGCTTAATCTTGATATGAGTGTAAAGGCTAAATAATATCGAGTTTTGAGTAGTGATTTTCCTTGCAATTCATAAAAATTTAATCTGTTAAAAGGGCTAAAAATGCTACTCTTTATAGCAATTCTTTCACTCACTATGGTGCATTATGGGTCCTCATTATCTAAATCGTTTTTTTACGCCAAAATCAGTCGCTATCGTTGGCGCGTCTGAACGCCCTGACAGTGTTGGTTATCGCCTGCTGCTGAATATGCAGGAAGCAGGTTTTACAGGTGGACTGTATCCTGTCAATCACAAACGCGAGGAGATATTAGGCTTAAAAGCCTATCCTGATTTAAATAGCGTACCTGAAGAATTAGATTTAGTCGTCGTTTCCACACCAGCCCCCTCTGTGCCTAATATCATTCGTCAATGTGGTGAAAAAGGCGTGACTTCCGTGATTATTATTACCGCAGGGTTTGGTGAATTAGGCGACGAAGGCAAACGCTTACAACAAGAAGTGCTGGATATTGCTCACCGTTATAGCATTCGCCTGATTGGCCCGAATTGTTTAGGCGTGATTCGTCCCAGCGGTCAACTCAACGCCACCTTTGGTGATGGCACAGTGAAAGACGGTTCGCTAGCATTATTGTCACAATCGGGTGCGGTATGTACGGCTATTTTAGACTGGGCAAAATCGCAGGATATTGGTTTTTCTACCGTCGTTTCTATGGGCGGCGCGGCAGATATTGATTTTGGTGAAGTGCTGGATTATTTGGCAACCGATAGCCAGACGACAGGGATTTTAATGTATGTCGAAGGCATACGCGATGCACGGCGGTTTCTAAGTGGACTCAAAGCCGCCGCACGCTTAAAACCTGTCATTTTAATTAAATCAGGTCGTCATGAAGCAGGTTGTAAAGCCGCTATGTCACACACAGGCGCGATGGTTGGCGGTGATAATGTGTTTGATGCCGCGATTGCCCGTGCTGGTGTAGTTAGGGCGTATAGCATTATCGAATTATTTTCCGCCGCTCGCGTGCTTGCCAATAACTACATCGTTAAAGAAGACCGATTAGCCATCATCACCAACGCGGGCGGGCCGGGTGTCATGAGTACCGACCGCGCCGAAGATGTTGGTATCAAAATGGCAGAGTTGAGTGATGACAGCATTCACGCCCTCGATGCTGTGTTACCCGTGCATTGGTCTCATGCTAATCCGATTGATATTTTGGGTGATGCCACCTCAGAACGTTATCAACAAGCCTTACAAATCTGTTTAAAAGACGACAATATCGACGGCGTGTTAGTCATTTTAACGCCACAAGCCATGACTAATCCCACGCAAGTCGCCGAATGTATTATTGACGGTGCGAAAGACAGTAAAAAACCTGTATTAGCGGCATGGACAGGCGGTGCAAGAGTACAAGAAGGACGCAATCTATTTGCCAACAGCAATATCGCCCACTTTACTACGCCAGAAGTCGCGGTGGATGCGTTTGCCTTTTTAGCCAATTACGCACAAAACCAAATCCTGCTCAAACAAATTCCTTCGCCCAGCAATGAACTTGCCGCACCCGATGTAGAAGGAGCAAGACTCATTATTGAGCGCATTTTGTCCGAAGGTAGACAAGTATTAACCGCGCAAGAATCCAAAGCTATCCTTGCCGCTTTTCATATTCCTGTTAATCAAACCATCAAAGTCACTAGCGCGAAAGATGCCATGATTGCCGCGCAAACCATGGGCTTTCCTGTGGTGTTAAAAGTCAATATGGCAGAGTTCAGTCATAAATCTGACATTGGCGGTGTGCGCTTAAATATTCACACCGTACAGGAAGTATCGCGCAATTTCCTTGAGATGGAAACTGCCATCAAACAAAAACACCCAGACATCACCGAAGTGGGCATGACCATTGAACAGATGTTCCGTTCACACAGCGGCAGGGAGTTAATGGTCGGCGTAGTACGCGATCCCGTGTTTGGTCCTGCAATCAGTTTCGGCTTAGGCGGTACAATGGTGGAAATTTTAAAAGATAATGCCATTGCCCTGCCCCCATTGAATGCTTACATGGTTGAGCAAATGATTGCCAAAACCAAAGCGTCTAAATACCTAAAAGCGTTTCGACAACTACCACCCGCGAATGAACAAGCCTTGATTGATGTATTACTGAACATTTCTACAATGGTCAGTGAATTACCTGAAATTTTAGAGCTAGACATTAACCCCTTAATAGTCGATGAACACGGTGTTTGTGCGGTAGATGGGCGAATTAAAGTCCATACCTCACATCAACTGAGCCGCTATGCCCACATGGCGATACACCCCTATCCGCATGAACTCATCCAACATTGCCAACTGAGCAATGGCGCGAATATTACCATTCGCCCGATACGCCCAGAAGATGCAGTCATGGAAAAGCATTTTGTCAGTCGCCTATCAGAACGCACTAAATATTTCCGTTATATGCAGGCATTACAAGAACTCACACCTGAAATGATTGTCCGCTTCACCCAAATCGACTATGACCGTGAAATGGCATTTGTCGCCGTCTCTGAAGATAAAGACCTACCCAGCGAATTAGGCGTAGGACGTTACATGATGAATCCAGATGGGCGTTCGGTAGAATTTGCCTTAGTCGTTGCCGATGACTGCCAACGCTTAGGTATCGGCTCACGGTTATTAAAAACCCTCATGCAAACCGCTAAAGATAAAGGCATCGCCTTTTTTGAAGCCGAAGTGTTAGCGGCAAATGCGTCTATGTTGGCACTGGTTAAAAAACTTGGCTTTAGTGTTGAAACACTGGCGGATAATCCTGACATCGTACGCGTTGTTAAAGATTTAAGACAATAAACAGCGCACATTATCAAGACCTGTCAGGTTTTCTAAACCTGATAGGTCTAAACGCCTATTGACCACGCAAGAAAAATCTATCAAGGTCTTGCTTGGATAATTCTACCCACGTTGGTCTGCCGTGATTGCATTGCCCGCTGCGTTCAGTTTGTTCCATATCGCGAAGTAAGGCATTCATTTCTGTAATGGTTAAACGGCGATTTGCCCGCACGGCACTGTGACAGGCAATAGTTGCCAATAGCTCATTGGATTGAGTTTGAATACGTTCACTCATGCCTTGTTCACTTATATCCGCTAACACATCGGTGATTAAACCTGCTACATCCGTTCCCGCTAGCAAGGCAGGGCTGGCGCGTAAGATGATAGTTTCAGTTCCCGAACGAGTCAGTTCAAACCCCAGTGATAGAAAAAAATCGTGGTGGTGTTCAACTAACTCGGCTTCTGCCGCACTTACTGTGATTTTAATCGGCAATAATAACGGCTGGCTGGGGATTGCACCTTGTTGGCATTGCTGTTTTAAGCGTTCATAAGTGATGCGTTCATGGGCAGCATGAGCATCAACTAAGACGATGCCGTTAGCGGTTTGCGACAAGATATAAATATCGTGCAAATGCGCGATGGCAAAACCTAAAGGCGGTATAGCAGTTGTAATTGGTTGAGGCGGTTCTACGTCAGAATCTTTAGGGTGTAGGGATGAATACGCCTGTAAGGTTTCCGTGACGCTAAATGGCAAGGACGCTTGTTGATATGGATAAGGCGCGTCTGAGTGTGTGGGTATGCTGGCTGGTAGTGCAGTCATGGTTGATAGCAGACTTTCATTAAGCCAAGTGCTAGTAGGGTCAAGCGTGGCGGCAGGTCTTAGCTGTGCTAATGAGCGATGTAAAGCACTGAATAAAAAATCATGCACTGACCGACCTTCTCGAAACCGAATCTCCAGTTTAGCTGGATGCGCATTGACATCGACTAAATGCGGGTCTAGGGTCAGATATAACACAAACACCGAATGCCGTCCTGAAAACAACACATCTTGATAGGCTTGTTTAATGGCATGAGAAACTAATTTATCGCGTATTAATCGCCCATTGACATAAAAAAACTGCATATCGGGCTGACTGCGGGAAAACGTGGGCAAACTAACCCAACCCGTTAACTGCATACCTGAGGCGGCAACATCAATTGCGACTGAATTAGCCATAAAGCCAGAACCACAAATCCCAGCAATCCGTTGTTGTTGCTCAGTGTCGCTAGTGGCTGGTTTAAGTTTTAGGATTTCTTTTTGATTATGAGTCAGCGTAAAACCGATATTAAAACGGCTGAGAGCCATTTTTTGTAACAGCGATTCAATATGGGCAAATTCAGTTTTTTCCGTTTTTAAAAATTTGCGCCGCGCGGGGGTGTTATAAAACAAATCACGCACCTCTACTGTAGTACCTTGTGGATGTGGGTCGGGTTGTGGGTCAACATATTGTTCTGATCCATCGGCACTGACCCGCCACGCGCACGGCGCGTCGGCAATGCGTGAAATCAAAGTTAATCGAGAAACCGCGCTGATACTGGGTAACGCCTCACCGCGAAACCCCATGCTGGTGACGTGTTCCAAATCATCTAGGTTGCTAATTTTACTGGTGGCATGACGCGATAATGCAAGAAACAAGTCATCTTTAACAATACCACAGCCATCATCCCTGATTCTTATCAGCCGACTACCCCCTTGTTCTATGTCGATGCTAATGTGAGTCGTACCTGCATCAAAGCTGTTTTCCAGCAATTCTTTAACAACGAAACAAGGTCTTTCAACGACTTCGCCCGCTGCAATCTGGTTTATCAGTTGAGTGGACAATAAGTGAATGCGCATGAACAAGCCTAAAGCAAAAAAGCGTATTTTAACTGAGATGTAACAAAGTCGCTAACCACAGCAACCGATCAATTAACTAACGGCTTAACTTAATAACTGTGCGGTTACTTGGGCGAAGTACGGGATTATTGAGCATATCTTTGTTAAAATAACATATTGATTTAATATTTTAATTAGCTAAAGGTAAAAATTATGCCGCATAGACGTTTTAAAAAGAGTAGTCCAAAATCCCACATTACCACGCTTCCTAATTTGGGCATGGATAGAAAACACATGGAGGCAGATTTTAAACGCTACTATGGTCATAGACTCGGCAGAGATGAAAACTGCCTTTCGCTACATTACGCCTATGAAGCATTGTCTTTAGCGATTAGCGACCGTCTCACTGAACGTTGGAAAAAAACCTACAACGCTTACAAAGATCAAGATTGTAAAAGAGCTTATTATTTATCAATGGAATTTTTGATGGGACGTACTCTCAGCAATGCCATGATTAATCTAGGCATTAACGATGTTATTGATAAAGTTTTGTATGACGTGGGCTTAGACCTTGAAGAATTGGTGGAAGCAGAACCAGATGCAGGTTTAGGTAATGGTGGTTTAGGTCGTTTGGCAGCCTGCTTTATTGATAGTTGTGCAACATTACAATTGCCTGTTACAGGTTATGGCTTGCGTTATGAATACGGTATGTTTTCGCAAGATATTATTAATGGCGAGCAGATAGAAAAACCAGATCATTGGTTGCGTAACGGTAATGTCTGGGAAATTGAACGTCTTGAATACACGCAAAAAATTAAATTCGGTGGACGTACTGAAACGCATACCGATGAAAACGGTCATAAGCGCGTGTGTTGGGTTGATAGTCATGATGTTCTCGCTGTTCCTTTTGACACCCCCATTCCAGGTTATCAAAACGGCACAGTAAATACCTTACGTTTATGGAAAGCCGCTGCTACCGATGAATTCGATCTACAAGAATTTAACGAAGGCGATTACGCTGAATCGGTTGCAGCAAAAAATACCGCTGAAAACATCACGATGGTGTTATACCCCAATGATGCCAACGAAAACGGCAAAGCTCTGCGTCTACGTCAGCAATATTTACTAGCGTCAGCCAGCTTACAAGACATCTTACAAACATGGGTTGGTCGTCATAATAATGACTTTACTGATTTTGCTGCAAAAAATGCGTTTCAATTAAACGACACCCATCCTAGTATTGCGGTTGCCGAACTAATGCGCTTATTGATGGATATTC
>DFWO01000040.1:1339-4786 GCA_002380945.1 Methylococcaceae bacterium UBA4132 | reverse complement strand
TATTTCTAGAAGACGGAAGAGATGATTAAGCAGTATTTGGAACATAATTTTGAGCCAAATCCGAACGATGAATTCAAGATGGAGCCACCATAAGACGCGTCGTTTAGCCGACGCGTATCCGGACTTCCAGTCCGTAACTCAAACCCACCAGCTTTTAGCTGGTGGTTGTTTAGTCTCCATTTTGTATTTTTATTACTTTTAAGTTGTTCCGCTTCGAGCGGCATATTTAAATCTTGCATCAACAAAATCATAGCGGCATTAATATGGTTTGGTGATAAATCACTAGATGCGATTTTGACCCCCTGTATTGGAGGTGTCGTTATAGTGGGTAGAATGCGTTCAAACTTAAACCCAGCAGATTTAAACGTTTCATATATTTGTGTTGCCAATGCCCACGCTTCAGAGTCATCGGTTACACAAGTTATTTCCACAGTATCTTTTTCAAGAAATTTAAATGCCTCGGAGGTGATAGCTGAAATTGCATTATCAGAAATAATTCTTAGTTTCTGTTTATCTTCAAGACTAGCAATCAATATATGAGCATCATCAACTTTTTGTCTAGCATGTTCAGCTTTCACTTCATTAAAGCGTTCTTTTATTGAACCCATTTGGATTGAACCATAAGTGCCAATAGCAACTAGAAACGCGTCTATTATGAGAAAGATATTTGATGCGTCATAAAGAGCATTTACTGTATCTTGTGATAAGGAATTAAACATGAGAAATTCCATCTTTTGGTTTTTTGCTTGTTACGTTTCATAGTTTCCACGCTCTGATCTGACAACGGTCCAGTGTTGTGTTTGTGACGCTGGAGCGTCAACGACGGCATTCCAGCTCAAGAGTGTTGGAACGATAACACTTCTTTTCGTGCCTTTCGTGGACTTTATTTACCTCCGATTCAAGCTATTTAAATACCGCGTAACACCTTGTTGTACAGTTAAAAATTCACGATCGTACCCTGCCGCTCTTAAGCCTGAAATATCGGCTTGGGTATAACTTTGATACGCGCCTTTTAAATGCTCTGGAAAAGGAATGTAGTGAATCTCACCTTTTTTATGCCAAGCAAGCACTGCGTTAGCCATAGTGTTAAAGGTTTCGGCGCGTCCTGTACCAACATTAAAAATACCACGTTGGTTTGGATGGTCTAAAAACCACAAGTTCACCGCCACTACATCATCAACATGAATAAAATCACGTTGTTGTTCGCCATCGGCATAACCATCACAACCTGCGAATAAACGCACTTGTTGATGGTCAATAACTTGCTGGTTAAAGTGAAATGGTGTGCTACTCATTGAGCCTTTGTGTTGTTCTCTAGGACCATAAACATTGAAATAACGAAAGCCGACAATCGGGCTTTTGGTTTCAGGCAGTAATGCACGCACATATTGATCGAATTGGAATTTTGAATAGGCGTACATATTAATGGGATGCTCACATTCCCGTTCAACACGAAAGCCATGCTCGCCATTGCCATAAACGGATGCTGAAGAGGCATAAATAAAGGCGATATTTTTAGCGATACAGGCTTGCAATACACGCTTGGAATATTCGTAATTATTCTGCATCACATACTGACCATTCCATTCAGTGGTCGCTGAACACGCACCTTGATGAAATACTGCCCGCACTTTATTTAAAAATTTGGGCTGTGCGAGGTTTTCCAAAAATTCTGTTTTATCCATGTAATCGGCAATATTCAAATCGGCGATATTGAGCATTTTGCGCCCATTTTCTAAATTATCGACCAATAGAATATTACTTATACCGCGTTCATTTAAAGCGCGAATTAAATTACTACCGATAAAACCTGCACCACCTGTGACGATAATCATTCCCCTGCCCTCGCTTTGTTAATCATGCGCGTTGTTGATTGCCCATCAACAAACGATAAAATTTTGACTTCGCCACCTGCTTTTAATACACACTCAGCCCCTGCTACTTGATCGGGCGTGTAGTCACCGCCTTTGACAATCACATCGGGTAATAAGCGGCAATATAGACGTTCGGGTGTTTCTTCTTCAAATACCACAACCCAATCGACACAGGCTAAGGCGGATAATACCGTCATGCGTTCTTGCAAGCCATTAATCGGACGCGATTCGCCTTTTAATTGCTTAACTGAGGCATCGGAATTGACGGCAACGATTAATCTATCGCCCAATGCTCTGGCTTGTTGTAAATAAGTAACGTGTCCTGCGTGCAGTAAATCAAAACAGCCGTTCGTCATAATGACGCGTTCATCGCGGGCTTTTGCACCTGCGATTAAGTGGACTAATTCATCCTCGGATACCACGCCAAATGCAGAATCACGCTCACCGTGCATAGCGCGGGTGAGTTCTAGCATGGAAACAGTTGATGTACCCAGTTTACCGACCACAATACCTGCGGCTAAATTGGCAAGATACATAGCTTCAGTTAGTGCCTTGCCTATAGCGATACTTAACGCCATCACCGCAATCACGGTATCGCCCGCGCCTGTTACATCAAATACGTCTTTGGCTTGGGCTGGCAGTGAATGCACTTGTTCAGCTTGTATTAGCGTCATGCCCGCTTCGCCGCGTGTCAGTAATAGCGTGGGAATATGATTGTGTTGTAACAAATGACGCGCTTTTGCTAGTAACGCGGCTTCGTCATAACACACACCAACTACCGCATGTAATTCGGCTAAGTTAGGCGTGAGAATATCGGCATGAGCATAACGCTGATAATCAACACCTTTAGGATCAACTAAAGTGGTTAAGCCTTTATGTTTAGCTAATTGAATATAATTCGCGACATCGACTAACGTGCCTTTGCCATAATCAGAAAACACAATCACATCGTGTTCAGGCAGATGCTGTTTTAAGTGGCTTAATAATGCGGCGTGGTCAAAATGTAGCGTGGTTTCTTCAAAATCCACACGAATCAATTGTTGATGTTGCGCCATAATGCGTAACTTACAAATCGTGCGAATTGCCTCTTCAACGACAAAATCACACGCTACGCCTTGGGCTTCTAATATTTGTTTAAGGGTTTCGCCTTCTGCATCCGCACCTACCACACCCAGCAGCGTGACATGACCACCTAACTTGGCAATATTTAATGCCACGTTACCCGCACCGCCAACACGCTCTTCGGTACTTTTAACCCGTACTACAGGCACAGGTGCTTCTGGAGAAATCCGCGCCGCAGTGCCAGACCAATAACGGTCCAGCATGACATCGCCGATGACTAAAATCCGCGCTTTATTAAATTCAGGCGTTGTTGCTAACACTTAATTTCTCCTCAACCACGCCACACCAATAGTGACCGATTAAAATATGGGCTTCTTGAATACGGGCTGTTACCGTTGAGGGAACGCACACTGTTAACGTGGCGTGTTCACGCAATACACCGCCATTACCACCTGTTAAAACGATAACCGTCATGCCTTTGGCACGCGCCGCGATGGCTGCTTTTAATACA
>DFWO01000040.1:0-1205 GCA_002380945.1 Methylococcaceae bacterium UBA4132 | reverse complement strand
GTATCTGTCGTCAAGGCAATCGCTGCCATTGCCCGGCGTTTTTTTTCATAACGCACCACAAATTCTGCCGCAATATGCTGACAATCCGCTGCACTGCCGCCGTTACCGCACAGTAAAATTTTGCCGCCTTGTTGTAGTGTGCTGATTAATAACTCTGCTGATNNGCCGCGATGGCTGCTTTTAATACATTGCCGCTATTGCCTGAGGTAGAAATGGCAATCAAACAATCATGGCTATTGCCGAGTGCTTCCACTTGGCGGGAAAAAACCGTGTCAAAGTCAAAATCATTGGCGTGAGCGGTTAAAATTGAACTGTCTGTTGTTAACGCAATCGCCGCCAATGCCTTGCGTTTTTTCTCATATCGCACCACAAATTCTGCTGCAATATGCTGACAATCCGCCGCACTACCGCCATTACCACACAGTAAAATTTTGCCGCCTTGTTGTAGCGTGCTGATTAATAACTCTGCTGATTGCTCAATGACCTCATGGCAACTCGCTAAGTCATTCATCACTGCACGATGCTGTTCAAGCTCGTCTATAAAGGGTTTCAATACCTTGTCTCCGCTGTCGCATTTTTATAATGCGGGTATTTTATCATTAGTGGAGGGGTGTGAGGGGTGTTGTGTGCTTGATGGGGAATTGATAGATAGCTCTTGCCGCAAGAAAGGCAAGAGGTATCTATCGAACGGTAGGAACTTATTTCCGTTCTTTCAATAAATCGCGTATTTCCGTTAGTAACAGTTCTTCAGCCGATGGTGGTGCTGGAGCTTTTGGTGCTTCTTCCTCTTTACGTTTTAGTGCATTAATGGCTTTTATGACCATAAAAATGACGAATGCAATAATGGTGAAATCGACTAATGTTTGAATAAACTTTCCATAACTAATAACAACAGCAGGCGCGTCTCCTACTGCCTCTTGAACCACAATAGCCAGTTTAGAGAAATCAGCTCCACCTAATAACACACCAATTGGCGGCATGACTACATCAGCTACAAAGGATGAAACAATTTTGCCAAAGGCAGCACCAATAATGATACCAACTGATACATCAACAACATTGCCTTTGATTGCAAAATCTTTAAATTCTTTGATTATACTCATGAATTTTTACTCCAGATTAACGTTTCAGGTCAAGTTAGTATAACGTAATCCAATCCACTACAACTATTAACGATAGTTTTGCTGTTGTGGGTAGCCCTGTTG
>DFWO01000071.1:3477-10610 GCA_002380945.1 Methylococcaceae bacterium UBA4132 | reverse complement strand
CGTAATCCATGACACCTTTCAAAACGTATCATTTTATCAGCTAAAGCTAACCGGCTGGAAGCCGGTGGTTTTAACCTTATGATGGAAAATAATATTAACTATTACCACGGTACAACCATACTATCCCCCCTCTCTGTTAGTTTGGATTTTGAGATATTCTCAAAATCCAAGCTCATAAATTTAACCAAATGTAAGTTTGGCTTCTAAATCATTGCGTGAGTCAGCATTTTTTAATGCTTCGTCCATACTGATATGTCCTGATTTGTAGAGATCATGTAACGCATCATCAAATGTTTTCATACCTTTGCTTCCACTGCTTTTCATTGCTTCTTTAATTTCATTAAGTTCACCTTTTAAAATTAAACTCGATACATGTGGTGTGTTAATCATGATTTCAATCGCTGCACAACGCTTTCCTTGCAAATCTGGAATTAGGCGTTGAGAAACAACTGCTTTTAAGTTGGTGGCAATATCCATGAATAATTGCCGATGTTGAACATGAGGAAACATATTAATAATACGTTCCATCGCTTGGTTGGCATTATTTGCGTGTAGTGTTGAAATACATAAATGCCCTGTATTGGCTAGCTCTAATGCCGCTTCTATTGTTTCTCTATCACGAATTTCACCGATTAAAATAACGTCAGGAGCTTCACGCAAACTGGCTTTTAATGCTCTTGCATAAGAAGCAGTATCAACGCCGACTTCTCGTTGATTCATAATGGATTTTATGTTGGGATGTGAAAATTCTACAGGGTCTTCAATGGTTAAAATATGCCCTGCTGAGTGGGTATTACGATGATTAATCATCGCCGCTAAGGTTGTTGATTTACCAGAGCCTGTACTACCTACCATTAACAATAAACCGCGCTTTGCCATGATAAGTTCTAACAAAATTTCAGGTAGACCTAATTCTTCAGCGGTAGGAATAATGGATGGAATTAACCGCATAACTAAACCAATGGTTTTGCGTTGATAAAACGCATTAGCTCGAAAACGCGCACTCCCATCAGGCATAGCGATAGCAAAGTCTAAGTCTTTATTTGCTTGAAACTCATCAATCTGCTCTTGAGTCATAATGCCTAACGTAGCTGATTTTGTTAACTCAGGTGTTAGCAAAAAGTCATCTAATTTAAGCACTTTGCCAAATACTTTGGCTTTAATAGGTGAATCAACTGTTAAAAACAAATCAGATGCACCTAGTTCAATTATTTTTTTCAAATAAGGCATGATATTTAAATCACCTGTCGGAGCCTTACCTAACACTTCAATCGGCTTGTTATCTTTAACAGACTGGATTTCATCGCTAGTGCAAGGTCTGATTAATAACGATAAACCATTCTCCTCTACTTCAATATGCACGTTAAAATAATCGCTATCAGGCGTAACGTAATCAATGGTTAATTTATTCAAACTAATCAAAGTACCTTTTTGCTTTTCAGTGAGCAGACTAAAAGCAATTTGATCAGTCATCGAATCAGTTAGCTCGGCTTTACCTAACGGTTTATTTTCGCCAGATAAACATAACATTATTGGTGAGCCTACCTTTAAAGACAGATTATCAGCCTTTTTTTCTAACAGTAATTTTAGATAGGGTTTTAAATCTATGGTACTAACGGGCTTAGACATAATGAATAGAGAAATACTGAGTGAAAATAATTTTTAAGGTTATATTTGTATAGCGTTTTTTATGGTTCATCGTCCTCATTTTTTTCTTGTAGTGCGAGTGTCCCCTGCCCTAAATCTCCGCCTTCGGCTAACTTGATTTGTAAACGTAATTCGTTAGTAGAATCGGCATTTCTTAACGCTTCTTCGTAACTTATCTGACCTCGATGATATAAATCAAATAAGGCTTGATCGAAAGTCTGCATACCCAATTCACGCGATTTTTTCATAATTGGTTTAATACTCGATGCCTCGCCTTTAGCGATCAAATCAGAAATCAATGGTGTGTTTAATAAAATTTCAATTGCCGCACACCGTTCGCCATCAACCGTTCTAACCAATCGTTGCGAAATGATAGCGCGTAAGTTGACAGAAATATCTTGCATCAATTTGGCGTGTTTCTCTATTGGAAAAAATCCCAATATTCGATCAATCGCCTGATTAGCATTATTGGCGTGCAATGTCGCCATTGCTAAATGCCCTGTTTGCGCAAATTCAAGTCCAAAATTCATAATTTCCGCATCGCGAATTTCCCCTAGCACAATGACATCTGGAGCTTGACGCAAGGTATTATGCAACGCAATCTCCCAACTTTTAGTATCAACGCCAATTTCTCGTTGCATCATCACACAATTTTTATGTGGATGTACATACTCGATAGGGTCTTCAATGGTAATAATATGCCCATAACTATTTTCATTGCGGTGATCTATCATCGCCGCCATCGAAGTTGATTTACCCGAACCCGTGCCGCCTACCATGATAATTAAGCCATTTTTTGCCATCATCACGTCTTTTAAAACGACGGGCAGTCCTAATTTATCAAAATTAGGTATTTCAGCGGCAATCACCCGCATCACCAAACCTTGGTAACCTTGCTGTACAAAGGCATTAACACGAAAACGTCCTACACCAGGTGGTGCAATAGCAAAATTGCATTCCTGAGTCGATTCAAATTCCTTGAGCTGCTTATCATTCATAATGCACTGCGTGAGTGCTTTAGAATCGTTAGGCGATAACACTTGTTTCATCACAGGTATCATTCTGCCCTTAATTTTTACGGCTGGGGGAAAACCCGCCGTAATAAATAAATCAGACCCTTCCTTTTCCAGCATTAATTTAAGCAACTTAATGATTAAGGACATTGCCTCATGTTTTTCCATTAGCGTTCCCTTTGTGTAGCGTGATTAATATGTGCAACTCATTGAGATGGCGGCAATTTAAAGTTAACTGCCCTGCTCTAATTTAAATGCCGCGTGTAATGCTCTTACCGCAAGTTCCAAATATTTCTCATCAATCACCACCGAAATTTTAATTTCTGAGGTAGAAATCATTTGAATATTAATACCTTCGGCAGCGAGCGTTTGAAACATGGTGCTAGCAATGCCTGCATGTGAACGCATACCCACACCGACAATAGACACCTTAACAATATTATCATCGCCCGTCACTTTTCTCGCGCCTAACGCAACACACGTTTGTTCCAATGATGCTTTAGCTCGTTGGTAATCATTACGATGCACCGTAAACGTAAAATCCGTGGTGGCATCATCGGCAATATTCTGCACAATCATATCCACTTCGATATTAGCTTCAGCAATCGGCCCTAAGATTTTAAACGCCACACCTGGTAAATCTGGCACACCCGTAATCGTTAATTTTGCTTCGTCTCTATTAAACGCAATGCCAGAAATTAAAGCACTTTCCATTTGTGATTCCTCGTAAGTAATAAGCGTACCGTTACCTTCCGCAAAAGAAGAGAGTACACGCAATTTGACGTTATACTTGCCTGCAAATTCGACCGATCTAATCTGTAAAACTTTTGAACCTAAACTCGCCATTTCCAGCATTTCTTCAAACGTGATTCTATTCAAACGACGAGCTTTAGGTTCGACTCTAGGATCAGTGGTATAAACACCATCGACATCAGTATAAATATGACATTCGTCTGCTTTTAATGCAGCGGCTAACGCAACAGCCGTGGTATCTGAACCGCCACGCCCCAAGGTAGTGATATTACCCTGCTCATCAACACCTTGAAACCCTGCTACCACGATAATTTTACCTGCATTCAAATCGGCATGAATGCGCTCATCATCAATTTTACGAATTCGTGCTTTCGTATAACTACTATCGGTTAAAATTTTGACTTGACTGCCCGTATAAGAACACGCCGCACAACCTAACTCATGCAACGCCATACTCAATAACGCCACAGTTACCTGCTCACCCGTAGAAATTAACACATCCAATTCCCGTTCCGTAGGATGCGCCTGCATTTCTTTTGCCAAACCAATTAAACGGTTCGTTTCGCCGCTCATCGCCGACAAAACGACTACAATCTGATCGCCCAACTCATGAGCTTTTTTTACTTTTTCAGCGACGGCTTTAATGCGTTCGATATTACCGACCGACGTGCCGCCAAATTTATAGACATAAAGTGCCATTCTTAAACCTGTTGTAATTATTAAAGATGCTCTTTGGATTAGCTATGGTAAAAGGTTTTTGCGATTTGTTAAACCATTATCAGCATGTGGAAGGCGTGATACAGATAGGAAACTTGTCATACAGAAGTAACCCACATGGAACAGTATAAGAACCGTTGTATCTCGGAGAAAAGTTCCAGATTCCGTTATACTCCTATATTAGATTGCCAAAAAGCCGCAACCCAACTTTAAATTTCTGGGCTACTTGCTGGATATTCCCACGCCAGAGCGTGGGAAAGATGAAAATTTAGGCGCAATCACATCTTAGTTATTTCAAGTGATTTCTTTATAACCAAGCTTGGACTATTTTTTATTATTGGACAACTAACTCTCACTTTGTAACCCAAATCGAGATGCTGGATTATTTCATCGAAGTTATCTACATAAATATAATCGGATTCAAATCTAGTTTTACTAACT
Source organism: Methylococcaceae bacterium UBA4132 (assembly GCA_002380945.1). GTDB lineage: Bacteria > Pseudomonadota > Gammaproteobacteria > Methylococcales > Methylomonadaceae > UBA4132. The sequence continues at coordinate 6,039 of DFWO01000071.1, read as the reverse complement.
ACATATTTACCATTTTTATGGAGATGTGGTTCATAAGTAAGACCTGCATTTTTTCCTGTTTTTACAACGTATTGTATTTTCATTTTTTACACTTCTAATTGAGATTTAATCCAACCCGTCACACCCGCCAATGCACCTGCTAACGCCGCAGGATTCGTACCACCCGCTTGCGCTAAATCAGGTTTGCCGCCGCCTTTACCGCCGACTTGCGTAGCGACAAAGTTCACTAATTCACCCGCTTTGACTTTGCCCATCGTATCTTTAGAGACACCTGCAACCAAGCTGACTTTATCGCCTTCAACGACAGCCAACACAATCACGCAACTGCCGAGTTTATTTTTTAATTGGTCTGCCATATCGCGCAATGATGAAGCGGCAACGTCACTCAGTTTAACGGCAAGGACTTTCACGCCATTGATTTCAACCGCTTGCGCTAACAATTCATTACCTGCCGCACTGGCAAGTTTTGCGGTCAGGCGTTCGAGTTGTTTTTCTAGGCTGCGGTTTTTTTCTAGCAGGTGTTCCACTTTTTCTGCCGCTTTGTCGGTTGGGCTTTTCAGTAGGCTGGCGATGTGCGTCAACGCAGTATCACGATCGGCTAACCAGTCAATACAACCTTGACCTGTTACCGCTTCGATACGTCTAACACCTGCGGCAACGCCTGTTTCGCTGATAATTTTGAAACAGCCTATATTCCCTGCCCGTTCAACGTGCGTACCGCCACAGAGTTCAGTTGAGAATTCACCGATTTTTAACACGCGTACTTCCGCACCATATTTTTCGCCGAACAATGCCATTGCCCCTGCTTTTACCGCGTCATCTTTTGCCATGATTTGCGCAGAAACAGGATTATTTAAGCGGATTTGTTCATTGACTAATCGCTCTAAAACCGCGATTTGTTCAGGCATAACAGGTTCAAAATGCGAGAAGTCAAAACGTAGCCGCTCTGGATTCACTAATGAACCTTTTTGGGTAACGTGGTCGCCTAAAGTTTGCCTCAACGCGGCGTGTAATAAATGGGTGGCTGAATGGTTTAATTCAGTAGCTTTGCGCTCAAGCTGGTTGACGGTGGCTAAGGCGGTTTGTCCCGCGCTCAAAGTGCCTGACAACATCTTGCCTTTGTGCAGAAATAACGAACCGCCTTGTTTTTGCGTGTCGGTCACTTCAAACACTGCACCAGCAACGACAATCTGTCCGCTATCGCCCACTTGACCACCAGATTCTGCATAAAATGGCGTTTTGTCCAAAACAACTAAGCCTTCTTCACCAGCATTTAAGTGGTCAACGGCTTGTCCTTGTTGATACAGCGCGACAATGTGCGCGGTGTCGTCTAGGTGGTCGTAACCTGTAAATTCAGTTTGGCTGTCTAGCTTAATATCTTGGTGATAATCGCCGCCAAAACTGCTGGCTGAACGCGCTCTATCGCGTTGCGCGTTCATGGCGATTTCAAAACCTGCGTGGTCGATGGTGAGATTATTTTCGCGGGCAAAATCAGCGGTTAAATCAACCGGGAAACCGTAGGTGTCATAAAGTTGAAACACCACATCGCCTGAAATTACCGTGCCATGTAGTTTAGCAACACAGGCTTCAAGGATTTTCATGCCCTGCCCTAAGGTTTCAGCAAAACGTTGTTCTTCTTTTTGTAATACGCGCTCAACTTGGGCTTGATTGGCTTTGAGTTCGGGGAATGCCTCGCCCATTTCTTCAACCAAAGGCGCGACTAATTGATAAAAGAAAATATCGTTGATGCCTAAACGGTAGCCGTGACGAATCGCACGGCGAATAATACGGCGTAATACATAGCCACGTCCTTCGTTAGATGGCATGACACCATCGGCAATTAAAAACGCACAGGAACGAATGTGGTCGGCAATCACGCGCAATGAGCTTTGATTTAAGTCAGTGGTGTTAGCTAAACGCGCCGCCGCTGTCAGTAATTTTTGAAATAAATCAATTTCATAATTGCTGTGTACACCTTGTGATACAGCGGCGATACGCTCTAAACCCATGCCTGTATCGACGGACGGCTTTGGTAATGGTGTTAATGTGCCATCCACCGCACGGTCATACTGCATGAATACTAAATTCCAGACTTCGATGTAACGGTCGCCATCTTCATCGGGTGAACCTGGAGGACCGCCTGCGATATGTTCGCCGTGATCATAAAATATTTCTGTGCAAGGTCCGCAAGGACCAGTATCACCCATCGACCAAAAGTTGTCTTTCGCGCCGATTTTAGAAAAACGGTTTTTATCTATGCCCACATCTTCCAGCCAAATCGCTTCGGCTTCTGCATCTTCTTCAAACACCGTGACCCATAATTTTTCGGCAGGAATTTCTAACTCTTTGGTTAAAAAATCCCACGCATAATGGATTGCCTCTTTTTTGAAATAATCTCCAAAGCTGAAATTACCGAGCATTTCAAAAAACGTATGATGCCGAGCGGTGTAGCCAACGTTTTCTAAGTCGTTGTGTTTGCCACCCGCCCGCACACAACGTTGGCTAGTAGCAGCGCGGTTAAAATCACGCACTTCACGTCCTAAAAATACGTCTTTAAACTGC
>DFWO01000071.1:354-3244 GCA_002380945.1 Methylococcaceae bacterium UBA4132 | reverse complement strand
CCATACCCGCATTGGTAAATAATAGCGTGGGATCATTGGCAGGAATCAGTGAGCTGGACGCTTCAACCGAATGTCCGCGTTGACGAAAGAATTCAAGGAAAGCGGAGCGCAACTCTGCGCTAGTCATATTTTTCATGGTAGTAAGGAGTTTAAGAGTGAAAGACTTAGAAAAGCTGAATGTTTAAGTGTTGGCATAAAGCTGTCATCAGCGTACTGGGAAAGCCGCGCTGTATTAAAAAACGACAGCGTTTCGCCCATTCTGAACGGTTTAAACGTGTGTTTTGGTCATATTTTTTGTGATATACCTGTTCGAGTAATTCCAGCCAACTGTCAGCGAAAGTGTACATAACTTCATCGACATTAACCGAAGTAACTCCATTTTGTTTAAGTTCGTATTGAATCGCCACTGCACCAAAACCTTTTTGTATGCGATGCCGTATATAACTTTCAGCATAGCGGCTATCACTCTGCCAGCCCTGATTGGCTAATTCAATAATGACGGGCAAAATAGCATCCTTGTTAAATCCTTTTGCCGTTAATTTAGTCAGCAGTTCTTTTTGGCTATGTTCCCTGCGCATCAGCAACCGTAAGCAACTGTCTTTGATTTGTTTGGAGATGCAATCAACTGCGTCTCCTTGTTTATCATTAACAGCGTCTAGCCCCATAGAGTGTTATAGCTCATCATCCGTGGGTTCAAATTCTTTAACGGCAAGCTGAGGTTTTTTGAACGCTTCATCTCTAATTTTAGCTTCGATTTCTTTGGCTTTATCAGGATTTTCTTTTAAGAAAGTTTTGGCATTATCCTTGCCCTGCCCGATTTTTTCATTACCATAGCTATACCACGACCCTGCTTTTTGAATAAAGCCGAATGCAACGCCTAAATCAACTAATTCGCCAAAAAAAGAAATACCTTCGCCGTATAAAATCTCAAACTCGGCTTGTTTAAATGGCGGTGCGACTTTGTTTTTAACGACTTTAACGCGGGTTTCATTGCCGATAACGTCATCGCCTTTTTTCACTGAACCAATGCGGCGTATATCCAAACGTACAGAAGCATAAAATTTCAGTGCGTTACCGCCTGTGGTCGTCTCTGGGCTACCAAACATCACGCCGATTTTCATACGGATTTGGTTAATAAAAATAACCAGTGTATTAGAGCGTTTAATGTTAGCAGTCAGTTTACGCAGGGCTTGTGACATCAAACGGGCTTGTAAGCCCATGTGTGAATCACCCATATCGCCTTCGATTTCCGCTTTTGGCGTGAGTGCGGCAACTGAGTCAATGACAACGACATCGACTGCACCAGAACGCACTAACATATCAGTAATTTCTAAGGCTTGCTCACCCGTATCAGGCTGAGAAACCAATAAATCATCAACATTAACGCCTAATTTTTCTGCATAGCTTGGGTCTAGCGCGTGTTCTGCATCGACAAATGCCGCTGTACCACCCAGCTTTTGCATTTCAGCAATGACTTGTAACGTCAGCGTGGTTTTGCCAGAAGATTCAGGACCATAAATTTCAATCACACGACCACGCGGCAAACCGCCAACGCCTAAGGCAATATCTAAACCTAATGAACCTGTTGAAACCACATCAATATCACGCGAAGCAGCGACATCACCCATACGCATGACTGAGCCTTTACCAAACTGCTTTTCTATCTGCATCAGTGCTGCGCCTAGTGCTTTCTTTTTGTTCTCATCCATTATCAATGCCTTGTAGGTTAGAAAAATGTCAACTAACTAAGCTAATTATTATCACATAGACACCGGGGATCGGGTAGTGTTGATTTAATAAGCTTGCTTGAGGATAGCGAGGGGAAAGTTAAAACTTGTTAGCCTTGGCTCTGGCTTCTTTGCCCCCTTTTAAATCACCTTGAACTTCTCGGGCTCTGGCAACCAATAACCAACTGTGTTTTTTTAGTTGAGTATCGTTGGAAGCCAATAACGCGGCTTTTTTTGCAAGATCTTCTGCCAAACGGGGTTTTGACTGTTTTAGCCTTAACAACGCCAATTTATAATACAAAGTCGCATTTCGAGGCTCTATTCTAATGGCGCGCTCAATAGTGGTCGTTGCCGATTCAATATTCCCCGATTTACTGTTTTGGTTAGCCGCTGAAGCTAAAGCACTTACAGCCGGTGATAAAGGTGCAAAAGTTTCTAAAGGTTCAAAAGGTGGTGGTGGAGGCGGTGGCGGTGGAGGAGCCACAATCTCTTGTTTTGGTGCAGAGACCTCTGGTTCCTGAGTTGAGTTCGCNNGCTTGGGGTAGTGTTGATTTATGCAGGCGTTGTGTATATCGCCTAGGCTTGGTTAGCAAGCGGAATGGTATTTTGTTGTGTTACGTTATCTTGCTATGCTCAATAAGTTAACTCGATTTATTACTCGCACTATCAAAAAAAGTCGAAGAAAAATATCACCGCCGCTTGCTCTTTATTAACGCCACTAGCTAGACCAATGATACTGCCGTTTTTTCTTACATCTCTGTTATCTTCAATTCTACCTTCGATACTGCCGTTAACTCTAACATCACCATTCGATTCTACTTTTCCTACGATAGAGCCGTTTTTTCGAATACTACCATCCGATTCAATACGCCCTTGTATGCTGCCATTAACCCGAATGTCGCCATTAGATTCAAACCGACCCTGAATACTGCCGTTGATACGAACATCCCCGTTTGATTCAACATCACCAAAAAGAGAGCCACTCTTTCTCAGTTCGGCGTTAATAATGCCAGCCGATAACAACAGCAGACAGGCAAAAATAAATTGTGCGATTTTCATGAGATTGTCCTATTAAAGTTTCTAATGGTTTGACTTCATGCGGTGCAATATGCTATCGCGCCCTACGAATTACGCTTTATTGTGTTGGGATTCCTTACGTCATC
>DFWO01000071.1:0-133 GCA_002380945.1 Methylococcaceae bacterium UBA4132 | reverse complement strand
GGATTCCTTACGTCATCCCAGCCTTGTATCTACACATTTTTCGAGCCGAGACAGTATTTATAAGCTTTAGTTAGGCTAAAGCTATAGATATTTTCATGATTTTTTTCCTACGTTTATTTTCCATCATAAGGTT
>DFWO01000198.1 GCA_002380945.1 Methylococcaceae bacterium UBA4132 | reverse complement strand
ACTTTGATTTTTACCACTACCCAATTAGAGTACTACATTATTTTTCTGGAAAGCCTTGCTATTTCTTTGCGGGAAGGGAGCGTTAACAATTTAGCAAGTTCTGAACGTTTTGTTGTCAGTGCGCTTATAACGTGGTTCTGCTATTGATTATCCCCTTTATGAGGTTACAATGACAATGATTTTAATTGGTTATGTGGTTAATAGCTTTGTACACTTGCTACATAATAACGCTAATAGCTAAAGCAGTTATTGGACTCCAAATAGAGTACTGAAGCCCATCAATCGTAATTTTCTGTCTTAGTTACACGAGCCGCGAAACACAACGCAATCATGGTAGTAAACCAATGCCCTTCGGTATGATCTAGCAAAGGCGAATTAAATAAACTGCTTATCATTAAGGCGACTAACATACCTTGTGCTAGCCATTTGTCCTGATTAGGCAATCTGCTTGCGTAGTAATATTGACTGCCTAAAAAGCCTAAATAAAACAATAAACCGACTGCGCCTAACTGTTCGGTAATCAATAAAAATTCATTATGCGGATTATTATGATTGGCTTCGCCAGATACGCGTTGATAGGCTTTAGTAAAATTTCCTGTGCCTTGCCCGAATAAGGGTTTTTCAGCAATGAGTTGTAATGAATATTTCCAAAAGGTCAGGCGTTCACCCATGGAAAATTCGCCTTTTTGAGGCTGTCCTTGTAGATGCGATTGTACAGTTGCCGCTCCTTCTTTAATGCGCGTGGCTTTATCAGAAAAAGTAATAAACCCACCCAAAAAAATCGCTAACGTCAATACCGCAAGTAGCAAACCTTGTTTTGTAAAGCGTTGTAGCGCGAATAATAAACTCAAGCTAAGAAAAATCAGTTGCCCTGTCCGTCCTGCGGCGATGAAAAATAGATTGTATAAACACAGTAACAGTGTCGCCAATAAGACAATCCGCATCATGCCTTTGCTATCAAAGGCTTTGTGCATGAGAAAAAATGCAAAAAATGCAATTAAAATACCGTGCGTGATATAGCTTTTAAAATACGGTAAACATTGCGATTCGACACAAAACACCTTCATACTCATCAGTTGTGAGCCTAACAGTGTTATCACTGAGGCAACCATAAACGCACTCCATGCCCAGTTACGGTAACGTTGCTCCGTTAAAAACGGTAGTAGTAAGGGAATAAACAATAACTCGCGGTACTTTTTCAGCATGGCAATTGCATCACTACTCGTTGCATCTCCATAACTAGCACCAACAATAAAACAGGCAAATAGCAACAACGACCACAGCGCGACAGGACATTGTTTTAGCATATCAGGTAAAGACTTAAATTTTCCAGATGCTAACCATAACAACGCCAACACCACTGATAAAACAATCGCTAAGGCGGTGGAAAAATAAATACTCGCTAAGAATAACGCCACACCATAACCGCTGACTTCATTGACCGTTATGGGTGTTTTTGCAAATTCAGTTATTTTCATGATTCTGTTAATCCTGCCTTAAAAAATCGGCAACGCGAGAGATAAAAATTGTCGGCTGTTGAACGTGTAACCAATGTCCTGCATTGGGCAATTGGCTAAAGAGGGCAGTTGGAAAAAGCGATTCAAAATCCCCCGCTTTGACATAATGGGAATCTGCACCTGCAATAAAAAAAGCCTTGCCCATAAATGGCACAACTGCGTCGCTATTAGGAAAAGAGATAATATGCGGCGCGTTGTCGGCAAAAATATCCAAGTCCACTCGCCACTGATACACGCCATCGACTAACACCAGATTTTGCAATAAAAACTGCCGATAACTTAGTTCAGGTATCGCACTTGCCAAGTGTTCTTCCGTTTGTTTACGATTTTTAATATCGGCTAACGGCACAGTTTTTAAGGCATTAATCGTATTATCAAAACAATGTGTATAACTGACGGGTGCAATATCAGCAATAATCAATTTATGCACTTTATCGGGATGATTGAGTGCGAACCACATTGCCACTTTGCCACCCATGCTGTGACCTAACAGGCTGACAGTCGTTAAACCCTGTTGTTTGATAAACGCCAATAAATCTGCCGCCATTGTTGGGTAATCCATAACGGGATGATGAAAAGACGTGCCGTGATTACGTTGATCCAGCACATAAACGTAAAAATGAGCTGATAATTTTTCTGCCACAGTGCGCCAATTACGCGCAGAGGCAAAAAAACCATGCAGAATAATCAGCGGTGGCTGTTTTGAGTCGCCAAAAACTTCAAAAGACGTGTTCATTAAGCAAACACGAATAACGCGCCCATTAAGCCACCAAAAATACCGCCCCAAACCACCAGCCAGCCAAGATGTTCGCTAATAATTAATTCGACCATTTCTTTGACCATTTGCGGGGTTAATTCGCTCAGGCGTTTATCAATCACAGTTTCGATTTTGCTAACAATATCTTCACCGATTTTGTGCGCGTTTAAACCATGTTGTAAGGCGGTTTTAAAATTTTCCGATTCAGTCATATCCATTAAGGTAACGCGCATTTTTTCGGTGAACGGTTCTTTTAAAGGAGCTAAGGCTTCTGTGCCGCCCATCATCATTAACATACCGCCGAATGACGATTCCATAATGGATGATACCAAGCCTTCATAAATTTTGTCATAGTCCACAGCATCCAATAATGGCTGTAAGTTCAGTAGTTTGCCACCTTGTTGTTCTTCGGTTTCGATAAATTGTTCAATGTTTTGCGTGGTAAAAAACTGTTCCATCATCAATTGCTTAATAGATAATTTAAATTCTTCAAAACGGTCGGGTATTACGCCTGAACCGTATAAATAAGGCACTTTTTCAAACAGCATATAAATGGCTAACCAGTTGGTAATTGCGCCAGATAAGGCAAAAAAACCAATGGATTTGATAAAAGCAGTTTGAAAAATATAGCCGACGATAATAATCACCACGGCGGTGACATTGGTGATAACGCTTTTATTAAGTGGTTTTTTCATTGTTTTTTTGTGATAAGTAAGACGCTATTGAAAGTTCAAAACGTCACATTTTAAAACACAACCGCTAAGCTAGTGCATAAATAAGCATGATTTATTATCCTGAAGAGATGCTTATTTCACCGACACAACGCGATAATCATTAAACTAGATTTAAGCGAATCACACTATACTTAGCCTTCCTTTTGCAGTTATTTGTGAGTTCATGAAAATCATTCCTTTAACACCCCAATGGCTATTGCTGTTATTACTGACCGTTCATTTTGGTATAGCCAGTAGCTTTGCTGAAACGACTGATTCCAGTGCAGACCTAAGTCAAGCGAGTCCAACACAGGAAATTACCAAAGAAAACTTGCAGGCTAAAATTGATGCTTTAGCAGAACGAAAAGGCTTGGATGAGGCACTCAAGTCCAAAGTGCTAGCACACTATCAAGCTGCACAAGATGAATTAATCAATATTGCCGCCTTTAATGAACAGGAAGAAACTTTTAAGGAGGCTCTTAAACAAGCACCTGAACGCAGTAAAAAATTACAAAAAGATATTGACCAAGCCTCAGGAAAACCGCCTAAACCTGATGCGGATGAATTTGCCAAAATTCCTGTTGAAGAGCTAACCCAACGCTTGGTCATAGAACAAGACAAAGTCAACGACTTAGATGAGCATATCAAAAAACTGACTAATGAGTTGGCGGAACAAAGTAATCGCCCTAATGTAATACGCCAAGAAACACTCAAAGCTAAACAAGAATTGGATGATGCTTACAAGGCAATAAAAGAAACACACAATCCCAGTTCAACGTCACAATTAGAACTTGATGCCGAGAGAATTTATTTAAAAACAACCAGTGACGCACGAACCGCAGAATTGAATATGTTGGATGCTGAAACCAGCAGTTATTCAGTTAGATTAGCCCTACTAAAAGATTCTGTGCGTTTATTAGAGCTACAGAAAAATGCCTTAAGCCCGTTAATTAGCACCATAGAACAGGTGCTGACACAATTACAACAACAAGAAGAAAAGAATCGGCAAGATGCACTTAGTCAAGCTGAAAAAGACTTGGCTGGAAAACCTGTTGTCATTCAAGATGTCATGCGGGAAAACATTCAGTACAGTCAACAGTTACAAGCGATTAACAACAAAATTAGCCATTACGAACAAGAAAAAACCAAAGCCGATAATCAGATTAGCGAAATAGAGGCTAATTTTAACAGCGCGGCAAAGAAAATTGATTTAGCTAGTCTAAGTCCACCATTGGGTAAACTCCTACACGTCCAACGGCGTAATTTAATCAATAAAGATCAATTTGTTTTACAGACCGCCGCGATACAATCAGAAACGGCAAACACTAATTTGGAACAATTGGTCATTGAGGAGAAGCTCAAGAAACTTGCCGATATTGATGGCTATTTGAAACAAAAAATGGACTCAAGCGTCAATAAAAAACTGCCTATTGAACAACGTATGAGGACTCAAGCGGAATTGCGAGGCTTGCTCAACGATCAAGCAGAATTACTCACCAAACTATCCATCGCCTACAACAGCTACTTGCGTATTTTGGGTGATTTTGATTTTTCCAGACAACAAAAAAATAGCAAAGCAGAAAAATTCGCCCTCTATTTGGATGAGCGTCTATTGTGGGTTAGAAGTTCTGAAGCAGTGAATATGGATGTTTTTAATCAAGTTTATCAATCGGTTAAATGGTTACTATCGCCCCATAATTGGAAAACACTGCTTTACAATGTCGCCAAGCTGCCTGCAAAACAACCACTGTTAATGGTATTTGCGGTATTCAATATCATTGTTTTACTGCTGATTAGAAAGTGGCTAAAACAACGCTTAAAGTTTATCTCAGAAAAAGTCGGCAAGATTTATACTGATAATTTTTATTACACCCCAGAAGCGTTAGTCTATACCATGCTACTTATCGCACCTTTACCATTGACAATGGGTTATTTGGGCTGGTTTTTGACTAATAATGTGACCATTGACAATTTTACTCAAGCGATAGGTATGGGGTTATCTCGAGCGGCACTAGCATGGTTTTTCTGGCAATTTCTTTACCGCTTATTTGAACCTACAGCGGGTATTATGCGGAAACATTTTCAATTCCAAGAAAATACCACCGCACTAATGCGTAAATATCTAGCTTGGCTACGATTTTTCATTCCACCTGCTTCATTTATTATTAAAAGCACCCTCGCCGCTGATGTACCTGTTTATACCGATAGTTTAGGGCGTTTAGCTCTCCATATTTGGATACTTGGCTTGGTGTTTTTTTTATCTCGCGTGTTTCATCCCAAGCATGGTTTATTACAGTACGAAATCATTAACCATCCCCATAGTTGGTTGACTAAATTACGTTATATTTTCTATGGAGTTGCTTTTGCGCCGTTAATTATCATGGGTTTTTCCATGACAGGTTACTACCTGAGTGCCGTAGAATTAATGCTGAAAGTCAGTACAACTATCTTGGTAGTTGCTACAGTGATTATCACTTATGAACTTGTTCTTCGTTGGATGACTATCGTTAATCGACAATTAGCCATCAAAAATTTACAGCAAAAACGTAAACAAGCCTCTACGCATGAAAAAACCGCTACCATAGAAGGCTCAGAAAACCCGATCTTACCTGCTGAAGAGCATCAAATTGATATTCCTAAAATAAATGCCCAATCTATCACCATATTAAATGTCTTATTCTGCTTTAGTTTATTAGTGGCATTTTGGGTAATTTGGAAGAATATATTTCCTGCCTTTTCATTTCTGGAACGTATTGAACTTTGGCAAACTAAAGCCATAGTCGATAACAAAGAAGTGTATCAATCCATCACCTTAGTGAATTTATTTCTGGCGGGAATTTATACGTTTATCGCTGCTGTTGCGGTACACAATTTTTCAGGTGTTATGGAATTGCTAGTATTCCGCCGTTTGGATATGGAGGCGGGCAGTCGCTATGCAGTGAACCAATTGGCTAACTATACGTTAATGACGATTGGTTTCTTTGCTGTAGCCAATGAACTAGGTTTTAGTTGGTCACAAGTGCAGTGGCTAGTTGCCGCACTCAGTGTCGGTTTAGGTTTTGGTTTACAAGAAATTTTTGCTAATTTTGTGTCGGGTATTATTTTGTTGTTTGAACGTCCAATTCGTGTCGGTGATACCGTGACCATTGCGAATACTACGGGTAGAGTCAGCCGTATTCACATGAGAGCAACCACTTTGATAGACCCAGATCAAAAAGAATTGATTGTGCCGAACAAAACCTTTATTACTACCCAATTAGTCAATTGGTCGTTAAGTGATTCTGTTACTCGTGTCGTGATTACCGTGGGTATTGCCTATGATTCTGATATTGAGTTAGCGCATAAAGTTATGTTGGAAGCCATACACTCTGCACCATTAGTGCTTAAAGAGCCTGAACCTAGCGTATTGTTAGTGGCATTTGCCGACAGTGCGTTAGAGTTTTCCATACGCGTATTTGTCAGTGAAACAGCGAACCGTATGCCTGTCACCCATGACTTACATACTCGATTAATAAAAGCATTAAGCGAACATAATATTGAGATTCCATTTCCACAACGAGATATTCATATTCGTTCGAGTACGCCTGAATGGGGTGCGAATAAAATAGTTGGTAGTGCATAGATACAAGTGACAACATTGTAGAGACGTTGAATAGCAACGTCTCTACGATAATTATTAATCGGCAATTTTTCGATAAGCTCCACGATAATAAAGTAATGGTTCGCCTGAGCGGCACTCAGTGGCTTGTACTTCGCCGATGATAATCCAATGTGTTCCCGCGCGTACTTTTTCAACTACTTTGCAATCCAATGACATCAAGCTGTTATTTAACAGCGGTGCGCCTGTCACGCTTGTTGACCAATCTGTATCGGCAAAGCGTTGTGCTTGACTGCTGCCACCTGCAAATTGATTAGAGATCTCTTGCTGCTCCGTCGTTAAGATATTCACTGCAAAACATTGGCTTTCTGCAATACCATCACCCGTATCAGCGGCATCATTAATGCACACCAATACTTGCGGTGGATTTACAGATACACTGGAAAATGCCGTGACTGTCATGCCTTGCACACCAAATTTTTCAGATTGTGTTGTCACCACAGTGACACCACTCGCCCACAGTTGCAGCGCATTTTTAAAATCATCCGAACTTACAGTCATTAGTATTTCTCCTAATCATTAATAAATTATTTTTGTTGCGTGGCTAAGCCGTCTTTACGCCATGCAACGATACCGCCATCCATACTGGCTACCTTAGAAAAGCCCGCAGATTTTAACAACTCCAAGGCTTTAAGCGAGCGTTTGCCGCTTTGGCATTGCGTAATAATGGAGGTATCTTTATATGATTGTAATTCTGGCAAGCGAGCTTCCAGTTGATTTAATGGAATATGCACAGCCCCTGCAATATGCCCCTCATTCCACTCATCATCTTCACGCACATCGACAATCACGGCTTTTTTGTCCGTAGTCAGTACGGACGCTTCCTTAGGCGATACCAGCTCATCGCTAGCCTGAACAAAAGAACAGCCCATCAATAACAACAGGCTAACGATAAATTTTGATAAAGTGTGCATGATTAAGTCCTCACTAACAACGGTTAAAATCTACAATAATAAGCAACACATAATATACTACTGAGACGGGGTTTTAAATGATTGCGCTTAACCAGTTACAACGTTGCGCCCTCACTGTTACGGTCATTTTTACGTTATAATTATCATTTATATCAGAATGGGCGCATTCTTTTAACGGTATGGCTAATAAAAAATACTGGTTATTTCTGCTTGCTAGCGCGTTACCGCTATTACAAGCAAACGCGGTTACACAGCAAGCGACTAATTTTGTAAATGCAGCGCGAACACAAATAGGCAAAACCGTTCGTTATGATTCAACGTATTACACGCTAAGTTATCCAAATGGTGATGTGCCTGTTGACGGTGGTGTGTGTACCGATGTGGTAGTGCGTGCCTTGCGTGTTAGTCACAACATGGATTTACAAAAGCTGGTGCATGACGATATGCAGCGGGCGTTTGCTCAGTATCCTAAACACTGGGGCTTGAAAGGCACGGATAAAAATATCGACCATCGCCGCGTGTTAAATTTACAAACCTATTTTAAACGTAAAGGCTATGAGCTACCGATTTCAAGCCAGCCAGACACTTATCAAGCGGGCGATTTAGTCACTGTGCTTTTGCCAGCTAACCTGCCACATATTATGATAGTCAGCGATAAAACCACCACGACCAGCAATACGCCGTTAATTATTCATAATATTGGCAACGGCACACAAGAAGAAGACCGTTTATTTGAGTTTAAAATAACTGGACATTACCGAATTCCCACACCTAAAAACTAATATGATTAATAACGATGTATTACGCCGTGTCCGTTACGCTTTAAATTTAAACGATGCCACGATGATAGAAATATTCGCGTTAAGTGATGACGCAATGACGCGCGATGAGTTACTGCCGCTGCTTAAAAAAGACAATGAAGAGGGTTTTGTTGCCCTCGATAATCAACGCATGAGCTTATTTTTAGATGGTTTGATTACTTATAAACGTGGCAAGCAAGACAATCCGCCCGTAAAAAAAGCGGAAACCGAATTAGATAATAATGCCATACTCAAAAAACTGCGTATCGCGTTAGAATTTAAAGAAGAAGATATGCTGCACACGCTAAAACTGGCTGATTTTGAATTATCAAAAGGCGAACTCAGTGCTTTTTTTAGACAACCAGGGCATAAACATCACCGAAAATGCGGCGACCAAATACTCAGAAATTTTTTACAAGGTCTCACCATTCACTTCAGACAGTCACACGAATAACCATACCCGAACATGACTCCAGAACAATTCAATCAGCTAGCCTCACAAGGCTATAACCGCATTCCGATTAGCCGTGAAATTTTGGCTGATTTGAATACTCCCTTAAGTGCTTATTTAAAATTAGCCAGTGGCGCGTATTCTTATTTGTTTGAATCCGTCCACGGTGGCGAACAATGGGGACGTTATTCGATTATCGGTTTGCCGTGCAAAACCGTTATCAAGATTAACGGCAAACAAATTCGACTGGAGCAAAATGGCGATTGCGTGGAAACCATCACGCATGATAATCCGCTGGTATGGGTAGATGAATTTAGACTCGCGTTTAAAGTACCTGATATTGAAAACTTGCCGCGTTTTAGTGGCGGTTTGGTCGGGTATTTTGGCTATGAAACTATTGCTTATATCGAACCGAAACTGTGCAAAACCGCTAAACCAGACCCCATCGGCACGCCTGATATTTTATTGATGGTGTCCGAAGACATACTGGTGTTTGATAATTTGTCGGGCAAAATGTTGTTGCTGACTCATGCCAACCCTGAAGAAGCCGAGGCTTATACACGGGCAATGGCTCGCCTTGATCATTTAGTGGTCAAACTGCGTGAATTGCACGCTAAACCTGAAAAACATCCGCAGCCTAAAAAAGTGGTCGAAGACGATTTTGTATCAGGCTTTACCCAACAAGGTTTTGAGTCTGCGGTTTTAAAAGCCAAAGAGTACATTACCGATGGCGATATTATGCAGGTGGTGTTATCACAACGCTTGTCAATTCCATACACCGCCTCGCCGCTGAATTGTTACCGTGCCTTGCGCTGTTTGAATCCGTCGCCTTATATGTATTATCTCAATCTGGATGATTTTCATATTGTCGGCTCATCACCTGAAATTTTGGTACGTTTGGAAGACAATACCGTCACTGTGCGTCCGATTGCAGGCACACGCAGACGCGGCGTAACGCATGAACAAGACTTAGCACTGGAACAAGAATTACTCGCTGACCCTAAAGAATTGGCTGAACATTTGATGCTGATTGACTTAGGACGTAATGATGCGGGACGGGTGGCAGAAATCGGCACGGTTAAATTAACCGATAAAATGGTTATTGAGCGTTATTCACACGTCATGCACATTGTTTCCAATGTGACAGGCAAGCTGCAACAAGGCAAAGATGCCTTTGATGTACTGGCGGCAACCTTTCCAGCGGGTACGGTTAGCGGTGCGCCAAAGATTCGCGCTATGGAAATCATTGATGAACTTGAACCTGTTAAACGTGGTGTCTATTCAGGTGCAGTGGGTTATATCTCATGGACGGGCAATCTCGATACTGCGATTGCGATAAGAACCGCTGTGATTAAAGACCAGCAATTACATATACAAGCGGGAGCGGGTATCGTTTATGACTCCATTCCGACTAGCGAATGGGATGAAACCATGAACAAAGCACGCGCCGTGTTCCGTGCCGTTACGATGGCAGAAGCAGGCTTAGAAGGAGAATCATTATGAGCGCGGTAAAAGTTGTCATGGTCGATAACTATGACTCGTTCACTTACAACCTAGTACAGTATTTTGGTGAGTTAGGCGCGGATGTCACTGTGGTGCGTAATGACCAAGTGACTGTCGATGATATTGCTGCCCTCGCGCCTGATAAAATCGTCATTTCACCAGGTCCTTGCACACCGAAAGAAGCGGGCATTTCTGTTGAGACAATTTTAAGATTTGCAGGGCAAATACCCATTTTAGGCGTGTGTTTAGGGCATCAGAGCATAGGCTATGCGTTTGGCGGCAATATTATTCACGCTAAACAAATTATGCACGGTAAAACCTCCCCCGTTTACCATCACAATATCGGTGTGTTCAAAGGCTTAAACAATCCATTCATTGCTACCCGTTATCATTCGTTAGTGATTGAACAAGCAACTTTACCCGATTGCTTAGAAGTGACTGCGTGGACTCAAGATGGAACAGGTAATCTCGATGAAATTATGGGCGTGCGCCATAAAACGCTGGCGATTGAAGGTGTACAATTTCACCCTGAATCCATTCTGACGGAACATGGACACGATATGTTACGGAATTTTTTGAATCAGTGACTGTAACAACGCTTTTGCAAGATAATTAATATTTTTGTCAAACTATTGTATAGGTATTGTGCTAGAATCCCCGCATTGTTTTTGATGAAGAAATTATGCAAATGGAAGACTATCACAAAAGCTCAGCACAATATTTAATTGGCACAGTGTCTAAACGTTCAGGCGTGAAGTCTGATTTAGTCAGAGCATGGGAACGCCGCTATCAAGCGGTGACTCCCACGCGTACGGCTGGTGGACATCGGGTTTATAGCGATCAGGATATTGCTCGCCTTAAATTACTCAATCAAGCCACCAGTCATGGACATAGCATCAGTCAAATTGCACAATTTTCACTTGATGAATTGAAAAGACTGTTGCAGCAAGAAGACACGCAAAACTATTCGCCTGTCAGTCTGACGGGGGATAAGAGATTTTTGGCAGAAGATTATATTGAGAAATGCTATGCCGCTGTGTTGGCATTCGATGCCAAAACATTAGAATCGCATTTTGAGAATGCGATTGTAGAATTACAATCACAAGCCTTTATTGAAGACTTACTAACCCCGTTATTAACGCGCATTGGTGAGCGTTGGAAAACAGGTGAGCTACGACCGATTCATGAACACATGACTTCATCGGTTATTCGCTCGCTGACTTACATCTTGCGCAATAATAACCCTTGCCCTGATCACGCACCCCGCATGATAGTCAGTACACCGATAGGTCAACTGCATGAATTAGGTGCGTTACTGGCAGCCATCATCGCTGAACTTAATGGTTGGCAAGTAACGTATTTGGGCGCAAATCTACCCGCCGAAGAAATTGCCGCCGCTGTTAAATACACTCACTCGAAAGCTGTGACTATTAGTATTAGTTTTAGCACCGACGATCATGTTATTCCTAAAGAAATAAGACGCTTAAGAAAGCTAATAGGCAATGATGTTGCACTCATTGTAGGTGGCAGGGCTGCGGCTTGCTATGAAGCGGTATTGGATGAAGTGGGCGTATTAAAAATTGAAAGCTACGAGCATTTCAGACGCATTCTTGAACAGCTAGTTGCAGGTTCTTAAGGAATTATTGCTGAGCTGGCATAATTTTATTACATCAGCTCAGATAATTTGTTTTAATTACTGCGTCTGCTACTTACTTAACTGATGTTACGCACCCATAATAAAAAACAATAACTTACAAAATTTTCAATCCGCTACAGCCATTGATTCTTCTGAGAGCCTGCGTAACATCAGTTACTTAACTAACCTGAGTTTGAGATAAAATTCCTTGGAATCATTATGATTTTAGGTTTGAGATGGTCGCCAGTTCACCGTCATCCAGCATGGATACTGGAATCCAGTCACAGGGATGTGAGTAAGTACGTCATCCTCTGTTCTGGATTGCAACAATCTCGACCACAATGACGGAAACACTCAGTTTCTTATGGCAAACTCAGGTTAACATCAACAGGCTAAAATCAGAAAAACTGGGGTGGGGGATGTTATGGATTTTTCTGATATGGTTGGCTATGAATAGTTTTATAAGCCGTGTAAAGTACGCACCATTCACTCGTTTCGACACACGAACTCATCTCATCATCCTTATTTTATTCAGGAGCTAATATGCCAACATTTAGAAAACACCTTAAAAAGGGTCTGGCTTTGTTTCTTGTCATTGCCTCATTTTCGGGCTACAGCAATGTGTTTGCTGAACCAACAGAGACTGTTACAGACGAAACACATCATGCAGACCATAGCTTTGATTGGTCGGGTGTTTATCACGGTTTTATACCGTGTGATGATTGCAAGGGCATTAAAACGACGCTGGCTTTGAACCCAAATAATAGCTATATCTTACTTAGCCAATACGTTGGCAAATCAGACCGAGAAATTGTTGAAAAAGGCAAGTTTACTTGGGGTGATGAAAAAAAGACGGTGGTGTTAACGCCACGCAATGGCACACAAACACGGCAGTATTTTTTCGGTGATAATATGCTTATTCAGCTTGATAACAATGGCAATCGTATCACTGGCAACAATGCTGACCGCTATATTTTGCGTAGAAACGAGATGTCTCAAAATCAAACTACCCAACATCATTAAAAATGAGTGGTTGAGCAAGGTATAAAAAAAGCCCGATGTTATATCGGGCTTTTTTATGTTTAGACGTTTTTACGCCAGTATAGCAATTATTCTCTACCGCCAAATACGCCGAGTATTTGTAATAGGCTTAAAAATAAATTGTACAGTGAAACGTATAAAGACACGGTTGCACGGATATAGTTAGTTTCGCCACCGTGAATAATTTCACTGGTTTGATATAAAATCATACCTGACATCAGCAAAATAAACATGGCTGAGACAGCTAATGATAAGGCAGGAATAGCAAATACTATCGCGCCGATACCTGCTAAAAATGCCACCAATACACCTGTCAGTAAGAAACCGCCCATAAAGCTGAAATCTTTGCGTGTGGTTAAGGCATAAGCTGATAAACCTAAGAAAATCGCGCCAGTACCGCTTAATGCCATGATAATTAATTCATGACCATTGCTGAAGTGGCTGATATACATATTTAAAATAGGCCCCAAGGTTAAACCCATAAAGCCTGTCAACGCAAAGGTAAACACTAAGCCTAAAGCGCGGTCACTGTATTTAGTGGTCAAAAACATCAGACCGTAAAAACCTACTAAGGTCACGATGATGCCAAACGGTGGCAAATTCAGGAACATAGACAGTCCTGCGGTCATGGCACTGAAAAACAGCGTCATGGATAATAATAAATAAGTGTTGCGTAATACTTTATTCGTTGCCAACGTGCTAGACGCTGACGGATTAATTGCGGTATTTAAACTCATGGTTTTGGATTCCTTAAAAAGATAATTGAAAGTATTAAAACGGTAATCTACTTGATGATTCTAATGTGTCCAGAATTTATTTGCTAGTTAGTGCTAAGTATCAGCAAAAATTTTCGTGCTTTTTGTGGACATTATGCTTTAACACTCGCCACTGCCCGATTTTTATTTCTAATCCATTCACTCCAAGAACCTGCGTACAGTTTAGAACCAACTAATCCCGCATGTTCCATTGCTAAGACATTATGACACGCTGTTACGCCTGAGCCGCAATAATGCACCACTTGTTCAGGTGCTGTGTTACCGATAAGTTGTTTAAATTGGGCGCGTAAGTCGTCTGGAGCTAAAAATAATCCCTGTGCATTTAAATTAAGTTGAAAAGCACGGTTCAGCGCGTAAGGAATATGCCCAGCAACAGGGTCAATGGGTTCTTGTTCACCGCGATAACGTTCTGGCGTTCTGGCATCAATCAGAGTAATGGCTTTGCGGGCGAGTTGGTTTTCAACTTGGTTAGCAGTCAACCACAGATTATCATTAAGATACGCTCTAAAACTGGCAGGTTTAATGCGCGGCAAGCTAGTCGTAATATCATAACCTTGTCGTTGCCAATCTTTAATACCGCCATCCAATACCGCGACATTATCATGTCCCAAGGTTCGCAATAACCACCATAATCGCCCCGCAAATGCACCACCTGCATCATCATAAACCACGACTTGACTGTGATTGCTCACACCCCACGCACCCAGTTTTTTTAGCAAACTTTTAAAGTCAGGCAAGGGATGACGACCTGTCGTGTCTGTGATGCGTGATGATAAATCGTTATCCAAATGTGCATAACGGGCATTAGGAATATGTCCGTGGCGATACGCATAACTGCCTGCTTCGCTGTTAGCAAGAGAAAAACGGCAATCAATAATCACCCAATCAGGCTGGCTAAAGTGGTGTAATTCAGACGCAGAAATCAGTGTGCGGTGGTTCATGGTGTTAGACCTCTAAAATTATTTTGCCGATGTGCTGACTGCTTTCCATATATTCATGAGCAAGCTTAGCTTCATCTAGGGTAAAAGTGGAATCAATAATGGGTTTAATTTTGCCTGAGGCTAATAATGGCCAGACATTTTTATGCAGTTTGTTGGCTATATCGGCTTTAAACGCATCGTCTCTAGCGCGTAAAGTTGAGCCTGTAATAATCAAGCGTTTCACCATAATGGGCAACAAATTAATTTCCGATTTTATGCCATTTTGCAAAGCGATTTGTACTAGCCGTCCATCGTAATCTAAACATTTTAAATTACGCGAAAAATAATCGCCGCCGATAATGTCGAGAATGACATTAACGCCTTTATTGCGTGTTGCCTTATGAACAGCGATGACAAAATCCTGTTGTTTATAATTAATGACGGTATCAGCACCGAGTTCTAAGCAGGTTTGACATTTCTCCTCAGACCCTGCGGTGACAATGACTTTGGCATGAAAGGCTTTCGCCAATTGAATAGCAGCAACGCCTATGCCACTACTACCGCCGTGTACTAATAAGGTTTCTTTAGCTGCTAAATGGGCGCGATCAAACACATTACTCCACACGGTGAAAAACGTTTCGGGTATTGCTGCGGCTTCGACAAACGATAAGCCTTTGGGTATTGGCAAGCATAACAAAGCAGACGCTAAGCAATAGCCCGCATAACCGCCACCTGTCACTAGAGCGCACACAGTATCACCGACTTTCAAATGACTCACCGCATCGCCAACTAACACTATCGTACCTGCTACTTCTAAACCAAGTATATCTGACGCACCTGCTGGGGGAGGATATAAGCCTTTGCGCTGAGAAATATCGGGGCGATTAACGCCCGCCGCAACAACTTTAATTAATACTTGATGACTGGCAGGCTTAGGTGTAAGTCGGGCAGTAAGCTGTAAGGTATCGGCTTCGATTTCAATAGCCTGCATGAATTCTGGAATCATCATAAGTGGCGTTCTGGAAAAACAAGGATGAGGTATTATATGCTGGTATTGGCAGATAGATTTAAACGTTGTGATTAAGACCTGCGAGGTTTTAAAAACCTCGCAGGTCTTGCCTTAAATTTTACTATTACAGGATAAAAAATGATTCGGGCAGGTATTGTAGGTGGAACAGGTTATACAGGCGTAGAGCTGTTGCGGATTTTAGCTCTGCATTCAGAGGTTGAAGTAACTGTGGTGACTTCACGTGCTGATGCAGGAACGAGAGTGGATGCGGTGTATCCCAGTTTACGCGGTTATATTGATGCGCTGTTTACCGCGCCAGAATTGGACACCTTAGCAAGTTGTGATGTGGTATTTTTTGCCACACCCAACGGCACGGCGATGTTAATGGCGGAACAATTATTAGCGCGTGGCGTAAAAGTCATCGACTTATCGGCAGATTTTCGCTTAAAAGACCCCGCTGAGTGGAGTCATTGGTATGGCATGGAACACGCTTGCCCTGATGTAATCGCCGAAGCTGTGTATGGTTTGCCTGAAATTCACCGTGATGCCATTAAGCAAGCGCGGCTAGTTGCCTGTGCGGGTTGTTATCCGACTGCTGTGCAACTGGGATTTTTGCCGCTGATTGAAAATGGCTTAGTCGATGTGAATCATCTCATTGCCGATGTTAAATCAGGCGTTAGTGGTGCAGGACGTAAAGCCGAACTAACAGGCTTAATGAGCGAAGTAGGCGAAAGTTTTAAAGCCTACGGTGTTAGTGGGCATCGGCATTTGCCTGAAATTAGTCAAGGCTTAAGTTTAGCCGCTGGAAAAGCCGTCAATTTGACCTTTGTACCGCATTTAACACCGATGATACGCGGCATTCATGCCACTTTGTATAGCCAGTTGACCGCTAGTATTGGAGATATTCAGGCTCTTTATGAGCAACGTTATCAGCATGAAAGCTTTGTTGATGTGTTACCGCAAGGAGCGCATCCTAGCACGCGTGATGTTCGAGGCAGTAATAACTGTCAGATTGCCATCCATCAACCACAAGGCGGCAATACCATTGTGGTGTTATCGGTGATTGATAATTTAGTAAAAGGCGCGTCAGGTCAGGCAGTACAAGTGATGAACTTAATGTTTGGCTTACCAGAAGATGCAGGTTTAAAAATAGTAGCCTTGTATCCCTAATTACCGACTGTTACACTAGGTATAATTTTTATTTCCAATAGATTAGAGAGTATGTTTATGTCCAATCCCATTATTTTTACGGACAGTGCAGCAAGCAAAGTCAGCGAACTTATCGCTGAAGAAGGCAACGATAACCTGAAATTACGCGTGTATGTGTCAGGCGGTGGCTGTTCTGGTTTTCAGTACGGTTTTACTTTTGATGAAGAAGTTAACGAAGACGATACCAGCATCGTCAATGGCGGCGTAACCGTGTTAATTGACTCCATGAGTATTCAGTATTTAACAGGTGCTGAAATTGACTACAAAGAAGATTTATCAGGTGCGCAGTTTGTGATTCGTAATCCAAACGCAACAACTACTTGTGGTTGTGGCTCATCTTTTTCGGCTTAATTTGCTAGATGTGTTGGGTTAGGCGATAGCCGTAACCCGACATTAACGTAAATACGGAAAACAGTATGACAATGAACAGCGAAAAAAAAGCAAGTGTAATGGACGTAATCAAAGGAACTATCATTCTGGTGATTATCGTATTTTTTGTGCAAGCATACCAGAGTGATTCCCGTAGAAATAACGAACTAGCTGAAACTAAAGACCTAGCGCGAATTGCATTCCTTTTACTTGACTATGTGGAAGATGAGGCTAAGTCATCTGTAAAAGTTGAAAAGGACATTATTCATATCGAGTTTCGTCTTGATCCTTGGCATCTGACAAACTCTTCTGTACAAAGCCAATTCCTTAAAGCAATGACTCGCGAGAAGATGCCATGATAATTAAAATTAGTCGCGAAGATGCAAAAAATGTTAACTGGGAACAAATTTAAATGGATAGCCTACCAAAGATTGCGAGCTATTGCTAGAGGCATCCAGCTTTTGACCATGATCAACAATTGATTATATGAACCAGTTAGATGAAACTGTAATTGAAAAGAAATTTTTAGGTAATCTGAATAAGATTGCAAGCGAACTCATTACTGCTCACCAGTTGAGATTTAAACAGGAAATTGAATATCTAAACTTGCCACTACTAAGATGGCTGAATTTCAGATTTAGATATGTAGTTCCTCAATCAAGGCAAGTCGTTTTTTCGGATAACTTCCCCAAAACAGATATTACTCAAGATACCGAAAATGCCCTTCAAAACTTGGTAAACTGATGTGGCTACACTAAACAGG
>DFWO01000028.1 GCA_002380945.1 Methylococcaceae bacterium UBA4132 | reverse complement strand
AGGCATTTGGCAGGATGTTGAGTGATTGCTTTTTCACCCACATCGACCATGTTTACTTCGCCAGAGGCGTTAAAATGAGAAGACTGTGCCATTTTGAATAGTTTATTTGATTAAAGTTGGCGTATTATCGCTTTTTTTGTGTTTTTAGGAATGAATATGTCTATCAAAATCCGTTATTTTGCCAGTTTAAAAGACAGTCTAGGTCGGTCAGAAGACGATTTGGCGTGGACTGGTTTATTATCCGTGCGTGATGTTTGGCAGGGTGTTAATGCGACGAAACCACTGCCCAATAATGTGTTGGTAGCCGTTAATATGGATTATGTTACGCTTGATCACCTCGTTAAAGACGAGGATGAAGTGGCATTTTTTCCACCTGTGACAGGAGGCTAATCATGGCTATTATGATTCGTCATGCGGCGTTTGACCCTTGGCAAGAAATCCAACAGTATCAAAATTTAGCAACCTCAGGATACGGTGCGACCAGCATTTTTATAGGTACGATGCGTGACTTTAATGATGGCGATACCGTTAAAGCCATGACGCTGGAACATTATGCTGGCATGACTGAAAAACAGTTGGAAAAAATTGTTGCCGAGGCTAAACAACAATGGGCTGTCTTAGATGCTCTAGTCGTGCATCGGGTTGGTCATATTCTGCCCAATGAGCCGATTGTGTTGGTGTCAGTGTGGACATTACACCGTGGTGATGCCTTTGATGCTTGCCGATATATTATGGAAGCCTTAAAGTCACACGCGCCGTTTTGGAAAAAAGAGTTGTTAATAACGGATGAAGAACGCTGGGTGACGCATAATACGGACGGTTATAAGTCGAGTTAAACGCTCAAGAGACTGTGAATAATTGCCAAAAAATACTTTCCACGAAAAGCACGAACAGTTTAGAAATAATCCAGTATAACTTGATGCCGTTCGTGGTGAGCTTGTCGAACCACTAGCACCCGTCAACAAGACTCAGGGCGAACGCAAACACGCGTTTAGCTATAAGGCAGTCCAAACAGCGAGTGATATTTTATGTATTTATCGTTCTATTTTCGTGCTTTTTGTGTTTTTCGTGGAAAAATGACTTAATCGTCTGTTTTTTTATCAAACAACCAATGTGCCATTTTTTTAGCCTTAGTTTTTAAATAATCCACGTTGTCATCGTGTGCCACGACTTCAATCGGAATACGATCTACGACATTAATGCCTAAGTTGGTCAGTGCTTCTATTTTCTTGGGATTATTGGTCATTAATTTGACTGATTTTATGCCTAGACTTTGCAATATCAATGCGGCAACATCATATTCTCGTTCATCGGCAAGATAACCCAAATGGATATTAGCATCGACGGTATCCATACCTTGATCTTGTAAGTTATACGCCTGTAGTTTTTTTAATAGACCAATGCCCCTCCCTTCTTGACGTAAATAAACAACTACACCAAAACCCGCATCATTAATATACTGCATGGCCATTGCTAATTGTTCGCCACAATCACAGCGTCTTGAACCTAACACATCACCCGTAAAACACTCAGAATGAATGCGGACAGGTACGTTTTCTTGATTCGCTACCTCACCTTTCACCAAGGCAATATGCTCTTTATCATCCAGCGTATTGCTGTAGTAATGCAGAATAAAATCGCCATGCTGCGTAGGAAGAGGCGTTTGTACTAAATCTTCTAATTGTTGCTTCACGTCTATGACTAATCCAATGCGGTGTAAGTTGAGTTAGGTAATAGCCGTAACCCAACATATTGAGAGCTATATTGGGTTGCGCTAACGCTAACCCAATCTATAAAGCTTATTTTACACGATGAAAAAAAATAGTGTTGATGAAGCGTAAGTTCGCACGGTAAGATTCCATATACCCAACTCATCAACAGCGACCATTATGAAGCCAGACAGTGCCGCCATACAACAACGCTATAATCGTATCGCACCTTATTTTGAAGGTTTAGAAGCCGTTATGGAAGGCTTGATTTTTAAAGGTTGGCGTAAAAAATGTTGGGAGCAAGTACAAGGTCATCATATTCTTGAAGTCGGTGTTGGCACAGGCAAAAATTTCGATTATTACCCTGCCGATGCCAGAATAACCGCGATTGATTTTAGTCAAGAAATGCTCAAAAGAGCCGCAGAAAAACAAACCAGAAAAAACATTGCCGTTGAATTGGATTTAATGGATGTGCAGTCTTTATACTTTGCCGACAATAGCTTCGACACGGTGATTGCTACTTTCGTCTTCTGCTCAGTACCCTCCCCTTTAAAAGGTTTAAAAGAACTGTATCGCGTATGTAGACCAGGTGGACAAGTCATCCTGCTAGAACATGTTGTCAGCTCAAAACCTGTTCTGGCGCGGGTGATGAACTGTATTAACCCTGCTGTTGTTGCCCTAGTGGGTGCTAATATCAATCGCAATACTGTTAAATATGTGCAATCCTGCCCGTTTAGTTCAGTACATATTGATGAACGTAGCGGCGATATTATTAAATTGATTGTGGCAAAAAAATAACCCCTAGTTTTTAACAACTGAAGTGGAGTAAAACAGCCTAAGCTATTTTATGGTCAATAGCTAATGCTATTGGACTCCCTATATAACTATACCTGCACAACAATAGCAGCTTCTATAAAAGATTGAAAAAATGTACACAAAAAAACAACCTCACACGACACCCGCTACCTTTGAATATGCTTTCCAATTACACCAACAAGGGCAACTGGAACAAGCGGAAGTTTTATATGAAGCATTATTAAAAGAGCAACCCCAACACATTGATGCTCTGCATTTTTTAGGTGTGCTAGCTAATCAACAGGGGCAAGCACAACGAGCCGTAGACTTAATTACGCAAGCACTGACAATCAACCCTGATAACTCGGCAGCACACTCAAACCTTGGTCTCGCACTTCATGAACTTAAGCGTTTTGATGAAGCCATTACCAGTTACGACCGTGCGTTAGCCATCAATCCTAACAATGCCGATGCATTTTTCAACCGTGGTCTCGCGCTACGCGAGCTTAAGCGTTTTGATGAAGCCATTGCCAGTTATGACCGTGCCGTAGCCATCAATCCTAACAATGCCGATGCACTTTTCAACCGTGGTCATATGCTACATGAGCTTAAGCGTTTTGATGATGCTATCAATTGCTATGAACGGGCGTTGGTCATTAAGCCAAACATGGACTTTATTCTCGGTACTTGGTTACATCTAAAAATGAACCTATGTGACTGGGATGGCTTTAATCATCATCTTATCGCACTGACCCAAGACCTAGAACGTGGTGAAAAAGTAGTTATTCCCTTTTCTCTATTGGTAATGTCTTCTGCCGTTGCTGTGCAGAAAAAAGCCGCAGAGATTTATACCAAGGCAAAACATCCCACGGCTACGCGTTTGCCCCTGCCAGTAAAACACGTCCATGAAAAAATCAAACTCGGTTATTTTTCATCGGATTTTCATCAACACGCTGTCGCCTATCTAACGGCTGAATTATTTGAACGTCACGACCGTTCACAGTTTGAAATTATCGCGTTCTCTTTCCATGAAACCGATCATAAAGAGAATATGCGTTTAAGGCTAGAAGCCGCGTTTGATCAATTTATTGATGTCAGTCAACAATCAGACGAGCAAATCGTGGACTTAGCCAGACAGCTAGAGATTGATATTGCCATTGATCTAAATGGCTGCACTGATGGGTGTAGAACAGGTATTTTTGCTATGCGTGTAGCACCGATTCAAGTGAGTTATCTAGGCTATCTAGGAACAATGGGGGCGGATTACATAGACTATTTACTGGCTGATTCAACCTTGATACCCACTGAACATCAAGCCTACTACACGGAAAAAATTGCTTATTTACCGCATAGCTTTCAAGTCAACGACCGCAAAATAACTATTGCGGATAAAATATTTACCCGAGCAGAACTGGGTCTACCCGAACAAGGCTTTGTGTTTTGTTGCTTTAATAATAATTATAAAATCACTCCCACAGTATTTGATAGCTGGATGCGCATATTGCATCAAGTTAAGGGTAGCGTTTTGTGGTTATTAGAAGATAATGAAACCGCTGGAAAAAACTTACGTAAGGAGGCAACCAACAGAGGTATAGATGTTAGCCGATTAGTGTTTGCTAAACGCTTGCCTATGCCTGAGTATTTAGCACGCCATCGTGTTGCAGATTTATTTTTAGATACTCAGCCTTACAATGCAGGTGCAACCGCCAGTGCGGCATTATGGGCTGGACTACCTGTATTAACTTATTTAGGTGACACTTTTGCAGGCAGAATGGCAGCTAGTTTGCTTTATGCTATTGGTTTACCAGAGCTAATTGCCAGCACTATTGAGGATTATGAAGCACTAGCAATTCAACTTGCTACGCATCCCGAACGGCTAGCCGCTATCAAACAAAAACTAGCTGAACACCGTCTGACTTACCCCCTGTTTGATACCCCCCTGTTTACTCAACATCTCGAAGCCGCTTATCAAGCAATGTTCGACCGCTATCAAGCTAATCTAGCTCCTGATTATATTTATGTGCCTGCCCAAGACCTTCAGTCTATTCAGCAACATGGGTTACTGCCAACTTGCACAGCTACCTTTCAACAAGCCTTCCAATTACACCAACAAGGGCAATTGAAACAAGCGAAAACTTTATATGAAGCATTATTAAAAGAACAGCACCAACACGTTGATGCCCTACATTTTTTAGGTGTGCTTGCTCACCAGCTAGGGCAATCGCAACAGGCAGTGGATTTAATTACTCAATCACTTGCAATAAACACCGATAACGCGGCTGCCCATTCAAACCTCGGTCTTGCACTTCATGAACTTAAACGTTTTGATGAGGCTATCACCAGTTATGATCATGCATTAGTCATCGTGCCAGACTACGCGGAAGCATATTATAACCGTGGCAACTCACTATTGGCACTTAAACAGTTTGATAAAGCTATTTTTAGCTTTGACCGTGCATTAAACATTAGACCTGACTATATCGAAACGCTTACTAATCGTGGCATTGCATTAAGAGAACTTAAACGCTTTGATGAAGCACTCAGCAACTATGAACATCTCCTAGCTATCAAATTTGATGATGCGGACGCATACTATGATTATGGAAACATACTACAAATTTTCAAACGTTTTGACGAAGCAGTTGCTAGTTATGACCGTGCCCTAGTGCTTAAGCCTGAAAATGCTGAAGTATACTGTAATCGTGGCGATGCGTTAGTTGCACTCAATCGTTGTGATGAAGCCATCATTTCCTTCGACTATGCGTTAAGCATTAAACCAGACTCTATCGCCGCACTCTCTGGTCGTGGTATTGCGTTACACGGTCTCAACCGTCTTGATGATGCACTTGCTAACTATGAACGCATTTTGGCTATCAACCCAGAATCTGCTGAAGCACTGGGTAGTTGCGCTATCATGTTGCAAGAACTCAACCGCTATGATGAGGCCGTTATTAGCTATGAACGCGCACTCGCTATCAAGCCAGACTTAGAGTTTATCTTCGGTGCTTTGCTGTTTTTAAAAATGAAGCTGTGTGATTGGAGTGATTTTGATAAACATCTGCATAAACTCACACAAGGCGTAGAACAGGGTGAAAAAATATCCAGTTCTTTTGCTGTACAAGCAATATCTCCATCACCTACTTTACAGAAAAAAGCCGCAGAAATTCTTATTGAAGCAAAGTATCCTAGTGCTTTTCTTTTGCCCGCCCTTGTAAAAACTACCCACCAAAAAATTAGAATCGGTTATTTTTCATCGGATTTTTACCATCATCCCGTTGCTTATCTAACGGCTGAATTGTTTGAGCGTCATAATCGATCACGGTTTGAAGTGATTGCTTTTTCTTTCCGTTCTACAAACCAGAAAGATGAACTGCGCTTAAGGTTAGAAGCCTCATTTGATCAATTTATTGATGTCAGCCAGCAATCAGATAAACAGGTAGTACAATTGGCAAGAGAACTGGAACTTGATATTGCCGTTGATTTAAATGGCTACACTGACGGGTGTAGAACAGGTATTTTTGCTATGCGAGCAGCTCCTATTCAAGTGAGTTATCTGGGCTATCTAGGAACAATCGGGGCGGATTACATAGATTATTTGCTAGCTGATTCAACACTGATACCTGAAGAACATCAAACCTACTACACAGAAAAAATTGCTTATTTACCGCATAGCTTTCAAGTCAACGACTCTACGCTGCATATAGCAGATAAAATATTAACTCGTACAGAACTAAATTTGCCTGAACACACTTTTGTGTTTTGTTGTTTTAATAACAATTATAAAATCACCCCTACGATCTTTGCCATTTGGATGCGGATATTATATCAAGTTAAGGGCAGTGTTTTGTGGTTACTAGGAGACCATGCCAGTACAGAAAAAAACTTACGCTTGATGGCAACAGCGCATGGTATAGACGCTGACCGATTGGTTTTTACCAAACGGGTACCCATGTCCGAATATTTAGCACGTCATCGCTTAGCCGATTTGTTTTTAGATACCAGCCCCTATAATGCGGGGGCAACGGCTAGCGCAGCATTATGGACAGGATTGCCCATATTAACGTATTTAGGGGAAACGTTTTCAGGCAGAATGGCGGCAAGTTTGCTTCATGCCATTGGTCTACCTGAACTGATTACCCACAGCTTCGCAGATTACGAAGCATTAGCCATTCAACTTGCCACGCATCCTGAACAACTCGATACACTTAAACAGAAATTAGCAGATAACCGTCTGACTTATCCGCTATTTGATACTGCGTTATTTACTCAGCACATCGAGTCAGCGTATCAAACTATGTTTGATCGTTATCAGGCAGGATTAGCTCCAGAACATATTTATGTACCAGCCAGTAACAACAAATTACAGCAAAAAATTCAAGTGCAATCTGTACAGGTTATTCCACCCAATATTAAGTATCCCGATACAACTTCTGCTGATACTCTCTACAATTTAGGTAATGATTTACTAGCTCGCCAACAGTTTGAACAGGCTATCATCAGTTATGATCAAGCGTTAGCTATTCAGCCAAACCATGCTGAGGCACACTCTAACCGAGGTGCTGCGTTACAATGGCTAAAGCGTTTAGATGAAGCACTTGTCAGCTATAATTACGCATTAAGTATTAATCCAGACTATGTTGATGCTCTTTATAATCGTGGTAATGTTTTACGCGCTTTTAAGCGTTTTGATGAGGCACTCAGTAACTATGAACAAGCACTTGCTATCAATCCTGATTATGAGTTTCTATTCGGCACTTGGCTGTATATGAAAATGACAGTGTGTGATTGGCAGGAGTTTGAACATCATCTCACCACACTTGCTGTAAGCATAGAACAGGGTGAAAAAGCATCCATACCCTTTTTCGTCCACGTTATTTCTTCATCCCCTGCCTTACAAAAAAAAGCGACCGACATTTTTGTACGAGCGAAATATCAGAGCCGTTTACTGTTACCACCACAAGTAAAACATACACATCAAAAAATCAAAATTGCTTATTTTTCATCGGATTTTCGTCATCACCCCGTAGCCTATCTGACTGCTGAATTGTTTGAACGCCACAATAGAGTAAGGTTTGAAGTGATTGCCTTCTCTTTCAGCCCAACAAACAGTAAAGATGAAATGCGTTTGAGGTTGGAAGCGGCATTTGACCGATTCATTGATGTTAGTCAGCAATCTGATGAACAAGTGGTACAATTAGCTAGAGCTATGGAGATTGATATTGCCATTGATTTAAATGGTTTGACTGAAGGATGTAGAGTTAATCTGTTTGCCATGCGAGTCGCCCCCATTCAAGTAAGCTATTTGGGCTATCTAGGTACGATGAGTGTTGATTATATGGACTATTTATTAGCTGATGCCACACTTATACCCAAAGAACACCAATGCTACTACACGGAAAAAATTGCGTATTTACCTCATAGCTTTCAGGTCAACGATAGTAAGCTACGCATTACGGATAAAGTTGTTACGCGTGCGGAATTTAATTTGCCTACACAAGGTTTTGTATTTTGTTGTTTTAATAATAATTACAAAATTACTCCGACGATATTTGACAGTTGGATGCGAATATTAAACCAAGTAAAGGGCAGTGTTTTATGGCTACTACAAGACAATGCCGCCGCTGCAAAAAATTTACGATATGCAGCAAAAATGCGAGGCATAGATGCTAAACGATTGATTTTTGGCAACCGCTTATCTATGGCCGACCATTTGGCACGCCATCGGGTTGCTGACTTATTTTTAGATACTGCCCCTTATAATGCTGGTGCAACTGCCAGTGCTGCGTTATGGGCGGGATTGCCTGTATTAACCTGTGTAGGTGAAACTTTTTCAGGCAGAATGGCGGCAAGTTTACTGCACGCTATCGGTCTACCAGAGCTTATTACTAACAGCCTAGCGGACTATGAAAGACTCGCTATAAAATTGGCTACTCATCCTAAACAACTTGCAGCACTTAAACAAAAATTAGCTGACAATCGTCTGACTTATCCGTTATTTGATACTGCTTTATTTACCCAGCATATCGAGTCTGCCTATCAAACCATGTTTGAACGTTATCAAGCAGGATTAGCTCCAGATTATATTTATGTGCAGGCGCAGACATTAGGGCAATACTCTTCATCGGTTAATATGCCGAGCAAAACAACAATAAAAACACCACCTAAACACACTAAACAACCAAGTTTATTCGCTAAGATAGTGCAAAAACCCGCGCAAATAGCTGCTGGAATAATGGCTTTAACCAAACGTCGAAAAAATAAAGCCACAGATACACAAGAAACAATTGATGCCTTAACACAAGCTGAGATGAATACCTTTGCCCACGCACAAAAATTGCATCAACAAGGACAACTCACCGCTGCTAAAATTTTGTATGAACAACTATTAAAAACTCAGCCTAATCACCCAGAGTTACTAGCTTGCTTAGATACACTAAAAAACCAGCAGGCACGGACAACCATTCCTACTGATACAACTCAGCCGCCATCAGCGCAGCCAAAAACCGCTGAACAGGTAGATGTCTATTTGAATAAGGGTATGGAACTATACAACCTTAATTGCTTAGAGGACGCTCTTGTCAATTATGACCACGCCTTAGCCATTAACCCTAATCATGTTGAAGCACTGATTAATCGTGGCAATGTATTAGAAGACCTGCACCGTTTGGATGAAGCACTGACCAACTATGATAGAGCGATAACAGTACAACCAGACTATGCCAGAGCGCATTCCAATCGTGGCAATGTACTTCAAAGCCTGAAACGTTTTGACGAAGCCCTTGCCAGTTATGATCACGCCTTAGCAATAAGACCCAACTACGCAGAAGCTTTTTATAATCATGGTAACACCTTACAAGCCTGCAAACGTTCACAAGAAGCTATCATAAGTTATGACCGCGCCTTAGCGATTAAGCCAGACTTTATTCAAGCTCTCATTTGTCGTGGCAACGCGCTACATGATTGCAAACAATCGGCTGATGCCTTGATAAACTATAACTGTGCATTGGCTATCGAGCCTGATTCTGCCGAAACGCTTTATAACCTTGGTAATGTACTAATAGACCTTAAACGTTATGACCAAGCACTCGCAAGTTATGAACGTGCCTTAGCCATTCAGCCAGACTATGCAGAAGCACTAATCGGCTATGCCACTGTACTACAAGAATTTAAACGCCTCGACGATGCCTTTATTAGCTATGAACGCGCAATCACCATCAAGCCAGATTTGGATTTTGCCTTTGGTTATTGGCTACATATAAAAATGAATCTGTGTAACTGGGATGAGTTCGATAATAATGTTAATAAACTTGTTAATTGTATAGAACAGGATGAAAAAATATCTTTACCTTTTCCCGTACTGTCACTGTCTTCATCTGCTGCTTTGCAAAAAAAATTGGTGTGTTGTTATGCACAAGAAAAATATCCTCCTAATTTTCTCTTGCCCTCCCTTATAAAACATTCACATTCAAAAATTAGAATCGCCTATTTTTCATCGGATTTTAATCCTCACCCTGTCGCCCACCTAACGGCTGGATTGTTTGAACACCACGACAGATCGCAGTTTGAAGTCATTGCTTTCTCTTTCAGTCCAACAAGTGATAAAGACGAAATGCGTTTAAGGCTAGAAGCCGCGTTTGATCAATTTATTGATGTCAGTCAACAATCAGACGAGCAAATCGTGGACTTAGCCAGACAGCTAGAGATTGATATTGCCATTGATCTAAATGGCTTTACAGCATATGCAAGAACCAGCCTATTTGCTATGCGTGTAGCACCGATT
>DFWO01000064.1:23256-51136 GCA_002380945.1 Methylococcaceae bacterium UBA4132 | reverse complement strand
ACAAAGTGGTACTCAATTTGAAAACCCGTATGGCTGCCATATCCGTAATCCGTGACACCTCTCAAAACGTATTATTTTATCAGCTAAAGCTAACCGGCTGGAAGCTGGTGGTTTTAACCTTATGATGGAAAATAAATCAAAGTGACTATCCCCCGTGTGTTTCCAGCTAGCCCGTCTAAAAAATTGAGTGACTCACTTGATTTTCGTCTGTATAATTTGGCAGTTTTGCCAAATTGTACGCTGTTTAAAAGCATCGTTATGGATGCTTAATAATGGTTTATATGGCATGAAGGATGACCCTTAACACATAGATTTTAGAGGTATCAATGAATCAAAGTACGCTACCAACTAGACAGGGTTTGTATGATCCTCGTCATGAACATGATGCCTGCGGTGTGGGCTTTATTGTTCATATCAAAGGGCAAAAAAGCCATGCGATTGTCCGTCAAGGTTTACAGTTACTGACTAACTTAACTCATCGTGGCGCGGTCGGTGCTGATCCTAAAGCAGGGGATGGCGCGGGTATTTTAATCCAAATCCCTGATACCTTTTTGCGTGCTGAGTGTGGTTTTTCCTTGCCTGCACAGGGTGATTATGCGGTCGGTATGGTGTTTTTGCCACGCGATACTGCCAATCGTAGTATTTGCGAAGCTTTATTAACGCAGATTATCGCGCAAGAAAAAGCGGTGTTATTGGGCTGGCGTGATGTGCCTGTTAATAATGATGGCTTAGGCGAGTCGGTTAAGTCGGTTGAGCCTGTGGTACGGCAGATTTTTGTCGCTCGCGGTGCAGATTGTGTCGATCAGAATGCCTTTGAACGTAAGCTGTTTGTGATTCGTAAGCAAGTCGAAAATGCGGTTCGTGAATTGAACTTAGAACAAGGTCACTTCTTTTATATTCCTTCGTTATCTTCACGCACTATCGTTTATAAAGGTATGTTGCTGGCAAATCAAGTCGGTACCTTTTATCCAGAGCTGAGCGATGAGCGTATCGACAGTGCCTTGGCATTGGTGCATCAACGTTTTTCTACTAATACCTTCCCGACATGGGATTTAGCGCATCCTTTCAGATTGATTGCTCACAATGGTGAAATCAATACCCTGAGAGGTAATGTTAATGGTATGGCGGCGCGTCGTCATTCGATTGCGTCTAAATTATTGGGCGATGATATTCATAAATTATGGCCATTGATTGCCGAAGGGCAATCGGATTCTGCGTGTTTTGATAACGCACTAGAATTGTTAGTAGCGGGTGGCTATTCAATGGCTCATGCCATGATGCTCTTGATTCCCGAAGCGTGGGCTGGCAATGTGTTGATGGATGATAAATTGCGGGCGTTTTATGAATATAACGCGGCATTAATGGAACCTTGGGATGGACCTGCGGCAATTGCCTTTACCGATGGACGGCAAATTGGCGCGACTTTAGACCGTAATGGTTTACGTCCTGCTCGTTATTTAGTCACCGATGATGATTTTGTCATCATGGCTTCGGAAATGGGGGTACTGGAAGTGCCTCAACACAAGATTATTAAAAAATGGCGTTTGCAACCTGGCAAAATGCTGTTAATTGACACGGAACAAGGTCGTATCATTGATGATGCGGAACTGAAAGCTAACTTAGCAAACAGTCAGCCTTATGAAGAGTGGTTGGATAAAACCCAAATTTTACTGGCTAAACTGCCGCATGAAGTATCAGCGATGGCTCCTGACGATGACACGTTGCTGTGTCGTCAACAAGCGTTTGGCTATACGCGTGAAGATATTGAATTTATTTTAAAACCGATGGCACAAACAGGGCAGGAAGCCATTAGTTCTATGGGTATTGATGCCGCCTTGGCAGTATTATCAGACCGTTCACGCTTATTGTATGATTATTTCAAACAAGGCTTTGCGCAAGTCACTAACCCTGCGATAGACCCAATTCGTGAAGAATTAGTGATGTCGTTGGTGTCATTCATTGGTCCGCGTCCTAATTTATTAGGTTTGGATGAGGGCGGCACGCATAAACGCTTGGAAGTTGAACAACCAATTTTAAGCAATCAAGATTTAGAAAAAATTCGCCGTATCGAATCACGCACAGGCGGCGCGTTTAAAACCAAAACTGTTACCTTGTGTTACCCCGCTGATTTGGGTGCAAGTGGTATGGAAAGCGCGCTGGAAAAAATGTGTCTTGCGGCAAAACAGGCGGTAGCAGATGGCAATAATATTTTAGTGTTGTCTGACAGTAATATGGATGCGGCGTATATTGCCATTCCAGCCTTATTGGCAACCTCAGCAGTACATCATTATTTAACGCATGAAGGCTTGCGCACAAAAGTTGGTTTAGTGGTTGAAACAGGCGAAGCGCGTGAAGTGCATCATTTCGCTTTATTAGCGGCTTACGGCGCGGAAGCCATTAACCCTTATTTAGCCTTGGATACGCTGTCTAGTTTCTGTGCAGAAATACAGTTATCTGAATATGAAGCGCATAAACGCTATATCAAAGCTACGTCTAAAGGCTTGTTGAAAGTTATGTCCAAAATGGGCATTTCAACCTATCAATCTTATTGTGGCGCACAGATTTTTAACGCAATTGGTTTGGCTGAACCGTTTTTGGATCAGTATTTTACAGGCACAACTAGCACCACAGAAGGCGCGGGTCTTGCTGAAATCAGCGAAGAAACTATGCGTCGTCATCGTATTGCCTTTGGTAACGCGCCACTGTATCGCAATGCTTTGGATGTGGGCGGCGAATATGCGTTTCGTTTGCGCGGTGAAGCCCATACTTGGACGCCTGCCAGTATTAGCACGCTACAACACGCAACCCGTAGCAACAGCTATGAAAAATATGCTGAGTTTTGCCGCTTGATTGACGATCAAAACGAAAACTTACTAACCTTGCGCGGCTTGATGAAATTCAAAGAAGCCACAACGCCTGTGCCGTTAGACGAAGTGGAATCAGCCGCAAGCATCGTGAAACGCTTTGCAACGGGAGCTATGTCATTTGGTTCGATTTCTTACGAAGCACACACCAACTTAGCGATTGCCATGAACCGTATCGGCGGTAAATCCAATACAGGCGAGGGCGGTGAATTACCCGAACGTTTTAAAACTTTGCCGAATGGTGATTCCATGCGTTCAGCGATTAAACAAGTCGCTTCGGGACGTTTTGGTGTGACCACTGAATATTTGGTGAATGCCGATGATATTCAAATTAAAATCTCACAAGGTGCAAAACCAGGTGAAGGCGGTCAATTACCTGGTCATAAAGTCGATGCCGTGATTGCCAAAGTGCGTCACTCAACGCAAGGCGTAGGTTTAATTTCACCTCCGCCACATCATGATATTTATTCGATTGAAGATTTAGCGCAATTAATTCATGACTTGAAAAACGTGAATCCCAAGGCGCGGATTAGCGTGAAGCTGGTATCAGAAGTGGGTGTAGGTACAGTTGCTGCGGGTGTTGCCAAAGCCCATGCCGATCATGTCACTATCTCTGGTTACGATGGCGGTACAGGTGCAAGCCCGCTAACTTCTATCAAACACGCGGGTTTGCCGTGGGAAATTGGTCTGGCTGAAACCCATCAAACGCTAGTGCTGAATAAATTGCGCGGTCGGATTGCTGTACAA
Organism: Methylococcaceae bacterium UBA4132; assembly: GCA_002380945.1. Lineage (GTDB taxonomy): Bacteria > Pseudomonadota > Gammaproteobacteria > Methylococcales > Methylomonadaceae > UBA4132. The sequence goes on along the minus strand of DFWO01000064.1, from coordinate 47,525 downwards.
GTCGATGGCGGTTTGCGGACAGGTCGTGATGTCATTATCGGCGCGTTATTAGGCGCGGACGAATTTGGTTTTGCCACCGCGCCGTTAATCGTGTCAGGCTGTTTAATGATGCGTAAATGTCATCTAAATACTTGCCCAGTTGGTGTGGCGACGCAAGACCCTGAATTACGCAAACGTTTTACAGGGCAACCTGAACACGTTGTTAATTATTTCTTCATGGTCGCAGAAGATGTGCGTCAGTGGATGGCAAAACTGGGTTTCCGTAGCTTTAATGAGCTGATTGGTCGTTCCGATGTGCTGGATATGCGCCATGCTATTAATCATTGGAAAACGCAGGGTTTAGACTTTAGCCGCATTTTCTATAAACCTGTTGTAGATGCAAACACAGCGATTTATCAAACTGAAATACAAGACCATGGTCTGGAACACGCTTTAGATCATGAACTCATTGCACAAGCTAAACCTGCGCTGGACAATGGACAAACGGTGGTGATTAATACACCGATTCGTAACGTCAATCGGACTTTCGGGGCGATGTTATCGGGTGAAGTGGCTAAGCGTTATGGTCATAAAGGTTTGCCTGAAGACACCATTGCCATTCATGCCAAAGGCACGGCGGGACAAAGTTTCGGCGCGTTCTTAGCACAAGGTATTAGTATAGAGCTGGAAGGCGAAGGCAACGATTATGTCGGTAAAGGTATGAGTGGCGGACGGATTGCCATTTATTCACCTAAAGACTGCCCGATTAATTCTACTGAAAATATTATCGTTGGTAACACCGTGTTATACGGTGCAATCAGCGGCGAATGTTATTTTAGTGGTGTAGCAGGTGAACGTTTCGCAGTGCGTAATTCTGGCGCGGTTGCCGTTGTTGAAGGCGTAGGCGATCATGGTTGTGAATACATGACAGGCGGCGTAGTGGTTGTGCTTGGCAAAACTGGACGCAATTTTGCGGCGGGTATGTCAGGTGGCGTGGCTTATGTGTTAGATGAAGCAGGCGATTTTGATAAACTGTGTAATATGGCGATGGTTGAACTTGAACCTGTTCTCGCCGAAGATGAAACGTTGGAAGCGACCGCACATCAAGGCGGCGATCTGGAAATGCACGGGTTAGTTCAGATTATGTCCGATATGACTCGTCACGATGCACGACGCTTGAAACACTTGATTCAAAATCATAAACACTACACGGGTAGTGAGCGAGCGCATCATATTTTGGCTAATTGGCACTTCTATTTACCGCTTTTTGTTAAAGTAATGCCTGTCGATTACCGCGAAGCACTGAAAAAAATTCATGCAGTACAAGCATCAGCGACAGCATAAAGTGTTTGGGTGGGCAATGCCCACCCTACGATATAAACATTTGTAGGGTGGGCATTGCCCACCTTTTTAAAGAAAAAGGTACACATCATGGGTAAACCAACTGGGTTTATGGAACTACCACGCACTGAGCGTAGCTATGTCGCGCCCGAAGAGCGTATTCAACATTATCGTGAATTTATATTGACTCCTAGTGATGACGAAGTCGCCGCTCAAGGAGCAAGATGTATGGATTGCGGCATTCCTTTTTGTCATCAAGGCTGTCCGATTAATAACATTATTCCCGAATGGAATGATGAAGTGTATCGCCAAGACTGGAAGCAAGCCTTAGATATACTGCATAGCACGAATAACTTCCCTGAATTTACGGGACGTATTTGCCCCGCGCCTTGTGAAGCGGCGTGTACCTTGAATTTGCAAGACACGCCTGTCACCATTAAATCTATCGAATGCGCGATTATTGATAAAGCGTGGGCAATGGGTTGGGTAAAGCCACAAATTCCCATGCAACGTTCAGGTAAACGCGTCGCAGTGATTGGTTCAGGACCTGCGGGTTTAGCTTGCGCTCAACAATTGGCGCGAGCGGGTCATGAAGTGGTGGTCTATGAGAAAAATGATCGTATCGGCGGTTTAATGCGCTACGGTATTCCCGATTTTAAAATGGAAAAACAGTTAATCGACCGCCGTATTGCTCAAATGCAGGCAGAAGGTGTGCGTTTTAGACCCAATAGCCATATCGGTAAAGACATCTCAGCACAACAACTGCTTAATCTTTACGATGCGGTTGTGTTAGCGGTCGGTGCAGAAAAGCCGCGTGATTTAGACGTAGCAGGACGTAATGATTATGAAGGCGTTTATTTTGCAATGGACTTTTTACGCCAACAAAACAAGCGCAATGCAGGGGATATTATTGCTGATGACATCGCTATTACGGCAACAGGTAAACGTGTTGTTGTGATTGGTGGCGGTGATACAGGTTCGGATTGTATCGGCACCTCCATACGTCAAGGCGCGGCTTCTGTTGTACAACTGGAAATTTTGCCGCAGCCCCCTGAAAAAGAAAATAAGCTACTCACTTGGCCGAACTGGCCCAATAAATTGCGTACTACCTCTTCACATCAAGAAGGCATTAAGCAACGTTATTGGAGTGTTAATACCCAAAGCGTAACAGGCGTAGACGGTAAAATTACCCATCTTAATGCCGTCGAAGTGGAATGGAAGCAAGAAGGCGGGCAATGGAAAATGAGCAACAAGCCTAACAGCGAATTTACGCTGGAAGCCGATATTGTATTTTTGGCAATGGGTTTTACTAATCCCGTCCACGAAGGTTTATTAATTGACTTGGGGGTTGAGTTGGAACGCGGTCATATTAAAGCAAATGACAAACAATATCGCACCTCAGTGGATAAAGTGTTTGCCGCAGGTGATGGTCGTCGTGGTCAATCGCTCGTGGTTTGGGCAATCCGCGAAGGCAGACAAGCCGCGCGTGCAGTCGATGAATATTTAATGGGTAGTTCTGAACTACCACGATAATGGCTTGTTGATTGTTTAAGTTGGGCTTTTGGTCAAGAAGCCCAACCTTTCACGCCTATTTTTATCGGGTATTGTACTCAACCCAATCTACACCTATATGAATACAGGCTGGTTTTAAGCCTTTCTACACCACACATCTGTTAGTAATATCATGAAAATACCTGAACTACTCGATAATGCACCCTACAGTGAAACACAACGCGCTTGGTTAGGCGGTTTTTTTTCAGGGATGCGCTCACAACTTATGCAAAACGCAGGCGCGGCGGATGCTACGACTGCGCAAATTATTCACATCTTGTATGGCAGCCAAACAGGCAATGCTGAATCAGTAGCAAATGATGCCGCAACTGCCGCTAAAGCGCATGGTTTAAAACCTGTCGTGACTAGCATGGATGCCATTGATAGCGATGTTCTCGCGGCAATGGACACCTTGTTGATTGTGACCAGCACCTACGGTGAAGGCGAAATGCCTGATAATGCACAAATGCTCTGGGAAGCAGTGAGTGCGGATGATATGCCAAAATTACCTAATATGAAATTTTCCGTATTAGCTTTGGGTGACACAGGCTATGACTTGTTCTGTAAGGCAGGTATTGATTGGGATAATCGTTTAGCAGAATTGGGGGCGACGCGTATTTATGAACGTGTCGATTGTGATGTGGCGTTTGAAGCTCCCGCAGAAAGTTGGATTAGCTCGGTTATTCCACAGTTAGGCAGTAAAGATGCGGCGGCTACTATGATAGTTGATACCGAATCGGTCACAGCTAAATCACAATACAACCGCAAAAATCCGTTTCCTGCCAAGTTGTTAGTGAACCGCTTACTTACCGCAGCCGATTCATCCAAAGAAACCCGTCATTATGAGCTGTCTATCGCAGGTTCAGAGTTAAGTTATGAAGCAGGCGATGCCTTGTGTGTCGTACCGACTAACTGCCCTGATTTGGTAGCGGCAATGATTAACACCATCGGTTGCACAGGTGATGAGATTGAACCTGTTAATGGCGAGGCGATGAGCTTAAGCGACGCACTACGCACACAGTTTGAAATTAAATTACCTAGCAAAGAATTAGTCCAAGAAATTGCCACACGTTCAGGTAATCAAGAACTGAATGGTCTGTTAAGTACAGGCGATAAAGAGCAGTTAGCCAACTATCTGTGGGGACGCGATATTCTGGATTTGTTACTACAAAATCCAAGTTGTGAATTTGCGGCAGCCGAATTTATCGCCCTGCTTAAACCATTGCAACACCGCGCCTATTCCATTTCGTCTAGCGGAAAAATGCACCCAGAAGCTGTGCATTTAACCGTTGCTAGCGTGCGTTATGACAGTCATGGTCGTCAACATAAAGGCGTTTGCTCAACGTTTTTGGCTGATTTAGTCAATGAGCAAACAGAAGTGCGTTGTTTCTTTACCCCTAATAAAGTGTTTCGAGTGCCTGATGACAACAGCTTGCCAATGATTATGGTTGGACCAGGTACAGGTGTCGCACCATTTCGGGCGTTTTTACAAGAACGTCAACACCGTAACGCGACAGGTAAAAACTGGTTATTTTTCGGCGACCGTAATGCGGCAACTGATTTTATCTACCGTGATGAATTAGAAGCATTACAAGCCAATGGTGTGCTGACCCGTTTGGATTTAGCATTTTCCAGAGACCAAGCGGAAAAAATCTATGTGCAGGACAAAATGCGTGAACACGGTGCAGAATTGTTTGCATGGTTAGAGCAGGGCGGTTATTTCTTTGTCTGTGGTGATGCCTATCACATGGCAAAAGATGTAGATAAAGCCTTGTTAGAAGTCATTGCTGAGCATGGTAAACTATCTGAACAACAAGCCATTGATTATGTTAATCAACTGAAAAAGCATAAACGTTATGTCAGGGATGTTTATTAATTAACACAAGGCGATAAATTATGGCTACAGAACCATCCCATCTCGCTGTGTATTATCTTAGAGTGACGTTGAAAGATTCTAAGCCACCGATATGGCGTGATATTTTAGTGCCTAGTGATTTAACGCTAGATGCTTTACATTATGTCATTCAAGCAACGATGGGATGGGAAAATAGTCACTTACATCAATTTATCGCCGAAAAAGTGCTTTATACGGACGAAGATACGCACACAAATAATCGTAATGACTACGGTTTGGGTGTCGATGATAGTAGTAACAACCACGACCGAAATGAAAAGCAATATACTGTGTCACAGTTGCTCACTAAAGAAAAAGCCAGTATGGTTTACGAATATGACCTTGGTGACAGTTGGACGCATCACATTGAGCTGAAAAAAATTCTGCCTGCTGATGTTTATGCTCACCAACCGCGCTGTATAAAAGGCGAACAAGCCTGTCCACCAGAGGGTTGCGGTGGAATTTGGGGCTATGCCGATATGCTAGAAGCGATACAAAATGCTAAAAATACTAACAGTGATGACGAATTAACGTGGTTTGGTGAAGGCTTTAATCCAAATCATTTTGATATTGAAGAGGTCAACAAAGTGCTTAAGCATTTATTAATCAGTAACACGCATTCTTAGCTAGTCTGAAACCTTACTACCTGCTCATTATTGCCAATTCAGCGCGTATGTTGGCACAAGCCGCAAAAAACGCGGGTTTGCTACCGTTAGTCATTGATTTATTTGCTGACACTGATACTCGAACTTACGCAGCAGACTTTAAACAAATACCTGATTTAACCATAGCCAGCTTAACACCCGCGCTAGATTATGTTGTTCAACATTATCCAGTCACGCAAGTTGTTTATGGCAGTGGTTTTGAACAGCATTCTGATAGCCTACATTATCTTGCTAGTCGTTTTACTGTGCTGGGCAATTCGCCTGAAACCTTTAGCAAACTGCACGATAAAGCCCATTTTTTTAGCGTTCTAAATCAGCTAAACATTCCCACGCCTGAAACCTCTTTTGTCATGCCAACGGATACGCAAGATTGGTTAATAAAACCCATGCGAGGGCAGGGTGGTGTTGGCATTCAGCACTTTCGGAGTACAAACTTACTATGTACATCCAGTTCATATTGGCAACGCTATCAAGCTGGCTCACAATATTCTGTGTTATTTCTTGCCGATGGACAGCATTGGCAACTCATCGGATTTAATACCCAATGGACAACTCGCTTAAGCGATGAAGAAGAATTTATCTTTGCAGGCATTATCAACCATTGTGAGTTAGCCGCTACACACAAAGCACAAATAACCCACTGGCTCACAAAACTCGTTCCTAGCTTTGGCTTACAAGGCTTAAATTCATTGGATTTTATTCATGCCGATGGCAACAACACCGTGTTAGAAATCAATCCGCGTCCCCCTGCCAGTATGCAGTTATACGATGCTGATTTATTACGCAGACATATCAACGCTGATATAACATTAAACGAACCACTGCCCCCGATGTCTGGTTATACAGGGTATCAAATCATTTATGCCGACCAGACTGTACGAATTCCAGAGGGCTATAGTTGGGAGAACGGTGCGATGGATTTACCGATAGCGGGGGCAATGTGTAAGACAGGACAACCGATTTGCAGTATCATTGCCCACCAAAACCAAGCCCCCGCGGTCTTGATCGAATTAAACATTAAACAACACACCATCAAAAAAGGTCTTTATTCTCATGGAACACACAGCCAGCGTTAATACACTCACTCAACCTTTAGTAAAACACTTGCTTGATAATGCCGCTAAATTACGTCTCGGTGTTGAAGTATTAGCCAATGGCTGCACTGTCATTGATGCAGGTATCAACGCCATCGGTGGTTTGGAGGCAGGACGCATCATTGCAGAAATTTGTTTAGGCGGCATGGGAACGGTCTCAATTAGCCATAGCCCTTACACTGCCAACTGGCCATTATCCGTCAACGTCCACACAGGCAACCCCGTCTTAGGTTGTTTAGGCAGTCAATACGCAGGCTGGAGTTTATCGCATGAAAAATACTACGCACTCGGTTCAGGTCCTGCGCGTGCGATGGCAACCAAAGTCAAAAATGGCGAAGTTGAACCTGTTGAAGAACTATACAAAGAACTTGCCTACCGTGACAGCGCGGACAGCACGGTATTAGTCATCGAAAATGACAAATTACCACCGCTGGAAATTATCGAAAAAGTAGCCACTGCGTGTAATGTTAGCCCTGATAAACTCACCATCATCGTCACCCCCACCAGCAGTTTAGCAGGTGGTGTACAAGTCGTGGCACGGGTATTAGAAGTCGCCATGCACAAAGCCCACGCCCTGCATTTTCCGTTAGAGAATATTATTGACGGCAGCGGCTCTGCGCCGATTTGTCCTCCACACCCCAATTTTGTCAAAGCAATGGGACGCACCAACGATGCGATTTTATTTGCAGGGCAAGTACATTTATTTGTCAAAGGCAGTGATGAATCGGCAGAAGAATTGGCAAAAAATCTGCCCAGTTCCACCTCTAAAGATTACGGCAAACCCTTCGCCGACATTTTCAAACAATATGAATACGATTTTTTCAAAATTGATGCCATGTTATTCAGCCCTGCCAGCGTTATTGTCACCGCTGTTGAGTCAGGCAAAAGTTTCCGTGCAGGGAAGTTGGATAACGCGCTGTTAGATTTGTCGTTTGGTGCATGATTTTTAGAAAAATATTGTAGTTGGGTAGGGTGAGAAAAATAAACAGAGATACGTTATGAATGAAAATTGTCCGAATCCCAAAGAACCACCTATTTGTTATTGCACTGGAACAACAGAGGCAAAAATTAAAGCGTTGATGGCTAATGAGATCAATACTTTGGAAGCAATAGCTTACGAGACAGGCGCGACAACTGGTTGTGGTGCTTGTGAACATGATATTCAGGTGTTAATCGCTCAGCACGATAAAAAAGACTGACGAAAGAAGCCCATCAATCGCGAAAGATGGGCTTCGTACCGTTATTGGGCTGTTAGATTTATCTTTCGGTGCGTAATTATTATAAATTGTGCGGTAGGTTGGGGTGAGATACGCACCTCAACATTTACACACAGATGTAAATGTTGTTGGGCTGACAAGCTCAACCCTTTATATAACATTGATAAAATCGCTTGGAGTTCTTATGAAAACATCAACCTTAATACCTCATGCACTTAAAATAGGTGTATTACTATTAGTTTCAGCGTTTGCGGTATCCGCAGAAGAAACGCCTGCTAAAATAAATCCTGATAAACCCGTTTATGGTGATTATCAAAACTGGCGGCTATTATCCATTTCACACCGACTGGACAAACAAACTCTCCGCGCTATTTTAGGCAATGACACCGCAATTGACGCGGCACGCAAAGGCAATACCAAGCCTTGGCCAGACGGCACAATCATCACCAAAGTAGTTTGGAAAGAAAAAAACCACGCCAATTGGCCACAAGCCATCGTGCCTGACACCTTAGAAAAAGCCGAAGCAATGGTAAAAGATCAAAAAAAGTATGAAAAAACAGGCGGTTGGGGTTTTGCCAAGTGGGAAGGCAATAACTTAACCATATACGATGAAGCTAAAAGCAAAGAATGCTTTGCCTGTCACTTACCTATGCAATCTAACGATTACGTTTACAACGCCCCCGTCTTGCAATAAACCAGTACAAGGATGTGCCGATGATATTAAGCATAGTTCCCACGCTCCAGCGTTGTGTGATTGGAGTGCAAGAAGACGCTGGAGCGTCCACAACTGCATTCCAACGCTAGAGCGTTGGAACGATGTAATTATTATAAATTGTGCGGTAGGTTGGGGTGAGCTTTGCAAACCCCAACAAAACAACCATCTACCCGTAAATGTTGGAGTTCGACCCTCACTCCAATCATAACCTAGTTAAGCCATGTTCTATTACGCCCTAAAAATCCTAGTCTCCGCACTGCTGATTGTAACCATTTCTGAAATTGCCAAACGCAGTAGCGGGTTTGCGGCATTGGTGGCTTCGTTGCCGTTGACTTCGTTGTTAGCTATGTTATGGATGCACTTTGATGGCGTGGAAACTGATAAAATTGGCGAATTGTCTCAGCAGATTTTTTGGTTGGTGTTGCCGTCATTGGTGTTCTTTTTAACCTTTCCTTTGCTACTGAAACAAGGCTTAGGCTTTTGGCTGAGTCTTATTTTGTCTAGTTCAAGCACTATCACGGTTTATTTTGTGTTATTACCTTTATTACGAAAGTTGGGCGTACAGTTATGAGTAAACGAATTGCTCTTTTTACCGATGATGCAGGGTGGCATGGTAAGCAGTTACGGCTGGCGTTTGCTCAGCACGGTTATGATTGCGAGTATGTTTCGCTGACGGAATGCCATTTTTCTATGCAAGCCGATAGCCTGCCGATTATTATCCCTCACTTTGAGCAACAGTTACCCGATGCGGTGTTTGTGCGCGGTGTGGCTGGGGGTTCGTTGCAAGAGGTGGTGTTGTATTTGGATTTTCTGCACGCGTTGAAAATTATGGGTATTCCCGTTTATAACGATGGTCATGCGATAGAACGCAGTGTGGATAAGGGGATGACTAGCTTTTTATTGCAACACGCAGGTCTGCCTACGCCGCCCACTTGGGTGTTACGCAATCGGGAGGACGCGTTGGCGATTGCCGAAGCGGAATTAAAACAAGGGCATTTGTTAATCAGTAAACCATTGTTTGGTTCGCAAGGCGAAGGCATACGGCGCATTGAAAAAATGACGGATTTATTGTGGTTGACGGCGAGTGGTGGCGTGTATTACTTACAACGCTTTGTGCATTGTGCGGGCGTTGGCTTTTCGGATAAGCGGGTGTTTGTGATTAATGGTCAGGCGGTTGCCGCTATGCGACGGCGTGGTAAGTCGTGGTTGAATAATGTTGCTCAGGGTGCGAGTTGTGAGTCTATTGAGTTAAACGCGGAGGTGGCAGCGTTAGCCATTAAAGCGACTGCCGCGTTAAGTATGGATTATGCAGGTGTAGATATTATTCAGGATAAAGACGGGCGTTATAGTGTGATTGAGGTCAATAGTATTCCTGCGTGGAAAGGGCTGGAAAGTGCGTGCGATGTCAATATTGCTCAATTATTAGTTGATGATTTAATTCAGCGTTATCTTTAAGTTCAGACCTTTCAGGTTTTAAAAACCTGAAAGGTCTTTTTAGTTATTCACCATTATGAATCCACTTGAACAATTGTACCAGCACGCCTGTGAAGTTGAATTACAGGCATTTAAACCAGGTAATGTCAGTATTTATTCTGCCGCGCATGATATGACGGTGGATGATTTTCGTCTCAGTGCTAAAGTGAGTGCGCCAGCGTTGTGCAATCCTGATTACAGCTTGGGTGAAAAAATATTTTATGCGGTTAAAGCTACCCGTGAGGCGGTGGGTTGTAATACCAATTTAGGGATTATTTTATTGTGCGCACCGTTAATTCAAGCGATTGATTATTGTCGTCAGTCTGACATGACACTCAGACAAGCGTTACATCAAGTGCTGGCAAACACCACGCTAGCCGATGCTGATTGGGTATTTAAAGCTATTGCGTTAGCCGCTCCCGCAGGCTTAGGCGACGTGGCAGAACAAGATGTTAAAGCATCGGCATCAGTGACTTTAACCGAAGCGATGAGCTTTGCTAGTAGCAAAGACCGTATTGGGCTTCAGTACCTTACGGATTATAAAGATATTTTCGATTTTGCGGTTTTAAGGTATAATCACACACTTCTTAAGTGGGGCAATCATCATTGGGCGGCAGTCGCGGTTTACGCTGATTTGTTAAGTCACTATCCTGATAGTCACATCGAAAGAAAATACGGTGATCAATACACTGAAATGGTAGCCAGTCGGATGATTCAACTCAATAATGAATTATCTAATACTGAAAATCCTGATTTGCTTATGCCATTATTGCATAGTATCGATCAGGAGCTTAAAGCTCAGCGTATCAATCCAGGTACTACGGCAGATATGACCGTAACAACGGTATTAACCGTGTTTTTAGATGCTTTTATAAGCAACAATTTTTCAATTTTTTCTTCATAGGGGAAACGAGCATGGCGAAAATCAATAAAATGTGTGTTGGTGAATCTTTAGTTGGTGAAGGCAACGAGATTGCTCACATTGACTTAATCATTGGTCCAAGAGGTTCAGCTGCTGAATCTGCATTTGCAAACGCTTTAACTAACAACAAAGACGGTTTCTCTACTTTGTTAGCGGTTGTTGCGCCTAACTTGTTAGTTAAACCTGCTACTATTTTGTTCAACAAAGTAACTATCAAAGGTTCTAAACAAGCTGTTCAAATGTTTGGTCCAGCACAACGCGCTGTTGCTATGGCTGTTGCTGATTGTGTAGAAGACGGCACAATCCCAGCTGACGAAGCTGATGATTTATTCATCTCTGTTGGTGTATTCATTCACTGGTTGGCTGAAGATGATGCAAAAATTGAATCATTCAACTATGCAGCAACTAAAGAAGCTCTAAAACGTGCTGTAGCGGGTACTCCTACTGCTGCTGAAGTTGTTGCAGCTAAAAAAGAAGCGAAACACCCATTCGCAGTAAACAACGAATAAGTGATGAGGTGCTAATGCACCTTATACTGTTCGTTGAAAAATACCCCGCTAGTCGGGGTATTTTTTTGCCTACAGATTAGTAATATCAGCTTTGCTTATCGCTTTTGTATGTAAGGCACTCGCCACTAACGCACTGTTAATGCCAATGGCTTTAAGCTGTTGCAAATCATTAATATGACGCACGCCACCTGCGGCAATAAATGCTATGTGTGGATAGGTTTGTTGATAAAAACGCAGTTTTTCTATATCAACTCCGCTATCACTGCCAACCCTCGCCAGCGTCATAATAATGACTTGTTCAGACCATAATGTACTATCAGAAAATAAACGCGCTTCACCTAACGGTTCATCATGTGCAGAAAAATCTAATGATAACAGGGCGTTTTTTGTGGTCGTCATTTGCTGAGCAGAACAACATTCACTCCCTAAAACAAGTCGATAATTACTCAGCCCTGCAAATGCCAAACTAGGTGATGAATAGCCCGCATCTAGCCAAAAGGTAATCGATGGATAATGCTTTAGTACATCATGAATTAAAGCTTGATTATCGCCTTGTTGCGTAATGGCGTTCAAATCTGCCACATAGATGACGCTAAAATCATCAAGCTGTAAAAATGCGTTTATGACATCATACACATCAGCACTAGGGCTTAACGGTGAGTTAATCGGTTGATAAGAAGACCTTTGACCACGCTGAGCATGAACCACCACGCCATCTTTTAAATCAATAACAGGAATTAAACGCATAGTAAATTCGACCAGTTTAGTATTTTAAGAAAGTTAAAAAATTTTCTTGAAGAGTAATTATCATGGGTAAAAAGACGTTATGAAAAATAAATGGATTTACTTAAAGACATGATTATATTTGTCTATTATTAGAGTTGGTTAATATAGTGCGTACAGTATCGCTGAATTGCTTAGTCACAGTATAAGAAAAGTAGTGTAACAACGTGTTGTAGCAATTCGTCCACCTCAACAAAATACAGCAAATGAATTTAACAACCTTGCCGATTATATGAGCTATCGTTTAAGCGATACAACTGAAGAACGCGCCCATTCGAAAACTTCATGATCGCTCGACACTGCCCATATTTTCCCCTTTATCATCAAAATCAGAGTAGGAACTTAAAGGCGAAGGGAGGTAATCATCGTTCTAATTTAGGTTGATTTTGTGGTAGGTTCTTCTTAAGTTGCTTCGGTAACGGTATCAAAATCGAGTTAGTCTTTTAGGATTAAATCCTTTAATCTAAAATCTTTGTATCGAGTAAATAGCTGTGGGAGAAAAGGTAGAGTCTCAATATCTGGAGACTCTACCAAATACACATAACTTGGTGATGTTAGCGTGATCGCACGAAAATTTATTTCGTGGCTTTGTCTTTTGGCACGACAATTGGAATGGATGTCGAACTCACATTACCAGAATTGTCAGTTGCTGTAATGGTTACCGTGTACTGACGACCATTACCATTTCCACTGCGCTCAGCACGAAGCGATAGGTTAATTATACCAGTTTGTTGGTTGATTACTGGAGTAGTCCAGTCTGGTGCAACATCACCATCACCTAAACCATTTTCTGGTTCGTTACTAGTGACAGCAACAGTTAGCGTTGGCATTATTCCACTATTGTCATTCGCATTGCTGTCGATCGTAATGTTTACCATTTTGTGGTTAGGCGGCCACAAAATGGACTGGCTAGGTACGGGTGCCAGAGTGGGAGCACTTGTATCCTGAACTGTGGCTACTACACTGCTCGTTACGCTGGGGGTTTGATGATCGGTTACTTCGATCGTAAAGGTATGTGTTCCGAGTCCTATGTTACTTAACTCACAGGTTGGCAGGTTGGTAGGAACATTCTGAGGCTGGGCTTTAATGTCGCCACTGCAATAGTTGGTATTGCCCTCAGTCCATTTGTAATCAACTAAGTCACCATCGTAGTCCGCAACCTGCCCGCCAAGGATTATATGTTCGCCTAGTGAATATGTGCCTTGACCTGTTGGTACAACGGTTGGTTGAGAGTTATCAATCGTTAGCGTCATATCGCTAGATACGATAGACGTAGGATCACTCATTTTACTCACTTGCAGTGTTAGCGTATGCGGTCCTTGGGTGAGCAAGGAACATGATAGCGGAAGAGTGGCTTCCCCATTTGTTCCTACAGGACTCCAGTCATGCAGTATGGTTGTGCCATCGACCCACTTATATTGAAGAAGAGTATTATCGGAATTAGTGGTCGTACCATATACCTCCGTATTACATTGTTGATAGCTCTTTATTGAAAAATTTGACCAGCATCTACTGTAATTTCGCCTCCTTTGCAGTAGTTACCAGAAGCACTAGTAATGCTGGCAATCTCGTTGTCCGACAATGCGCGATTGTAAATCTGAACCTCATCAATCATTCCGTTAAAGAACTCTTGGTTGGCATATTGCCCAAGTCCTCTAGCTCCGAATTTCAGGAGAGATTCATAGCCAGATGGAGCAGTATCAAGATTGTATATGAACGGGTATGTCTGGGTGGCTACGTTAGCACCGTCTCGGTATATTTTTAATGATGACCCTGAACGCTTTATTGCCATGTGGTACCAAGTTTCCGTTGGTGGAAAAACTCCTGGAACCGGAGGCTGCGGGTACGGAACGGATTGTCCAGGTTGAACGGGATAAAAAGAAATAAGACAGGTATCAGCACAAGAAGTTGGATGACCGCCAGTTCGACCATCGCCGTAGGACAAAATCAGACCGTCACCACGCGACGATAAACTCCATCCCCAAGCAACGTTACCACCACCTGCTGGTTGGGACCATTTCTCGATTAAAGTTGAACTATACCACCAACCTGGACCATTCCAAGAATGGGCCTTAACCCATAGGCTTACGGTAAAATCACTTGTACCAAAGTTTAGATCACTCTGATTCGGTATAGTCACATAGGCATTGCTTCCATTAAAGTTGAAAGCTTGCCCTGCTTTTCCAAGTTCAAATGTCGTACCACCAAATGTAGTGCCAGTATAGGTATCACCGCCAATGATATCTTTGGCGTTACCATCTGCTGGCCACCAATGAGTAAGACCATTGGGGGGGGGTACATACTTCTTGCGCTTGAACTGGGTTTGTAAAACTCGTTAACATAACGCTTGCAGCGATCGCAAGGGTTACAACTATTGCTGACCTCCGTATTTGATATGGGAGGTTTGATTGCGTGATTGCTTTCATGACCATTCTCCTGATTAGTGGTAATAACTTACTCTGTCAAACTCTGTTAAATGTTGTATAAACTCATTTTTGTGAAAAAAAAAAGCCGAACCCCGTGATGTGACCATAACGATAGTCACACTCGGCAGTCCAGCTTTCCTAGGTTCAGGTCCCGTAACTTTCTGTCCCTACCTTACGATAGGTTTAGCATTAAAAATTTTTAGTGAACTAATAACACAAGTAAAAAAATTTTTCTACTGAGTATTTTTATAAGAAATAAAAGTCATAAGAGCCTTTACGCATATTGTCATCATTGGCAACTAGGGCTAACACGTTTTCTAAACTGGTTTTTACAATTGTTTCAAAGAGTTTAGTGATTTCTCTGGAAATGATAATTTCCCGATTTAACGACAGCATTGCCGCCATATCCTCTAACGTTGCCAAAATACGATGACTGGATTCATAAAATACCCACATCATTGGACACGCTAGTTTTTCACTGTCTCCTTTTGCTCTCAAAAAACCCACCCCTCGCCATTTAACGGTATAATTTTGCGTTTTCCAATCTATTAGTATTTATCATGACTAACGTTAATTCTGACAAACTTTCCAGCGCACGATTTGCTGAGGCAACCGATGCTTTTGTTGAGGTGTTTACTGCCTCGGTGGATTTTGACCAACGCATGGCGGCGCAAGATATTCAAGGCTCAATTGCTCATGCCACTATGTTGGCGTATTGCGGTATTCTTACTGACGCTGAGCGGGACGATATTATTCGCGGTCTAACACAAATTGCAGGTGAAATTGAACGCGGTGAGTTTGTTTGGTCAATTAAGCAAGAAGATGTCCACATGAACATCGAAGCCAGACTGACTGATTTGATTGGTATTGCAGGGAAAAAACTGCATACAGGGCGTTCGCGCAATGACCAAGTGGCGACTGACATACGCTTATATTTGCGTCATGAAGTACAACAAATCTCCGCACAACTGACTCGCTTACAACACGCGATTTTAGATTTAGCAGAGCAGAACGCCGATACCATCATGTCAGGTTTCACCCATTTACAAGTTGCTCAACCCATTACCTTTGGGCATCATTTGATGGCTTGGTTTGAAATGCTGTGCCGTGACGCGGAACGTCTGCAAGATTGTTTGAAACGCATTAACGTCATGCCCTTGGGCGCGGCGGCGTTAGCAGGCACTAGCTACCCGATAGACCGTTACAAAACGGCGGAATTGTTGGGCTTTTCGCGTCCTTCGGCTAACTCTTTAGATTCAGTCAGTGATAGAGATTTTGCCATTGAATTTACGGCGGTGGCGAGTTTAATCATGATTCATTTATCGCGCTTTTCGGAAGAATTAATTTTGTGGTCTAGCGCACAATTTGATTTTATTGATATGCCTGACGCATTCTGCACAGGTTCATCCATCATGCCGCAAAAGAAAAATCCCGATGTACCTGAATTAGTGCGTGGTAAATCAGGACGCGTAACTGGTCATTTGATGAGTTTATTGATGCTCATGAAATCGCAACCCTTAGCGTACAACAAAGATAATCAGGAAGATAAAGAACCGTTGTTTGATACCGCTGATACGCTGATTAATTGTTTACGCGCTTATGCCGATATGATTCCGCACATCAAAGCCAAGAAAGACAATATGTACAACTCGGCTAAACGCGGTTTTGCCACAGCGACGGATTTGGCAGATTATTTAGTGCGTAAAGGTATGGCGTTTCGTGATGCGCATGAAGTGGTCGGTTTGGCAGTGCGTTTAGGTATAGAAACAGGGCGTGATTTATCTGAAATTTCGCTGGCTGAATTGCAAAATTTTTCTGCGCTGATTAACGAAGATGTATTCAGTTATTTGACCTTGGAAGGTTCAGTTGCAGCGCGTAAGCATATCGGCGGTACTGCACCTGAGACGGTGAAAGCGGCGATTGCTACCGCTAGAGCGGCAATGTAATCATTGATGTTTACGGCTATCGCCTAACTCAATCTAATAAGTTGGAGTCCAAAAATACGTTTTTGGATTCCTAATAACACTAGCAATAAAACAACCAGAAAAACAATAATCGGCTTATCACCTATTCGTGCATAAGGTGTTAAGCCGCCCATTGGTGTTATTTCTCCATTCAATACTCCCACTTCAAATAACGGTAGTTGCTGAGTCATTTTGCCATTGGGTGCGACTATCGCTGTTAAGCCTGTATTGGTTGACCGTAACAAAAATCGCCCTGTTTCCAATGCCCGCATTCTTGCCATTTGGACGTGCTGATGTGGCTCGATGGAATTACCAAACCAACCATCATTAGTGACATTAACTAAATACGCCGCCTGTTCTAGTCCTTGACTAGCCAGTTTACCAAATACATCTTCATAGCAAATCGAAGTGATGAAGGGATAACCAGCCGCGTTTAACAATGGCTGTTGATTGCCACCTGAGCTGAAGTTGCCCAATTTAATACCCAATTGTTTTAACACAAAGCCTGATAACGGTTGCCACGGCATGGTTTCACCAAAGGGCAATAAATGCTGTTTACGATAGTCCGCAATATGACTACCTAGCGTCATCACCGCATTGTATTTTTCGCTGCTACTCTGGTTTTTTATCGGTAAGCTAACGATTAAATCCGTGTGGTATTGCTGTGCGGCTTGATGTAAAGGCATCAAAAATGGCTCTTCAACCTCTGATAAATAAGCAGGTATGGACGTTTCAGGCCAAACAATCACATTGACTCCCCAGTGTTGTTCAGTCAGGGTTTTATACAAGCGTAAGGTGTTGAGTTTATTTTCGGGTAGCCATTTTTTATCTTGCGTGATATTGCCTTGAATTAAGGCGACTCGAATCGGCGCACCGATAGCGTGAGTCCATGATAGCTTTTGCAAATAAGCACCACCTGCCCATAACACCAGTAATAGCAAAGCGACACGCCAGCTTTTATCGTTTAATGACACCAAGATAAGCGACGCGCTTAATGCCACGATAAACCCTGTACCATACACACCCAGCACAGGCATATAACCTGATAACGGGGTGTCTAATTGTGAATAGCCCGCCAGTAACCAAGGAAAACCATCCAGTACCCAATCGCCACGCAAATATTCAATCAATAGCCAAATAATAGGCATGAACAACACGCGGTTAGAGCGTGTAATTTTGGCACACGCATAACCTGCCAATGCAGGAAACACTGCCCAAAAACCAGCAAACGCGGCTGTCATCAGGCTTGAACTTGCAATACCTGCCCTGCCAAAGTCATGAATGCTGACATAAACCCATGATACGCCTAGCCCAAACTGCCCTAAACCAAACAAATAACCGCGCACTAAGGCACGTCTAGGTGTGACCTGTTGCCAACACACAAACAGGCACATAAGTGCGACGATGGCTAAATAAGGGTAATCAAACGGCGCGAAGGCTAAGGTGTATAACACGCCTGCTCCGATTGCTAAAAAGTCGCCTGCATGGCGGTGAAGGATTTTTTTTATCACGATAAAACAGGGCTATAAAATGGCTGGGTTTGTTTGTAACGAACTGTGAGAGTTTTTTAAAATCGCACATCATACTAGGCTTTGAGTATTTTTATTGTCATTCAATTCAGGCTACTATAGCAATCGCTACTTATGTACTCACCCATCCACTAAAGTAAATGATGAATGCTATGAAGACTAACCAATCCCTTGCTCAGCGTGATCTTTCGGTATTGTGGCATCCTTGTACGCAAATGCAGGATCATGAAACTTTTCCGATGATTCCTATAAAAAAAGCACAAGGGGTTTGGCTAGAAGATTTTGATGGTCATCGCTATCTCGATGCCATTAGTTCATGGTGGGTCAATTTATTTGGTCATGCCAACCCTCATATCAATGCGGCATTAAAAAATCAGCTCGATAATTTAGAGCAGGTGATTTTCGCAGGCTTCAGCCATGAACCTGCCATTCAATTGGCAGAAAAATTGGTTCAAGTTACGCCGATTGGTTTAACTCGCTGTTTTTATGCCGATAACGGTTCGGCAGCGGTGGAAGTCGCACTGAAAATGAGTTTTCATTACTGGCGTAATCAGGGCAGGGCGGAGAAAACTAAATTTATCACGTTAGAAAACAGTTATCACGGTGAAACTTTAGGTGCGCTAGCGGTGGGTAATGTACCGCTTTATAAAGAAACTTACGCGCCCTTACTTATGGATGTTATCAGCGTACCTAGTCCTGATTGTTATCACCGTGAAAGCGGTGAATCATACGAAGATTATTCCACGCGCCAATTTGCCTTAATGGAACAAACGCTACAGCAATACGCGAATAGCGTGTGTGCAGTGATTATTGAACCGTTAGTACAATGTGCAGGTAGTATGCGTATGTACGATGCCGTGTATTTAAAATTACTGCGCGAAGCCTGTGATAAATACCAAATACATTTAATTGCTGATGAAATTGCGGTCGGTTTTGGACGCACAGGCACTTTATTTGCCTGTGAGCAAGCGGCGATAACGCCTGATTTTATGTGTTTGTCCAAAGGCTTAACAGGCGGTTATTTGCCCTTATCAGCGGTATTAACCACCGATGTAGTATATCAAGCGTTTTATGCTGACTATGCTACGCTAAAAGCATTTTTACATTCACACAGTTACACAGGCAACGCATTGGCGTGTCGAGCAGGACTTGCGACGCTGGATATTTTCCAGCAACAAGACATTATCGAAAAAAACCGTTCATTAGCTCAAACTATGGCGAAAGTTGCCGCGCGGTTTCATGACCATCCCAATGTTGCTGAAGTGCGGCAAACAGGCATGATACTGGCAATTGAATTGGTGAAAAACAAACACACGCGTGAGCCGTATCCGTGGCAAGAACGCCGTGGTGTAAAAGTCTATCAATACGCGCTGTCCAAAGGCGTATTATTGCGTCCATTAGGCAATGTCATTTATTTTATGCCGCCGTATATTATCACTGAGGATGAGCTGATATTACTGGCTGAGGTGGCATGGCAAGGCATACAGCACGCGGTTAAAGAGTAGTTTGCCAAATTGATAGCATTATGTGATTCTAGTCCATTAATATAAAACTACTAACCACTATCCGATTTTTTAAGAAGGTTTAAATGTTCATTAATAAAGGCAAAGACAATTTAGCAAACCCATTTTCTATTAAGGAAAAACGTATAGAGGTAAATGGAGATTGTACTGCGTTACATGCACTTACACGCCAAGCAGAACAAGCATTAAAAACACAAAAAGAAAATCAACCCGCTGTAAAACCAAAGGAAGATAAAAAATGACAGAGTATGAAACTCAGTCTCTTCAAATCGCAACTAACACTTACTACGTTTACTTGGGCGGGTTGGTAGTGGCTTTTTTAGCTGGCTGTGTTGCGTTCTGGACATTACGTAAAATAGCTCAACAGCTTGAAAGCGCAAAATGGAACGCCTTACTTTCGTTCGAGCAAGATATGAATGCCCGTCGCCATCGCTTCAGTGAAATATCACAAAAATTAGCTTCTTCCAGCGAGCCAGCAAAGCATGAGGCGACTTTTAATGAAGCGAAAGAAAGTTACCTTAATGCAGTAGAGCGATTGGCTGCTTCTATTCTAAAGGGACAATTTCCCGAAGATGAAATGAAAACAAGCTACCGTGAATACATAGCTTCCACCATTAGGGAATATGAAGATAAATTTGGAGCTGGAACACATTACCCTAGGGTTATTGAACTGCATAAAAAATGGCGAGATTAGATAAAAATTAATATGAGAATTTCCAGACTCTACACCCCCATCCCGTTAACCATAAACCAAGCCATTGAACTGGATGATGACAATGCCCATTATGTCCGTACCGTGTTGCGGCTTAAAAAAGATGCAAAGTTGATGTTGTTCAATGGGCAAGGCGGCGAATATCTCAGCACGGTGCTTGAAGTAAGCCGAAAAACCGTATGTATTTTGCCTGAACAATGGCATGACCGTAGCGTGGAATCGCCGCTACACATCACGTTTGGTTTGGGCATTTCACGCGGCGATAGAATGGATTTATCAGTGCAGAAATCAGTGGAACTGGGTGTGAATCACATCACACCATTATTAACGGAACGCTGTGTGGTGCAGTTTAAAGACGAAAAAAAATCCCAACGCTTAACGCATTGGCAAAAAATCGCCCAACACGCCGCTGAACAAAGCGGTAGAACCCTGCTACCCGAATTCACCGAGATAACGCAGTTATCAGACTGGCTAACTCATCAGCACGGTTTGAAAGTGTTTCTTGATCCGTATGCCGAAACCACGTTAGCGGCGTTAAAACCCATTGAAGGGCAAGTCACTTTACTGGCAGGTCCAGAAGGTGGTTTTGCGAATAGTGAGCGTGAGTTGGCAATTGCAGCAGGCTTTATTCCTGTGCGGTTAGGCAACCGTATTTTAAGAACAGAAACCGCCTCATTGGCAGCTTTAGCCGCTGTGCAGATGTTGTGGGGTGATTTTGGTAATGGTTAGTAATATGCGTATTTTGCAGTTAGGGCAATACAGTGTGCGGTGTATTTTTTACGCGCTCGTACCGTTGTTGTTGTTATTGGCGGCTATTTGCGTGTCTTGTGTGCTGGCGTTTTTTATCATTAAAGGCGTAGGCGATGTTGTGCCATTTCAAAAAATTGTCAGTAAATCCACGCAACTGTTGTTGATTTTGAGTATTTTTCCAACCATGAAAATACTTAATATCGACAAAACAGAACTGGGTTTTGCCACGCGTCCTGTCTTTTTTAAACAGGTATTACAAGGCTTAGTTTTAGGTTTATTGACGCTACTGCCGATTTTTTTCGTGTTATCGGCATTGAAGATTAATGTGTTTGATAGCAGTCAATTGTGGACAGTGAGTTCGGTACTTTCAAAACTTGGCTTCTCTTTGTTAATGGCGTTCATCATTTCGCTGATTGAAGAACCGTTATTTCGCGGCATATTGATTACGGGTTTAAGTCGCAAGCTACCTATTGCCTTAGCGGTTGTGCTCAGTGCGATTTATTACGCCTCCCTGCATTTCTTAGATAACAACACCGTAGTGCTAGCGCAAGATGTGCATTTTTTGACGGGATTTAAACTATTAGGCGGTGCATTTGCTAATGTGTTAAACCCCGTTTTTTATTCCTCGTTTTTGTCATTGGTGATGGTGGGGATTTTCTTAGGCATTATCAAAACCCAGTTTAAAACCAGTTTAGGCGTGTGTATCGGCTGTCATGCGTGCTGGGTTTGGCAAATCAAAATGAGCAAAAGTTTTTTTATCACCAATATTTATTCCGAATACGTCTATCTAGTCGGTTATTACGACGCGATTATTGGTCCATTAGTGACAGGCTGGCTATTGCTGGAAATCATTAAATATTTTTTTTATCAACATATCGCTAAACACTGATTGCCCAATTATTCAAGGAACATAGTACATGACAATATCCACTCATAGTTGGCAACAAACTTTCGTAACGGCTTGCCTTTTGCTAACACTAGCAAGCTGTAGTAGCGTGCCAACTAACCCACCGCAAGCGGTCGCCCATAAAGCTAAAAATGTTATTTTACTGATTGGCGATGGTATGGGACCTCAGCAAATCGGTTTGTTATTATCCTATTCGCGGCAAGCACCACATGGGGTGTTAACCACTCACCGCACCGCATTTGACCGCATGATGAATGAAGGGCGTTTAGGGTTGTCGATGACTCATCCTGATGCTGCACTGGTCGTTGATTCCGCCGCCTCTGCTACCCAGATAGCGACAGGAAAAATGGCTGGTTCAGAAATGATTGGTGTAGATAAAGACGGCAATCGACAAGCAACGCTGATTGATAAAGCTAAACGATTAGGTAAAGCAACTGGACTGGTTTCTGATACGCGTATCACTCATGCCACGCCCGCCGCGTTTGCCGCACACCAAACCCATCGCAGTTTAGAAACCAATATCGCTGAAGATTTATTAAGCACCGATGCCGATGTCATGTTGTCTGGTGGTTTAAGTTATTTTTTGCCCGAAGCGACTAAGGACGACAAAACACCGATTCATCAACAAATCAAAGCTCAAGTTGGTGCGGGTTTTACCGTCAGTTCAGCGCGTAAAGATGATAAAAATCTGCTTACGACTGCCAGTCAGCAAGGTTATCAATTGGTGTTCAATAAATCCCAATTACAACAAGCGACAGGTAAAACCTTAGGCTTATTTGCTGATTCGTTAATGGCAGATGGCATCACGGAAAATAAACACCGTGATGAGGTTAATCGTACCCAACCGACCTTAAAAGAAATGACTGAACAGGCGTTGACGATTTTATCGAAACGTCCTGAAGGTTTCTTTTTAATGGTGGAAGGTGGGCAAATTGATATGGCGGCACATCGTAATGATACGGGGCTGTTATTACATGAAATGCTGAAATTTAATGACACGCTTAATGCAGTGTTAGATTGGGCGAATAGCCATCCTGATACTTTGATAGTCGTTACCGCTGACCATGAAACTGGCGGTTTTGGTTTTAGTTATTCAGCCTACAATACGCCTAAACCGCGCCACTTAGCAGGGAATGCGTTTGGCGATAAAGCCATGTTCAAACCTGATTTCAACTTCGGCAATCCTGAGGTGTTGGATAAACTATATACCCAACAACTCAGCTATGAAGCGATTTTTAAACACTTTGATGCTCTGCCTGTCGCTGAGCAAACCCCTGAAAAATTGCTTGAGTTAGTCAATCGCTACACTGAATTTAAAATTACCAAAACACAGGCAGAGAACATTCTTGCCACTGAAAACAATCCTTTTTATCAACCAGAACATAAAACGCTAGAGCAAAAACAAGTTCCAAAAATGCCCGTCAATAGTGCATTTTTTCCGTACCAAAAAGACAATCGGCAAAATTTATTAGCCCAAGCCGTAGCCATGCAGCAACAAGTTGTGTGGGCAACAGGCACACACACCAGCACCCCCGTATTAGTGTTTAGTCACGGCAAAGAATCCGTCTTAGTCCCGTTTACCAAGCTGTTGCATCACAGTGAGTTGGGTCTGTTGTTAGGTGAAGCGTTTTAGTAGTCTATTCAGAGTACAACCCTCGGTTTGTACGCCTGATTGTTGCAATAGCCGCTTAATATAACGTGTGCCTACTTATTTATGCTTCCGCCACAAACTCCAACTCATAGCCCCCAAATTTACGGATATTCAACACACCCGTATCCAGTAATAAATACTGCCCTTTGATGCCTTGCAAAATCCCTGACACTTCAGGCGTTTTGTCAAAGTTGAATGACTTTAATTTGTCGGGGTAATGATGTATTGGGAATTGTATCTCGACCACTTTTTCATCAGGCAGTAATTCCATCATGGCGGGCGCGAACTGTTGGCGAATCTCTGCCAGTTCTGCTGCACATTCTGCTAGCAATGAATCACGTTGTGCGTATAAATCAATCGCTTCAGGTTGGCTTTTGAGCATTTTTTGCCAACTGGTTTTATCGCTAACGTGTTTAGCCAGTACCACTTCAATCAAACCTGCCATATAACGAGAACCGACTTTAAATATCGGTAATGCTTGCACCGCGCCTTGATCTATCCAACGGGTAGGAATTTGCGATTGTCTGGTAATGCCCACTTTAATGCTACTGGAGTTGGCAAGATAGACAATATGAGGTTGAAAACAGAATTTTTCGCCCCATGCTGGTTCTCGACAAGTACCTAGGTGATAGTGGCAGGTTTCGGGTTTCATGATGCACATATC
>DFWO01000064.1:0-22990 GCA_002380945.1 Methylococcaceae bacterium UBA4132 | reverse complement strand
ATGGGTTTGTGGCAATGCACACAGGCGATATTGCCCGTAAAACGTAGGCTAATACGTTTACCTAGGTAGGGGTTTAAGTCGATACTGTGGTCATTTAACAGTAATTGATACTGAACAGGGTTGCTCAGTTGGGTACGCATTTTTTCGGTGTATCCTTGCATAGCGGGTATTCCTCTCAGGTCGAGCAACTAACAACTGTTATAATGCCGTTATTTTATCATTCACTAAAGAGATTGTTATGCCACAAATAAACGTTACGCCTGGAATTGCCGTGCCGATGGATATTAATGTCATCATTGAAATACCTGCTTTTAGTTATCCTGTGAAATATGAAATGGATAAAGACACGGGTGCGTTGACGGTGGATCGTTTTATGGGAACAGCGATGCAATATCCAACTAATTACGGTTATCTGCCCCGCACTCTGTCAGGTGATGGCGATCCTGTTGATGTATTAGTCATGACACCCGATCCCGTATTAGGCGGTTGTGTAGTGCGTTGTCGTCCTATCGGTATGTTAAAAATGATTGATGAAGCTGGAACTGATAATAAGGTGTTAGCTGTACCCGTCAAAAAATTAACCTCAGCTTTTGACCGCATAGAAACCTATCAAAATATTTCTGAAGGTCGTTTAGCTAAGATTTCTCATTTCTTTGAACATTATAAAGACCTAGAAGAAGGTAAATGGGTGAAAGTAGAAGGTTGGGTTGGCATAGATGAAGCCTGTGAAGAAATCATGTCTAGCATTGCCCGTTACGATGCGTTAGAGCATAAGCCCGCGTTTTAAGGTGTTGATTTGGTTTTAGAGGTTAATGTGGGTAATAGGCACGCTTTAAGTGACAGGTCACTGCAATTATTAAAAAAATTGGTTGAGCGGTATATCAGTGACGGTCAGCCCGTTGGCTCAAAAGTATTAGCAACTGATTCAAATTTAAGTCCTGCTACTATTCGCAATGTCATGGCAGATTTAGAGCAGCAAGGCTTTATTCAATCGCCACATACCTCAGCAGGGCGTGTACCGACTGTGAGCGGTTATCGCTTATTTGTCGATAATTTATTGACCGTTAAAGCCTTGGATTCACAAGAATTAAACCGACTACATCAAGGTTTATCAGCCGAAGATAATCATGATGTGATAGGTGCGGCATCGCGCTTGCTGGCGGATTTAACCCAAATGGCGGGTGTGGTAACACTGCCGCGTCGAGAATTAGTCTGTTTACGCCATATTGAATTTTTACCGTTATCCAACACTCGCGTATTAGTGATTTTTGTCACTAATGAACAGGAAGTGCATAACAAAATCATTCATACCAACAAAGTCTTTAGTGCGGCTGAGTTACAGCAAGCGGCGAATTATCTCAATGCCATTTATTGTGGGCGTAGTTTGGTTGCAGTACGCGAAGCGGTATTTAAAGAACTGCAAGACGCGCAAGAACGCATGAATCAAGGTATGCTCGATGCAATCAATATGGCACAACTCACCTTTAATCAACATTCTGAAAAAGATGATTATGTATTGACAGGCGAAACTAATTTAATGGGTTTTTCAGAGTTAGCCGATAGAGAACATTTGAAAACCTTGTTTGAAGCCTTTAGCCAAAAACAAGGCGTAATCCATCTACTTGATCACTGCATGAAAGCCGAAGGCGTACAGATTTTTATCGGCAAAGAATCAGGTTATCAAGCCTTTGACCAGTGTAGCTTAGTCACCTCTTCTTATTCGATTAGCGATGAAGTGGTTGGCGTATTAGGTGTGATTGGTCCTACGCGCATGGCGTATCAGAAAATCATTCCCTTTGTCGATGTGACAGCAAAATTATTGGGCGTAGCCTTGAATCCAAAATCACCACCCCCATTGTAAAAATACCTAATCGTAGGTTGGGTGAGCTATGAATCCCCAACATTTCAATCAAACAATAACAACAGGCAGTCAGCATGAGTACAGAACCAGAAAATTTAGAGACCCTCATCGAAGAAAGCACCACCGAAGACCCCTCAGCACACACGGAAGTTGGCGAACACGAATACACCATAGCCGAGCTAAAACAAGAATTAGAAGAAGCCAAAAAAGAAGCGCAAGCTAACTGGGATAAAGCCGTACGCACCGCCGCAGAAATGGAAAATCTCAAACGTCGTACCCAAAAAGATTTAGAAGATGCGCATAAATTCGCTTTAACTGGCTTTGCTAAAGAATTATTAGTGGTTTTAGATAGCTTAGTTTTAGGCTTGCAAGCCGCCACAGGCGACAGCGAAGAAGTTAGAAAATTTCGTGAAGGCAGTGAACTGACCATCAAACAATTTGAATCGGTATTTTCTAAATACAATATTGTCACCATAGACCCAATGGGGCAACCGTTTAATGCCGAACTGCATCAAGCCATGACTATGCAAGTCGTTGAAGGCGCAGAGCCTAACACCGTAGTTGCTGTGTTTCAAAAAGGCTACACTCTGAACGGACGCTTATTGCGTCCTGCAATGGTTGTGGTTGCAAAAGCCGCTGACTAAGCCTTGAATCACAAAAAACAGCCCCCACATAAGCAACAACTTTTACACATTCAATAGGAACAATAATAATGGCTAAAATAATTGGCATAGATTTAGGAACGACTAACTCGTGCGTGGCAGTGTTAGAAAACGGCGTAGCAAAAGTCATCGAAAACAGCGAAGGCGCGCGCACTACACCGTCTATCATTGCATTCAGCAGTGATGATGAAGTGTTGGTGGGACAATCTGCTAAACGTCAAGCGGTCACTAACCCTAAAAACACCTTATTCGCGATTAAACGTTTAATCGGTCGTCGTTTTAAAGATGATGTCGTCCAAAAAGACATCAAAATGGTACCTTATAAAATCGTCGAAGCCGAAAATGGCGACGCGTGGGTCGATGTCCACGGCAAAAAAATGGCAGCACCTGAAATTTCAGCTCGCGTGTTAATGAAACTGAAAAAAGATGCCGAAGCCTATTTAGGTGAAGAAGTCACCGAAGCGGTTATTACCGTACCTGCGTATTTTAACGACTCACAACGTCAAGCCACTAAAGACGCTGGACGTATTGCTGGCTTAGAAGTTAAACGTATTATTAACGAACCAACGGCTTCTGCGTTAGCGTTCGGTATGGACAAACCCAAAGGCGATACCAAAATCGCGGTGTATGACTTAGGCGGCGGTACATTCGACATCTCAATCATTGAAATTGCTGAAATCGAAGGCGAGCATCAATTTGAAGTATTATCGACCAACGGTGATACTTTCTTAGGTGGTGAAGATTTCGACTCACGCGTTATCGAATATTTGGCGGAAGAATTTAAAAAAGACACAGGCGTAGACGTACACAACGATCCATTGGCTCTGCAACGCTTAAAAGAAGCGGCAGAAAAAGCCAAAATCGAATTGTCATCTAGCCAACAAACCGATGTTAACTTACCGTACATCACTGCCGATGCCTCAGGCCCAAAACATTTAAACGTTAAATTAACTCGCGCCAAATTAGAATCATTGGTTGATGAATTAATTGAACGCACCAAAGCCCCTTGTTTAATGGCGTTGAAAGATGCAGGCGTATCGGCTTCTGAAATCAACGACGTAATTTTAGTCGGCGGTCAAACAAGAATGCCGAAAGTCCAAGAAATGGTAAAAAACATTTTTGGCAAAGAACCACGCAAAGACGTAAACCCAGACGAAGCAGTTGCCTTAGGTGCAGCGATTCAAGCGGGCGTATTAGCGGGTGATGTGAAAGACGTATTGTTGTTAGACGTTATTCCTCTGTCATTAGGTATCGAAACCTTAGGCGGCGTGATGACTAAATTGATTGAGAAAAACACCACCATTCCAACCAACGCGCATCAAGTGTTCTCAACCGCAGACGATAACCAAACCGCTGTGACTATTCACGTCTTACAAGGTGAGCGCGAAAAAGCGGCGGCTAATAAATCACTCGGTCGTTTTGACTTAGCGGACATTCCACCAGCTTCACGCGGCGTGCCACAAATCGAAGTGTCTTTTGACATCGACGCGAACGGTATTTTAAACGTATCAGCAAAAGACAAAGCGACAGGCAAAAAACAATCTATCGTCATCAAAGCATCAAGTGGTTTATCGGATGATGAAGTTGAACGCATGATTAAAGATGCCGAAGCACACGCGGAAGAAGACCGTAAATTGACTGAATTAGTCCACGCGCGTAACCATGCTGACGGCATGATCCATGCCACTGAAAAATCGTTGAAAGAACTAGGCGATCAAGTCGGCGCGGATGAAAAAACCAGTATTGAACACGCGATTGACGCACTGAAAGAAGCCATTAAAGGTGATGATAAAGAACTTATCGAAGCCAAAACCAATGATTTAACTGAACTGTCAGGCAAACTAGCTGAACGCGTTTATGCACAAAAAGGCGGCGAAGAAGGCGGTGAAGCTCATGCCCATCATGCAGGTTCTAGCCACGCGCCAGAAGATGACGGCGTGATTGATGCGGATTTTGAAGAAGTGAAGAAATAAAACTTCTTTGATTTAAAACCAAAAAAGGCGAAACAAAAGTTTCGCCTTTTTTAATTGACAAAGAAATCGTGGTTTAACCTCATATTATGCCCATTTGCTCCAATAGTTTTTTCCCAAGGGGTTCAGCTTGTTGAAATGTAATAAGTCCATCTTCAAATATATTTGCTGATACAGCAACTTCTTCAGGTCTAAACCTGACCGCAACACCAATGTTTGATATTTGGGTTTCTATATGTGTATTGGAATATAAGTGTGGATATTTCTTCATATCTTTCTCCATACACTCGATAATCTTCTTCTGCCATTTTTTATCATCATCACGAGACATCCATGATTCTGTATCAATAATTGGAAGGTCAAAATCTTCAAAAAGAGCCATTACAAATGTAGCGCAAGTTAAACCTATATTTTCATTTGTTTGAATAAACTTTCCATTTTGATCAAAATATCCAGATGAACTATATGCAAGTCCATAGGGAATATTACTTCCATTTACAGCAAAAATAGTTTCAAACCATACAGCTAACTGTAACTGTTCGTCTTCGCTCAAACTCGGACAATGCAGCCAAAAAAACTTACTAGCATATTCAATAGGTTCATCACATTGCAATCTTGAATGAAATGCAAGATGCAATAATTTTGGCGGATTATTTTTATCTTTTCTAAATAAAACTCCAATATGTCGTTGATTATTATCGCCTGTAATAGCAATTGCTATATAAGAAGAAATGTTAGGATATGGTTGATGAGGAAATTGTGATTGCATTATCAAATTTAATTAATCCACGTAAAAGACGTTTGCTATTTTCTCCACAAGAATTTAAGTAATTATTGATATGTGCAGCACATGGCATCCATGAATTTAGTTTTTTCTTAGCCCTAGATGTTACTCGTAATAATCCAGTTGATATAATTGTTTTTGTTCGAGTTGGGTCAAAATTAGCTAGTACAGCATCAACAAATAACAAATCATGTTTTGCAAACGATTTTTCTATTTCTTCAAACAAATAACCTAATAGTTCAGCGTCGGAAACTTTTAAAGAATAAAGGTTATTTAAGTAGTTTTGAGCTTGCAAGTTGATAGAATAATGAATATCAATTTGTTTAGTTTCTTCTGTATTTCTTATTAAAGGATGATAATCAGAAGAAACAGAAGATTTCTCCAAAGTAGAAGAAGAATCATCAATACGATATGGAGTTTTTATCCAGAAAGGGATAACTTTTGTTAAGTTCCCATCATCTTTTTTGAGATAAATTAAATGATGTGATTCATTAAGAAAATTAATATGTGAAGAACTGTTATTTATCGTATTTGTTAATGAATTAAGCATAACTTTATCCTTTTGCAATTACACTGGCTTCTTGGATAAGTTCATTCATCAAATCACGAACATTTTCTAAAGCAACTAATGAATTAGTAGGATGAGTGTTTATATCTAATTCAAGTCTAGTTGCAAATAATTCTGTATTATTTGAATTATCAAAGGTAAAAATTTCTATTCGACTGACAGACCAACGTTGTAAGCGATTAATTCTAACAGATGAATTATTTTTAGATTCAATTGGATTATTGATTTGATAAAGAAAATCACTTGAAGCAGAATCTATTTTTACATTAGTTAAAAGAGTTGCTAGTGATTGATAAGCACTGACATGATCATTTTCTGGATGTTGCAGAACTAATCCGAAAGCAATGCGTATTATGTTATCGAATGAGAGTTTGTCTAAGATATTAGATATTTTTTCTATCACTTCATCAAGTAGTCCTAGACTTGGCAAAATGGGAATCATAGCGGGTTGGGGAGTAAGAATTATATCAATTCGATCAGGACGAAATGATACGGATAGCGAATTATCGTTCCATATTCCCTCCTCAACTGTTAATCCCTCCAAAGGTCGCTGTATTTTGTTGTGAGGCTCCCCATTGGTAATTTCCTTCAATAAATTATTGGTTGGTTGCTTACCAATTTGATAAAACAAGGTGAACCTTAGAGATTCAACTTGCCAGATAAAAGTAGGATTACTCATATAACTAAAAATAGATACAATTGTATTAAGATTTGGCTGATTATAGCAGTAATACAATATTTAATGTGCATTACACTATTTTCAATAGCTCATGCGATGTTGTCTCGTTCCCAAGCTCTGGCTTGGGAATGCCTACCCTCAAGCTCTGCTTGACTTTTAAAAGTGTAAAGATGAATCTGTTTTGTTCATGGACACACCAAGCTGAGCTTGGCAATAGGCATTCCAAAATTGGAGTTTGGGAACGAGAAATCGCTAATCCGCCTTACGAGTTATTCAGTCCAACTCAGCCGATTTTCACATTGCTTGATTAACTCACTCAAGGGGTCTTCGGGTCGTACGTCTATATAATATAAACCAAACTCTGATTCAAACTGTTCATACACGACCACAGCATCCAAAATAACGGGGACACCTGAATCGGGCAATATAATTTCTAGTTGTATTTTAGTCCCTATATCTATTGCAAGCGGCTTTTTCATTCTGAACTTAATTCCTGATCGGCTCACGTCCAATAGATTGACATCGGCTACCATAATGGAGCGGTTAGAATGCGTGATGAGAATCTTAGCTTTCAAGCCTTTAGCAGCTATTCTGGGAGTGTTGCGTTTATCGGATTCCATATTAACCTCATCGTGAGAATGATAAAGCTTTATCATACTTGAAATTATCAATTAAAATTCGATAAGATGCGCGTATAGAATACGCTGAGGTACGAAACGCATCATTCATGTCGATGCGCCTCCTTCGTCGGTACATCCTATAGTCCTGATAACGACTATAATTACCCACCGCGCTGCTTTTGTTTTCTAGCCAGTTTCTTCGCCGCTTTTTCTGCACGAATAACCTCTAATTCCACTAATTCTTGCTCCATCATCACAGGAGTTTCCAGTGTGATTCTGCCTATTGTCCCTGCGCGATATTCCGCTAATAAAATTTTTGCCGCTTTATCCATTTCCACGCGTCCACCTGAACGCAAACAACCGCGTTGTGTGCTGATGATTTTTACTAACTCTTCTTCTTTTTCGGGCATCGACATGATTGAGAACTAAGCCATTTTTTACAGAAACCGCACGCAGCATGCTGGTTACACGCAAAGACGTAAACCCAGATGAAGCGGTTGCCTTAGGCGCGGCAATTCAAGCGGGCGTATTGGCGGGTGATGTTAAAGACGTACTGTTATTAGACGTTATTCCGCTGTCATTAGGTATCGAAACCTTAGGCGCGTAATGACTAAATTGATTGAGAAAACCACCACCATTCCAACCAACACGCACCAAGTGTTCTCAACTGCTGACGACAACCAAACCGCTGTGACCATTCACGTCTTACAAGGTGAGCGCGGGCATGGAAGGAAGTGTGCAAACCATGCCACTCGTATTGCTGATTCCTCGTTTATTTGGCGGTTATTAAGGTACGCAACAGCCTACTCTACTGGTGTAAATCCGTTAATGCGGCTAACGCGCTTTTGTAGTCTGGTTCGTCAGACAGCTCTTTGACTAATTCGGTATAAATCACTCGGTCTTTCTCATCAATGACGACTACCGCACGAGCTGTTAATCCAGCTAATATTGAATCGACCAGTTTTACGCCGTAATCATCGGCAAAACTGGAACGGAAAGTTGATAAGGGAATGACATGATGCAGGCTTTCGTTGCTGCAAAAACGGCATTGGGCAAACGGCAAATCAGCGGAAATGACTAATACCACGGTGTCATGAAGATGCGCGGCTTTTTCGTTGAATTTAAGTGTTGAGGCGGCGCAGGTTGGCGTATCGAGACTGGGTACGATGTTGAGGATTTTGCGTTTGCCTTTGTAAGTGGCAAGACTGACATCGGCGAGTTTGCCGTTAACTAGGCTGAAATCTGGGGCTTGTGTTCCCACTAAAGGAAGTTCGCCAGAGGTTTGTAGGGGTTTGCCTTGAAAAGTGATGGTGGTCATGAGAAGCATCTCCAGAGGGTGTAGGGTGTGCATTGCACACCATTTTGTTAAACCTGAACTGGTGAAAGGTACGCAATGCGTACCCTACCTTATTTACTGGGTTTTGTTTTGTTGCGTGCTTGTATGCGTTTTTTCTTTTCTACCGACCAGTCTATTTGCTTAGGTTTTGTTGTGCCATGAAACGGATTGACGGGTGATTTAAATTCTATACGTATCGGTGTACCCGCTAAGCCCAGCTTCTCACGGTAATAGTTGATTAAATATCGCTTGTAAGACAGGGGCAGTACGTCAGTCTG
Organism: Methylococcaceae bacterium UBA4132; assembly: GCA_002380945.1. GTDB lineage: Bacteria > Pseudomonadota > Gammaproteobacteria > Methylococcales > Methylomonadaceae > UBA4132. The sequence continues at coordinate 14,232 of DFWO01000064.1, read as the reverse complement.
CACACCATGTACGATAATAATCGGTGGATTACGTCCGCCTTGATGAGCGTATTTAAGTTTAATACGGCGTGTATTAACTATCGGTGGCTGATGCGCTGTGGTGGCTTCTTTGAGTATCCGCGTTAAGACTGGCGTGGACATATCAATCATGGTGGAGTCGTACAGTTTGTACACCATATCAAATAATTTACCTACACCACTGCCATGCAGTGCGGAGATAGGATGTTTTTCAGCAAAATCTAAAAATGTGAGTTTGAAATCGAGATGTCGTTCTATGGTTTCTTTTTGGGTATTACTTAAGCCATCCCATTTGTTCAAACCAATAATGAGCGGTCTGCCCGCTTCTAACACTAAACCTAATAAATGCGCGTCTTGGTCAGTAATGCCTTCGCGGGCATCAATTAAATAAATCACCACATTGGCTTTTTCAATGGCTTGTAGCGATTTGATGACGCTGAATTTTTCGATGGTTTCGGCGATTTTGGAACGGCGACGCATTCCAGCGGTATCAATTAAAGTGAATTGTCTACCGTTACGCTCGAAAGGAATATAAATGCTGTCGCGGGTGGTACCTGGTTCATCAAATACAATAACGCGCTCTTCACCCAATAAACGATTGACTAACGTGGATTTACCGACATTAGGGCGACCCACTACAGCAATGGCTATGCCTTTGTTTTTATCTTCCGCGACTTCTTGTTTGCTATCAGGCGGCAGTAGTTGATAGGCACGTTCTAATAATTCTGGTACGCCTCTGCCATGTGAGGCGGCAACACGGACGGGTTCTCCTAGTGCCAAGGAATAAAAATCAGCGGCGGCTATGGTACTATCAATACCATCAACTTTATTGGTAACAAGAATAATGGGTTTGTTGAGTTTTCTTAACGTGTCGGCAATGACTTTATCGGAAGCATTTAAACCTTCACGCGCATCCACCATGAAAAAAACCACATCAGCTTCTTCTAAGGCGATTTGTACTTGTTTGCGCGATACGCTGTCGATGCCTTCTGCATCATCGGCGATACCGCCTGTATCAACGACTAAACACGGACGATTGCCGTGTTTAACGCGTCCATATTGACGGTCACGGGTAAGACCTGGGTAATCGGCAACCAGTGCTTCACGGCTGCGGGTTAAATAATTGAATAAGGTCGATTTACCGACATTAGGTCTCCCGACTAGGGCTATAACAGGTAACATAAATTTTTAATGAGCGGTTAAAGCGGCAAGCGTGCCGTCTTTTGCATAAACATAAACAATTCCATCAGCCACAATGGGTTTGACATCAATAGAGGTGTCGCTAATCTGTACACGCCCTAGCTGTCTGCCATCGCGAGTGCTGAGCCAATGGACGTATCCATCATAATCACCGATGACCACATAATCTTGGTATAGTGCAGGAGCAGTTAATTTGCGATGACTTAATTCTTTTTGCGTCCACAATCCTGCACCACGGCTTTGTTCTATTTGTAAAACCTGACCAATTGAATCAGAGAGATACAAATGACGCGTGTCATAACTTAAGCCTGTGTGCGAAGAAATTTTTTCGTTGCGCCACAATACTTCGCCATCTGATGCAGACACCGCACTGATACCGCCGTTATAACCCGCAATATAAATCGTGCCGTCTATGTCGATGGGATCAACATCTAAATCAACTAGCCGTTCAATTTCAGAACGTCCTTTAGGCATGGCAATAGTGGCTTCCCAGACGTATTTGCCATTTTTTAGCTCTAGTGCGACTAATTTACCATTGTCATAACCAATAATAACGTGATCTTTAATTACCAATGGCATACCTGTCCCTCGTATGCTTAACGCAGGAACGCTGTGTTCGTAACTCCACAAGCGTCTACCTGTTTTCTCGTCCAGTGCAACCACTTCACCTGCTGTGGTGCGTATAATGACAGTACCTCTAGCAATCACAGGAACAGCAAGCACTTCGCTGGAAACAGTATTTTCCCAAAGCTGTTCGCCATTTTCACTATTGAGAGCAACCACTTTAGCTTTGCTAGAACCCAAAATAATTCGACCAGCCGCTAAAGCAGGACCTGCTGAAAAAGGATTTTCTGTCTCCACTTCCCAAAGCAAGTTTCCTGTTCTTGCATCCCTTGCCTGTACTACGCCTTCTCTGTCAGCAGCGATGACTTTACCTGCACCAATAGCTGGCATTAATTTCAAGGTTTGCCCATCGGCACCAACACCAATACTTTCTTTCCAAAGCACTTGCGCATCGAGTTCTGGGTGATATTCGACCAGTGGTGTAGGCGGTGCGGCATTATCTTCACCCCCGCTAAAATAGTCGAAAATACCAGCCATAGATTCTTTGGCGGTATCGACTGCGGAACAGCCCACCAATGCTAAACAAAGCAGTAGTAACAGGGTAATTTTGCGCATTATTTTTTTGCTTCCACCCGCTCAGGTGCGGTCAAATCATCAATTTTCAGTTGTAATAAAGGTGATTTAGAACCATTACGCAAGGCGTTTTGATAAGACGTACGCGCTTGATCCAAACGGTTTAAGGCAACATATAAATCACCCACCAATTCATCATAACTACTGGAAAAATTTGCTGAACTTGCAGGGTCAATTTTGTTAATTAACTCTAATCCTTGTTCATATTCTTTATTCGCCAACATTAAACGAACCAAGCGAATTTTGGCGATATTACTTAATTCTCTGTTGGAGTTTTCGCCAATTTTGCTCAGAATTTGTTTTGCTGTCGCTACATCATTTTGTTGAACTTTTAACTGCGCTTGATATAAGCCGCCATACAATGCGTAATCAGTTTTAGGAAATTCGTTTTGCAGTTGCTCTGCTAATTTTTCTACGTTGTCTTTGCTGTTAGTTTCAACGGCTTTCAATAAGTCGGTATAAATAGCAGAGGCCTGCTCCGCTTGAGTGTGCTTATACTCTTGCCAATACTGCCAACCTAAAATCAAAGCAATACCTAGCACAACGCCGATGATTGTAGACTGACCATTTTCTTTCCACCATTTCTGCGCCGCTTCAAGACGTTCTTCTTCTGTTGTATCTAAAATTTCCACTACGGTTTCTCTTGTTGATTTGTAATAGTCTTAAAAGTCCACGAAAAACACGAAAATATTATTTGGTTTTTTCGTGCTTTTTATGTCTTTCGTGAATATTGTTCTAGCTATTAGCGACATACGCGGGCTTGCAAAAATTCAATTGCGGCAGCCTGAGATAATACTTGCTGTTCTTGTTGTGCATCGCGTAAGGCTTTAATGCTAACTTCACCACGACTCACTTCATCATCACCTAAAATCAGTGCGTAAGTCGCACCACTTTTATCGGCTTTTTTGAATTGGCTTTTAAAGCTACCACCGACACAATCCACTTGTAATTTTATGCCATCTATTTGATTTCTAATAGCTTCGGCAAAATAAGTGCCTTGTTGTTCGGCTTGTTCGCCGACTCGAATGAGATACACATCAACGGTCGATGCTACGGGGATATTTAAGGTTTCCATTAACGCCAATAAGCGTTCCATACCCATTGCAAAACCAACTGCGTGATTCGGTTTACCGCCTAGTTGTTCAATTAAACCGTCATAGCGACCACCTGCACACACTGTACCTTGTGAACCTAACTCAGTCGTAACCCATTCAAATACGGTTTTGCTGTAATAATCTAAACCGCGTACCAAGCGCGTGTTGATCTCGTAGCCGATACCGATATTATCCAAGACAGTGGTGATAGCTTTGAAATGCTGCACACTTTCTTCGCCTAAATACGCCATTAATTCAGGCGCGTTGGCAACAACTTCTTTCATAGCGGGATTTTTAGTATCCAGAATGCGTAATGGATTAGTATTTAATCGCCGTAAACTGTCTTCATCGAGTTTATCTAAGTGTTGTTGAAAATAGCTCACTAAACTATCACGGTAAACTAAGCGTTCAGCAATCGTACCTAATGAATTTAACTGTAAACTCACTTTGTCACGAATGCCTAAGCGTTTCCACAGTCTATCCATCAATAAAATGAGTTCAGCATCTATATCTGGTGCGGACATACCATAGGTTTCCACACCTAATTGAATAAATTGGCGATAGCGTCCTTTTTGTGGACGTTCATGGCGATACATCGGACCGTAATACCATAAACGATGCACTTGATTATGCAGTAAACCATGTTCTAAACAGGCGCGTAAACAACCAGCAGTACCTTCAGGACGCAAGGTTAAAGAATCACCATTGCGGTCATCAAAGGTGTACATTTCTTTTTCGACTATATCAGTCACTTCACCGATAGAACGTTTAAACAGTTCAGTTTTTTCAACAATAGGTAGACGAATTTCTGAATAGCCATAGCCACTCAATACGTCACGAATAATTTTTTCAGCGGTTTGCCAAAGCGGTGTTTGATCGGGTAGCACATCGTGCATTCCGCGAATTGCTTGTATATTATTTGCCATAATGTGTTACAGCCTCATTGTGGCCGTTGTGTCGATTTAATTTGTTTTGCTTCATTTGAATAAGGAAACTTCTCCAGTAATAAAGCGGTGTATTCCTTTACCAGCATGTCATTACCCAGTGCGGCTTCTGTTTGTATCGCTAACCACAACGATTCAGGCGACTGTCCTGCAACCGCTAAATACCGTTCTGAATAGTCTTTTGCAGCTTTAAAATCGCTATTTTGATAACTAATCCGTTGCATTTCCAATAAGGCGGGGGCGTAATCGGCATTAGATTGTAATGCTTTTTCAAAATAATTTTGCGCTTTTGGCTTATCACCCATTGCCATTTGACAACGTCCTGCATTGGTTAACGCCATCCACGGCGATTCGTTTAACATATTACTACTGGCTTTGGTCAATAATGCCATGCCTTTGTCAAACTCACGCCGATCACACAAAAACCGTCCAAAATTATTTTGTAGGCTGATGTTGTCAGGGTCTAAATTTAAAGCAAAGTCATACTGATTTCTTGCCTCATCATATTTATTGAGCTTTTCATACAAAAAAGCCATTGCGATATGAGCAGGGATACTGTCAGAATCACTTTGTAATGCGGCTTCCAAATTTTCTTTAGCCGCTGGTAAATTATTAAGACCTAAATAACGTACACCTAGCTGTAAATGAATGTCAGTGGCATCAACCTGTTCCCTTTCCAATGCAGTAGAACAAGCAATTAACGCGCTAGGTAATAAACAGAGAAAAATTCGGTTAAGTTTTTTAAGCCACACGTTCTGAACCCACAGTGGTCAATTTAAGATGTCTACGGCTTTTATCGGCAACTTGCCCGACTAACTGACCACAAGCTGCATCAATATCTTCGCCGCGTGTTTTTCTGATGGTAGTGACTATTCCTGCATCATTTAACAAGGTTTTAAACTGATTCATGACCTCTTTGCTAGAGCAACGATAAGACGACTGAGGAAACGGATTAAACGGTATTAAATTAATTTTTGCAGGCACGGTTTTTAATAACTTAATCAAGCCGCGAGCATCGTCCATTGAATCATTGACACCTGCTAACATCACATATTCAAAGGTGACAGTACGGCGTGGTGCAATTTTAGCGTTCGCACGACAAGCCTCCATTAACTCTTTTAATGGATATTTTTTATTGATGGGAACTAACTCATCGCGTAATTCATCACGCACTGCGTGTAATGACACAGCCAGACTGACATCACACACTTCTGTTAAACGATACATAGCAGGTACAACACCCGATGTACTGATAGTGACACGGCGTTTGGACAGACCATAAGTAAAATCGTCCATCATCAAATTCATCGCTGCCACGACATTATCAAAATTAAGCAGTGGTTCGCCCATGCCCATCATGACCACATTGGTGATTTTAGCTGTCGTACCAAGGCGTTTTTGCGCCACAAACACCTGACCAATAATTTCAGCAGTGGTCAAATTGCGATTAAAACCTTGTTGAGCAGTGGAACAAAAAGTACAGGCTAAGGCGCAACCGATTTGCGAAGACACACATAAAGTGCCACGACCTTCTTCGGGAATAAAGACAGTTTCTACTCGATTACCACAATGGGTTTGCATCACCCATTTACGCGTTTCGTCACTGGCAATCTGCTCAACGACGATTTCAGGCGTTTCGATAACACAATTTTCAGTCAAATACGCGCGTAGTGACTTGCTTAAATTGCTCATCGCATCAAAATCTTGAACGTCTTCTTGATAAATCCATTTCATCAATTGCGTCGCGCGAAACGGTTTTTCGCCTAAACCGACAAAAAAGGCGGCTAAGCCTTTTCTGTCGAGATCGAGCAAATTAATCCGTTTAGGCTTAGCGGGTTCTTGCAACGATTTCATCGGCTGAGAAAAAATAAGCAATTTCTCTGGCAGCGGTTTCTAACGCATCAGAACCGTGTACAGCATTTTCATCAATGCTGTTAGCAAAATCAGCACGGATAGTGCCTGCTGCTGCGTCTTTTGGATTAGTCGCGCCCATAATTTCACGGTGTTTTAATACCGCGTTTTCGCCTTCTAACACTTGCATCATCACAGGACCTGAAATCATAAATGCGATTAAGTCGTTAAAAAATCCACGTTCGCTGTGTTCAGCATAAAAACCTTCTGCTTGCGCTTTGGTCAAATGTAACATTTTTGCCGCTACGATTTGCAAACCGTTAGCTTCAAAACGGCTATAAATTTGTCCGATAACGTTTTTAGCGACTGCATCGGGTTTAATGATTGAAAAAGTACGTTCTATTGCCATTGTGTTGTAAGACTCTTAGTAAAGTTAATAAAATTAATTGAAGATTATAACCGATTTATGCTCGCTGTGTAGGAGGCGCAATTCATCGCCTCTTTACGGCAAATTATCTAAATCCGCGCCTTCTTTAACAGGAACGATTAAATCTGATGGGCTAATGCCTAAAATTAACGCCATTGGACTGGCGATAAAAATCGACGAATAAGTACCGAAGACTACACCAAACAGTAAGGCGATAGAAAAATTGTGTATCACTTCGCCGCCTAAAAAGAACAACGAAACCAATACTAAAAAGACGGTAAAGGAAGTCATGATAGTACGACTTAAGGTGACATTGACCGAAATATTCATAATTTCTTCGGTAGAAGTTTTTCTGAGCGTGTGGAAATTTTCGCGAATACGGTCATAAACCACGATGGTATCATTCAATGAGTAACCAATCAGTGCGAGAATGGCGGCTAATACTGTTAAATCAAATTCTAAGCCAAATACCGAAAATACGCCCAATGTGACGATTACGTCATGAAAAGTTGCAATGACTGCGCCCACGGAAAATTTCCATTCAAATCGCCATGCGACATAAATCAGAATACCAATCGTAGAATACAGTAACGCTAAAAAACCATCCTCTGCCAAGTCATCACCTACTTGCGGACCGACAAACTCGATACGACGCACAGTGGCGGGGTCTTTAGTGGTTTTGTTAATGGCATCCACCACTTTGGCACTAATGTCTTTATTTGCCATGTCATCATGTGGTTTCAAGCGAATCAATACGTCTTTAGTTGTGCCAAAATTCTGCACCATTGCATCTGAGAAGCCGACTTCATCGAGGGTGTTGCGCAATACGTTTAAATCGGCGGCTTGCTGATAACCGACTTCAATCAATGTGCCGCCCGTAAAATCAATACCCATCTGTAAGCCGCGTGTTGCTAACGAGACGATTGAGATAACCATCAAGATCGCCGAAAACGTCAGAAAAATTTTGCGATTACCTATAAAATTTATGTTGGTTGTTTTCATGTTGTTAATTCATTAGTTTGCTAAGTTAAAGTGAGACGCGATAAATCGTGTCTTCACGCCTAAATCGACAGTTTTTCAACGCGACGATCGCCGTAAAACCAGTTCATAATCATCCGTGTTCCCGTAATGGCAGTAAACATAGACGATAGAAGACCGATAATCAGCGTAACGGCAAAGCCTTTGACTGAGCCTGTACCAAAAGCAAACAACATAACCGCGACTAATAAAGTTGTGATATTGGAGTCGAGAATTGTACCGAAGGCTTTTTCAAAACCGACAAAAATAGCGGCTTGCGGGCTATTGCCTAAACGAATTTCTTCTTTAATCCGTTCAAAAATTAACACGTTAGCATCAACAGACATACCTACGGTTAAAATAATCCCCGCAATACCAGGCAAGGTTAAGGTTGCCTGCAACATAGATAAAATGGCAACAATAATTACTACGTTAAACGCCAAAGCAACATTGGCAAATATGCCGCAGAGTCGGTAGTAAATAATCATAAACAACACGACCAGCATAAAGCCAACCACAAACGACAACACCCCTTTGTCGATATTATCCTGACCTAAGCTAGGTCCTACGGTACGTTCTTCGACCATATCAACAGGTGCGGCTAATGCACCTGCTCTTAATAATAGGGCTAGATTACGCGCTTCTTGTGGGCTATCTAAACCAGTCGTTTGAAAGCGTTTACTGAATACACCTTGAACAGTGGCAACGTTAATGACTTTTTCCACTTTTTCTTTGTGGCGGACTTTTACACCGTCAACGACTTTGGTTTCATTTTTATATTCAATGAATACAACTGCCATCGGTTTACCAACGCTGACTTTGGTGAAATTACCCATTTTGGTTGCACCAACACCATTTAGCGTCACGCTCACTGAGGGTCTGCCGTTTTCATCCACGTTAGACGCAGCATCAACAATTTGATCGCCCGTCACGATAACACGTCTATCTAATAAAATGGGCTGTCCATCTCTTCCCATATACAAACGGCTACCCACAGGAACATGTCCTGCAACCGCTTGTTGTACGTCATGTTCAATATCGACTAGACGGTATTCCAGTGTGGCCGTAGTCCCTAAAATTTCTTTAGCGCGTGTAGTATCTTGGACACCAGGCAATTGAATCACAATGCGATTTTCGCCTTGTTGCTGAATAACAGGTTCTGCAACCCCTAATTCGTTGACTCGATTACGCAAAGTGGTCATGTTTTGCGCAACGGCAAATTTTTTGATTTCTCTGATTTCTGTGTCTTTGAGTTTTAACCAAACCTGTTCGCCTGCAGCTGGCTCGGTAATATCTAAGGTACGAAAATCTTTATTCAGCACTTTCAAGACTTCCGCTTTTTCATCAGCGGTTTTCATAATGACTTTGATGTAGCCGTTGTCTTTAGCGACCGATTGATAATGTACTTTTTCTGCTCTTAATGCCAAGCGTACATCGTCTACATAACGCTCTTCTGCTTGCTTAACTGCCGCATCCATATCCACTTCAAGTAGAAAATGTACCCCACCACGCAAGTCTAAACCTAAATACATAGCATCCGCCCCTAAGGCGCGTAACCAGCTAGGTGTAGTAGGTGCAAGATTTAACGCTACGGTGTAATTGTCACCTAGATTCTCTCTTAAGTTATCGGCAACTTTCATTTGCTCATCGGTATTAGTAAAGCGAGCTAATACTTGATTATCTTTAAACTCAAAGGCTTTAGGTGTTGCGCCTGTGGTTTTGATAGCAGCTTCAATTTGCTTAGCTTGCTCATCGGTCAATTTAACAGAGGCATTCGCCGATGAGACCTGTACCGAAGGGTCATCGCCGTATAAATTGGGCAACGCATAAATAAGAGAGACCAAAAAAATAAGCAGTACGAGGATATTTTTCCAAAGTGGGAAATGATTTTGCATTATGTTATTCCAAGAATTAAATCACGCCTTAACGCAGTCATGCGGCGTTATCACATTAAGCCTTAACGACTTTTTTAGTAATCGCTTTATAAGTTCCTTTCGGCATCATGGTTTCGATGCTTTGGCGTTGAACTTGAATAAAAGTATTGTCACAAATTTCGATTTTGACAAAATTATCATCCATATCAACCACTTTACCCAAAATTCCGCCTGAGGTAACAACTTCCGCGCCTTTAGTGATGGCTGCAATCATGTCCTTTTTTTCTTTGGCGCGTTTAGATTGTGGACGCAAAAATAGAAAATAGAAAAAAGCCAACACACCGACTGGAAACAACATTCCTTCGATGCCAGGTGTTTGGGCGGCAGGGGCAGCAGCAGCGGCTGCGTCAGAGATAAAGAAGCTCATAGTTATCCTCAGTTATTTATTATAGTAATTAAAAAATCCTGCCATTATGCCACAGTCAACAGGGCTTTACCCACCGTTAAGTTAATCTAACTTAAGACAAAAAGTGTTTTTAGTCATCATCAATGCCCACGCTACCACTAATTAAATAATGCGGTCTGCCTTTCACTTCATCATAAATTTTAGCAATGTATTCGCCGATAATACCTAAACTAATCATAGTAAAGCTGCCCAGTATTAGCAGACAAATAATAATAGTGGTATACCCCGAAACGGCTTGATGATGCAGTAAAGACCACAGCGCATCACTGGCAACACCAAAGCCTAATATCAACGTGAGCATCCCTAAAAAGGTGATAATTCTCAGTGGAAACCCAGTAAAAGAGGTTAATGCAGTGATAGCAAGTTCCAGTAATGCCCAAAAAGACCATTTGCTTTTATCACCTTCACGCTCTGCAACATCAAAATAAATATAGTCTTCCGTAAAGCCTAGCCAACTGGTTAAACCACGAAAAAACCGCTGTTTTTCAGGCAGTTGGTGAATAATGATGTTAACAATTTCTCTGTCCAATAATTTAAAATCAGACGAGTTTTTTATATTGATACCGCCTAGACCTGAGATAAGGTGATTAATGGACGATGCGGCAAACTTTTTCCACGCTGAATCTTGTTCACGACTACGCTTAACGGCATGAACGATTTTTGCCCCCGCGTGCCATTTAGCTATCATGTCGGGAATAAAACTAGGCGGATGTTGCAAATCAGCATCCAAAGTAATAATTGCTGAGCCCATCGCGTAGTCCAAGCCTGCCAGCAACGCATTTTCTTTGCCAAAATTGCGACTGAGTGCAATGCCTTTGATTCTAGCGTCAAGCTGAGAAAGAGCGCGTACTTTCTGGTAAGTGTCATCGGAACTGCCATCATCAACCACAATGATTTCCCACGCATTATTAATACACGCCGTTAAAATATCTACGATTTGTTTTACAGATCTTTCTATACCTTGGCTTTCATTATGCGCAGGAATAATGACACTAATGACAGGGCTTGTTTTAATAACTACATTCATAATTCTTAGTCGGATAAAGAGTGATAATGACTCAACTGAATGTTGAATTTTTGGTATAACGCGTGCAGTTGCGAGCTTTGTAATAACGCCAATTCGGCTTCCCAATCATGATAAGCAATCAGGCGTGGGTCGGAAATTTCACGCGCATCAAAATGCCCCACATGACACATCAATTCGTAACTATTGCCTGCTTTCAGTGTTGAGAACATGAGGGCGAGCGCATCATAATCAAGCTTTCCGCTTCGACTTAGCCCTAAAAATAGCGGAGTAGGCGTGTTAAGTCGCCGTTGATTCAATATTTGCATGGCTTGCATTAAGGTATTCCGAATCAACCCCGCGCCTGTTAGAGGTGCGAGCCATTCAGCTTGCGTCAGGCGGACATGAGGGATGTTGTACGCTTGTGCTAATTCCAGCACCAGTGGAAATAATACGGGTAGCATATGTATATGCTCATGCGAATTTAAAAACATTAATTTCTTATGCTGACAGGCTTCGATTTGAGCGCACCATTCCTCACGCACCGTTGCTAAGCTAATCTTACCCGTCAGAATCAACCCACTCATTAGATAGGCGTTAGGGAAATGCCCATGACTACGGGCGAGTTTTTCGCTCATGGTCTTGGTTAACGGTTGATTAAAGGTTAAATTCAAATGTACGCCGACATCCAAATGCGGAACGCTATCCAAGCAGTCAAGTTGCGTGCTTAAGTCGGGGTGATTTGCCAAAATACCCGCCGCAGTCAATGCGCCCGCCTGAGCGGCTTCGATGATGCCACGACTGACACAGGGAAAATAACCGTAATCATCGGCATTAATAATTAACTGAATGGGCGCAGTCATTTACTTTCCAGTTTAAAAGTCCACAGGCTATTGCCTAAAAAATTCCAGATTAACACCAGCAAGGTCGTTAAAATCTGCGCGTAAAGATAATAAAATTGCGCGGTCAATAGCGTCATCAGCCCCATATTCAAACCAAAACCCATACTTGCAATGACGGCAAACTTAGGAAATGCGCGAAGATGTGATTGCTGGCTGTTAAAGGTAATAATGTAATTCAAGCCATAGTTGACGATTAACCCCGCAATTGCCCCATAGCCTGAAGCAGTCACCGCATTGACCGCGTAACTTTCAACCAGTTGATACAGCAACAAATAATGTGCGGTTGTACCAATCACACCTACTGATGCAAAGACGATAAACTTAATCAGCACGGTGTATCTCGTTAAATCGGCAAGGTGCGGCATTGGCTTCAGGTGACAAAATAGCCCACGCATAATCCACCACCGCACCGCGTGGTGGTCGCCCCCACGTTAATGAAAATATACCCGTTGCCGATGCTTGCTCGAATACATCGGCATAAATAGGCAATGCTTTATCAGCGACTGTGGTTAATACCAACGCGCCACAATTTGCCACATCTTGATGATTAACCCACGGTGAAATAACACTATCGTTATCAATTAACAACGTCGGTTCGGGACGCGTATGTAGCAATACATTACCACCCAACCAATTATCGGCAATCACTATGGTTAATGGTTGTTGTTGATGTTCATGCCATAGTGTTGACACTTGCTCTGCCAATTGTTGACTAGGAAAGTTAGTGCGAGCCGCACGTCCTTGCATCGCTGGATAAATGACTGCCCCTGTAAAAAACACCAGCAAAATAATCAGCTGTATCAGCCATACCAAACGACGAGTATTTTTGAGCAGTTGCGTTTCATCATAGTAACGAAAAAAACAATGCACCAGCAAAATACCTGAAGGCAAGAAAAACGCACTGACCCAATTACTATTTAACGAATTGCCATTAAACAACAGCGGCAACATCGCTAAAATTAACGGTGTAAACTGCATGATAAGCAAGAAACGGCGGTCATCATTGCCACTAGATGGCTCAACTGTCGTCAGGTTGCGCGGACTAATCTTGGCTAACAACCCAACCGCCAGCAAGGTGTACCACCAACGAATGCCTTGATTGGCAAAAAAATTGCCCAGTAGTTTTAAACGTCCGCCTGAAGTGGTCAATTGTTTATCTAGGTAAGTAAACGGCAACCAATCGTGATTAATCAACCAGACTATATTCGGCGAAAACACCACACCAAACACCAATACACTCAACAACAAGCCCCACAGAACCTGCGGATTTGTCCACAGCCGTTGCCACAACACATAAATAAAACAACTGGCTAACACCAACACCGCACTGTACTTAGTGAGCATCGCCAAGCCGCCTGCAACACCCAATAATAGCCACATCAACAGCCGTTCAGGTTGACGTACTGCACGGTAAAAATAATACAAAATGGCGGCAGTAAACGGTAACGACACGGTGTTGTGATTAAATACGATGGCTCTAAAGTTATGATAAGCAATCAATGAGGTAATAAGAACAGCAACAATCGCCAACTGGCGCGGCAATATTTGTTTAGCCAATAACCACACATAAATTAATGCGACAACATTACCGCCTTGTGCAGCAAATGCCGTCAAACCCATAGAAGGATGACCGAACAAACTATTTAAACTATGTAATAACAAAGACGGCAGGGGCGGGTGTTTATAGTAACCCCACTGTGCTGTTTGCGACCACACCACCTGTTCAACACTGTCCAAGTCCATAGACAAGGGCAACATGGCTGCCAATAGCGTCCAAGCCGCTAAATAAACTGCCAGAAAAACGAACAACTGCCGCTCATCTCGATCATCTAACATATCATTTATCGTTTTAAACATAATTAACTGTATGTCAAGCTGTTTTAATGGGAAATAGTAATTTGCTGAATTTATCTTTTGCAGTTAAAAATTGACAACATGATAGCTTTTTAGGACTTACTATAACCTCATAAGTTATCAGCACTTAGCAAAGTATTTTATGATGCAATGAAGAATAACATTGACTGAAATTTACATAAGATATGATTTACAGCAATAGATATGCCATAAATTTAAGAAGATATGTTTCAATAAGTTACATTTATGGTTTACCTTATTAAGGTTGAAATGAACCTTTTGTAATGGGTTTTATGGTGTAAATCAACAACGGCAAAACGGTTTAATAATTGCTTTATTATTTATTCTAACCGATTAATAAATTTATAGAAGTTACGCATTGACG
>DFWO01000063.1:2858-4300 GCA_002380945.1 Methylococcaceae bacterium UBA4132 | reverse complement strand
AATCCATGACACCTCTCAAAATATGTCACTTTATCAGCTAAAGCTAACCGGCTGGAAACTGGTGGTTTTAACCTTATGATGGAAAATAAACAAAATAGCCGTGTCCCTGGTCTTTAAGGGCATCGTCGGCGTTATCCATCAGTGCTTTTACATTGTCGCGATGCTGCGGATGAATAACAATGTCGATACTGGCTTTAAGCACATTGGCATAACGTAAATGCTTGGCTTAGCCTGTAAATAATTGACTCGGCAATATGAGCAAGGTTTTCATATTGACGGACATCCTCTATCAGAATGACAAACTCATCAACGCCTAAACGTGCCACGATATAGATTTCGCGCAAATGCGCTTTAACGTATTAATGATAGCATGCAAAACAAGCAATATTCAAACTCGATGAGTTGGTTAAGCGACAGCGTTAGCTGGCTTACTAGTACGAGAGATAGGAATGGTTAATCTGGTACATAGGGATAGTAAGGAACACTATCTGATTATTATGCCAATGAAACTGATGGAAAAACGAAAAATGGTCATTTTAAGGACATGCTGATAAATACCATTGCCAACAAATAAATCAAGGCAAAAAAGTTAACATGAGTGACTTTGAGTATATTGCTAATCGCTTTATCGGCAAGTTACTTGCATACGATTGGCGTGTTTTTAAATTGTTCTCTCGGACAGTAGCCTTTTCATGTTGAACACTTAGTGCAAATTTAAAAGTCGAAAAACGGGTGAATATAATAAAAGCGTTCATTTAGGCAAAATCGAGTATCTGACAGATTCTGTCTACTGTTCCCTGATTATTCTGAATAAAGGCTTTACCTCTGGCACACAATTCTGCGCGATAATCGGATTGTTGGTACAAATCAAACACCGCTTGTACCACGTCTTCTGTGGTTTGGCATTGAATGGCGGCTTGCTGTTTTAATACGCCATCGGCTATTTCTTTGAAGTTGTGCATATAAGGACCAAACAAAACAGGCACACCAACGGCAGCGGCTTCGAGAATATTATGTCCACCAGCGGCAACCATACTGCCACCGACAAAGGCAATATCAGCGGCGGCATAAAACATTTTTAATTCGCCAATACTATCGACAACATAAACATCTGTTTGGTCAGTTACCTTTGTGTTAGACGTACGCATCACAGTATTGAATTGCGCTTCACACAGCTTTTTTACATCCGCAAAACGCTGTTGATGGCGTGGCACTATCACTAATAATAATTCAGGAATTTTTGCTTTGATAATGGGGTAAAGTTCCAAAAAAATCGCTTCTTCGTCTTTATGGGTACTGGCAATCAGCCACACAAAACGGTCTTTGAATAAATCGGCTTTTAAACGCAAGCCTTGGTCAATCGTGTCTTGGGAAATTTCGACATCAAACTTGATATTGCCCAGATTTTTCACTTTGTCTTTAATGCCACCGATGGCAATAAA
>DFWO01000063.1:0-2636 GCA_002380945.1 Methylococcaceae bacterium UBA4132 | reverse complement strand
GCGGACATTTTTTGATAATTAGCCACTGATTTTGCCGCGATACGCGCATTGACGATATAGAGTGGAATATTATTTTTGCCGCAATATGCAAACAGATTAGGCCAGATTTCGGTTTCTATCATCACCGCTAGCTTAGGCTTAAAGCACCGCATAAAACGAGACACCGCATCGGGCAAATCATAAGGTACATAGACATGGGCAACCGATTCACCCAGCACAGCTTTAACACGCGCTGAACCTGTCGGTGTCATGGTAGTGATGAGTATCGGCGTGTCTGAATGCAGGATTTGCATCTGTTTGACTAGCGCGAACAGTGCTTCAACTTCACCGACGGATACGGCGTGAAACCAGATAACACCTTGTGGATATTTTTGATTATAAAGCGCAAAACGCTCATTCCAGCGCAGACGATGATGAGGCGTTTTAAAGCCGCGCCAGTATAGGCGCAATAGCACAAAGGGAATAATAAGATAAAAAACAGCGGAATAAAGAACACGCATAATAAAGGCGGGAGTAAATATAAAGAGACCTCTGAGGTTTTAAAAACTTCAGAGGTCTAAGTGCAAATGTCCGCTTAAGAATTAAGCTTCAGGCGCGATTTTCACTGAAATCGTTGCGTTGACATCGCTGTGCAGGTGAACAACAACATCGTAGTCACCAATGTGACGAATCGTGCCGTGTGGTAAACGCACTTCATGTTTTTGCACCTCTTCACCAGCCGCAGTAATGGCTTCAGCAATGGCTTGTGTGCCAACAGAACCAAATAAACGACCTTCATCACCTGCTTTGTGAGTAATGACTACAGACAATTTAGCCAATGCTGCAGCGCGTGATTGAGCAGCTAATAATTTTTCAGTAGCGGCTTTTTCAAGTTCAGCACGACGTACCTCAAATTCAGCGATTTTGCTTGCTGTTGCAGGAACAGCTTTACCTTGTGGAACAAGATAGTTTCTACCGTAACCTGTTTTAATAGTGACTCTATCGCCCAGATTACCCAAGTTTGCTATCTTTTCAAGAAGAATGACTTCCATCTTTGTAATACCTCAGTTTTCGGTTAATGATCGACCACTTCTCCGCGTTAGCGTGATGATGTCGATGGTATTTTTCGTAAGTTAAACCACGCATCACACAGCCCGACTAAAGCAACAGGCAACATGACATGAGGAATCAAAAACATTGTTATGTAGAACATGGGAACTAAATATTTACTTTGCTTCATAGCGGCAAACAGCGTATGCAGTACCGATGTGCCGATAAACAAATACAACACAAACAGCAATATCGTGATATTCCATGCCATTTCGGCGAGCAGTCCCGAAGTCGTTTCTGCGACAATAATCACGATAATAGAGCTGATAGCTAACCGTGAACCTGTCCGCAAAGACAAAAATTCCCGTTTGAACCCTTCTGGATTGTACAGTACCGACTGCCACCATCGCCCTAAAAATAAGCCAAATAGCACAGCAAATAAAGTACTTGCGGCAAATACACCCGTCATGTAATGCGAAAACATGGTTATCCAGTCACGCATTCCTTGCACAGGCGCATCTTCTGGTAACATTTCCAATAACGGTGCGAATGCCGCTTGCCACGTTGTCGCAGGATCACCTACATAGGCATAAAAACCAGCTACACCTAACACGCCAATAAAGACGGCAAGTTCAACTGCCAGTGCCAAATAGCGCGTTTCTCTTAACACCACGGCAACTAACCAAACGGGTAGCCACATCGTTAAGCAAGACACCAGCATCAACAATACAAATGAAGCGTCGCCAACCAGCAATCCACCTAACAAGGCGGTTGCAGCCGTGGCATAAAGCAATGTATAAAGCCCCTCTAACGTGCCCTTTCTAAGGGTAACTAGCGCGATGGTAGCAAAACTTACAATAATGATTACAGGCTTAATCAGTGGGTGCATAAACAACGATATTAACGCTAACAAGGATGCCACAAAAACGGCTCGCATCCTACCTCGCATAATATACGCCGCTAAAAAACTCACTGACTGTGCCTAGCTGACAACTTATTTATGTGCGTCGCAATAAGGCAACAAAGCAATAAAACGCGCACGTTTAATTGCTACACACATTTGTCTTTGATATTTGGCACTAGTTCCAGTAATACGGCTAGGAACGATTTTGCCAGTTTCGGTAATGTAATCACTTAAAAGATTCATATCTTTATAATCAATCTCTGTACCACCTTCTGAACTGAAGCGGCAGAATTTTTTGCGTCTAACGTTACGGGCCATATTAATTCTCTATCTCAGTGTTAAAAGGTTAGTCAGCGATTTCATCAGCGTCGAAATCTTCATCGACATCATCTAAATCAATATCAAGATCATCATTAGCCGCAGCCGCTGCTGCTTCTCTTGCGGCAGCATCTTTTGCTCTTGATTCCGCTGCTTTATGTTCATCAGCAGTAGTAGTTGCAATGATAGAAGGCTCAGTAATCGCCTGTTTTTGTACTAAGGTCATGCTACGCAAAATAGCATCATTAAAACGGAAGCTACTTTCTAATTCAGTCAATGTGGCTTGGTCACATTCAACGTTCATTAATACATAATGAGCTTTATGTACTTTTTTGATAGGGTAAGCTAAATGTCTACGACCCCAATCTTCTAAACGGTGAATTTT
>DFWO01000175.1 GCA_002380945.1 Methylococcaceae bacterium UBA4132 | reverse complement strand
CTTTGATTTTTACCACTACCAAAATTGTTAATAATAGCAAATCACTCAATGTTTAGGACTACCGAAAAAACAAGGATGCGTGGATTTAATAAAGCAATTTCGAGGGCATGACGCGTATAAAAACTTGGTCTTTGACGGGGATGACTAGCTTTTGTGTTTTTTATTCCTTTACCCCTGTAACAACAGTGCCGTATAGTAGTGTTTTATAATATACTATTTTTCATTTGCTGTCTGATGGAGATGGCATTTTAAGAGGCATAATACGATGGAAAATTTTACACCACTTTCAGCATTGGCAGGGGGGGCGTTGATTGGTATCAGCGTTACGATGCTTTTATTATTTAATGGTCGTGTTGCGGGGGTTAGCGGTATTTTAAATGGGGTGTTTTTCGCACCGAAAAACGATCGACTTTGGCGGTGGTTATTTTTGCTGGGTTTGGTGTTAGGGGCGTTGTTGTTTCATACGGGCTTACCTGAGTTTAATATGCCACGCCAACATTATCCTTTACCGTTGTTGGTTATTGGTGGGTTTTTGGTGGGTTTTGGGGCGAGACTAGCCAATGGTTGTATTAGTGGTCATGGCGTTTGTGGTCTGGCTAATTTGTCATTGCGTTCTTTGGTGGCAACGTGTGCGTTTATGCTTTCAGGAATGCTAACGGTGTATGTTATTCGTCATGTGTTGGAGATTGCCGCATGAAAACGAATTTGATTGCGTTGCTATCAGGCGTTATTTTTGGTATTGGCTTATTTTTATCACAGATGATTAATCCCAATAAGGTGCTGAATTTTTTGGACATTGCAGGTCACTTTGATCCTAGCTTAATATTTGTAATGGTCGGCGCGTTATCGGTGGCAATGGTGTCTTTTAAATGGATACGCAAATTGTCTGTACCGTTATTTGGCGACAATTTTCAACTGGCTAAAAAAACTATTATTGATAGACCGCTGATTATTGGTGGCTGTGTGTTTGGTGTTGGTTGGGGTATGACAGGCTATTGCCCAGGTCCTGTGGTAGCAGGTTTGGGTTTATTTTCTGTGGAATCAGTTGTTATGGTTGTCGCTATTTGTGTAGGCTTTTTTGCGTATAATGCGCTGTTTGAACGCAACAATTAAACCCATTCGCACATGAGCCTATTATTATTTTCTCTGCGCGGTGTGCCTGATGATGAGGCGAATGAAATACGCGAATTACTCACTGAACAGGACATCGACTTTTATGAAACCCCCGCAGGTAACTGGGGGGTATCTATGCCTGCCTTTTGGCTTAGGGATGATTCCGACTTGGCAAAAGCTCAGTCTTTATTAAATGTCTATCAACAACAACGAGCTATCACGCAACGTGAGCTGTATTTACAAACCAGACCTAAAACGCTGTTGCAAGCATTTACAGAAAGACCGTTGCTGTACATTGTCTATTTTTTGGCAATGGGATTAGTGCTTTATGCATCTGTTCGTTTGCTGTTTGAATTAGGCTTGTAGGACTGTACAAACACATACATAGAAAATGTTTTTTTATCGACTAAAATCCTGTATGTTTAACGGCTAATGATGCGACTTGTTTGCTTTTTTAAGCCACCAAACAACCAAACAGAGGCATAAGAGTATGAAAAGAAGTAAGTTATTCACCGCATTGTTATTGGTTAGTATAGGTCGCGTTGGCAATATGAGCATGACGACTACCGTACAGGCAAAGAACGCAACAGATAGTCATAAAAAAAATAAAACGCTACGCAAAACTAGCGTTAGTCACCCGCGTCAAATGTCCGAAAAAGATATTACCGAATGTACTCAGTTAATAAAAAAAGTAGCGCAAACGGATAAAGTGATACAAACAGAAATGTTTGCAACTGCAACCAATAACAACAAAATAGCCGAACATTTAAAGAAACCCGCTGTTGTACAACCGTTTGCTTCCGATGATCCTGCTGCTATTGCGCATTTAACGGGTAAAGCAACAAGCTTACCCATGCCATCTACAGCAAAACCCTCTGTTAAAGCAACACCAACAGCATTAGTAGTTCCTAAGCCCACCGCTACATTAGCACCGTTACCCATCCTTAAACCAACAACGGCAACGCTGGTAGCCACATCAAATGTCGCTAAGCCCGTTGCTAAAACTCAACCAATTGCTAATTTAACAGCGAAAACCTTGCCCGCTAAAGTTGCCAAACCCACTAAATCGACACCATTACCCGTACAAACGCCCCATCCAAATCCACACATTGAATTGTTTGCAGCTAATCCTGAGGTTGATTTAAATCACTTAGAAGGCAGGTCTGCTAATCTGGCTACGTTACAAAAAACAGTACCTGCTGATAAATCAGTAACAACACCGCAAAAAACTCCAAAGCCGACTCATTCATCTAAAAAATCAACTGTACCTGACACAAAAGCAAAAAAGGGGAATCCTTAACTGTGTTATAGGCTTAAGTGCTTGAATAATTACCATTAGGCGAAAGCGTAGGCTTTTACCTGACTGCCTAAGGACTGCGTCCTGTCATTTCTTACCTCATCATGATAATAAAATGCAAGTCTACAAAGCCCCATTGCTACTTTGTGTATCGCTGATTACTTTATTTCCTCATACCGCATGGCAAGCAACACAACTGAATAATCCGTATACAGAAGACGAAGGCAATCGCTCGGTTTTATATGAATCGTTTGCTGAACGCCCGAAACATTTGGAACCTGCGGTGGCATACAGTTCGAATGAGTATGCGATTATCGGGCAAATTTATGAGCCACCGTTTCAATATCACTATTTAAAAAGACCCTATCAATTAGTGCCATTAACAGCCACTAAAATGCCCAGTATTCGTTATTTGAATGCCAAAGGTGAACTGTTAAAACCGCCTGTACAGGACAGTGATATAGCGTTTACCGATTACATCATTAATATTAAACCAAAAATCGACTACCAACCGCACCCTGCTTTAGCCAAAAATGCGACAGGAAATTATACTTATCATCAACTAAGCTCAGAGCAAATAGCAGCACTACATAGCTTGACCGACTTTAAAGAAACAGGTTCACGAGAACTTATCGCCGATGATTATGTTTATCAAATTAAGCGCATCGCCTATCCCAAGCTACAATCACCCATTGCTGAATTGATGAAAAATTACATCGTTGGCTTTGATGAGTTTTCCAAACAGGTGGCAAATCAACCAAAATCTGCTCTAAAAAATCAGCCGATGACAGGCGTACAAACACTTGACCGTTATTCCTACCGTGTGCGTATTAAAGGTAAATATCCACAATTTATATTCTGGCTGGCAATGCCATTTTTTTCACCGATGCCGTGGGAAGCCGATGCGTTTTATGACCAAACTGGTTTAGCCGATAAAAATATCACCTTAGACTGGTTTCCAATCGGTACAGGAGCGTATTTATTAGCGGAAAATAATCCCAATCGGCGCATGATTTTATTGAAAAATCCGCTATTTCATGGTGAAACTTATCCCAGTGAAGGCGAAGCTGACGACCTTGCCAATGGTTTATTACAAGATGCAGGAAAACAGCTACCCTTTATCGACAAAGTGGTTTTTATGCTGGAAAAAGAAACCATTCCCTACTGGACTAAATTTTTACAAGGCTATTACGATTTATCGGGTATTGCCTCGGACAGTTTCGATCAAGCTATACAATTTACGGGCAGTGGTGGAGCGCGACTCACCGAAGCTATGCAGGAAAAAGGTATCCGGCTACAAACTTCCGTCACTACATCTAATTTTTACTTAGGCGTTAATATGCTTGATGCCACCATAGGCGGTAATAGTGAACAAGCTAGAAAATTAAGGCAGGCTATCGCGATTGCGGTCGATTTTGAAGAATATATTGCCATTTTTATGAATGGACGTGGCGTTGCGGCTCAAGGCGTATTACCGCCTAGCATTTATGGCTTTGCCGAAGGTAAGGACGGAATCAACCCTTATGTTTACGATTGGAAAGATGGTAAAGCGCAACGTAAAAATATCAGCGCGGCTAAACAGCTCATGACTGAAGCAGGTTATGACGCTGGCATAGACCCGAAAACTAAAGAGCCGTTAATTTTGTATTTTGATACCACCGCCGTTAATGTTGACGACCGTCCGCGTATGAATTGGTATCGCAAACAATTTGAGAAGTTGGGTATTAAATTGGTAGTTCGCGCCACCGATTACAATCGTTTTCAAGAAAAGCTACGCATTGGTAATGCACAGTTATTCTTTTTAGGTTGGAATGCCGATTATCCTGACCCTGAAAATTTTTTGTTTTTATTGTATGGACCTAATTCCAAAGTGAAATACAGCGGCGAAAATTCCAGTAATTATCAAAATCCAGAATTTGACCGTTTATTTGAACAAATGCGCAATATGGATAATAGCGAACAGCGTTATCAATTAATTCAGCAATTACAAGACATAGCCCGTCGTGATGTACCGTGGTTATTTGGTTTTCATCCCAAGAATTTTCTGCTGTTTCATGGCTGGTATAAAAATATAAAACCTAATTTAATGGCAAATAACCAACTCAAGTACACGCGTATTGACACCGCGCTTAGAGCTGAAAAAAGACAGCAATGGAATCAGCCGATAGTATGGCCGTTATTGCTAGGTGGTACGGGATTGGTGTTGATGCTGATGCCTGCGGTTAAAGCGTATCGCCGCCGCACACATAAAACTGATTTGGAGTAAATGATATAGCCCACGGTTTACCGTGGGCTATTAGGTCAGATTATTAAACTTAAACCTTTTTAAGTTTTTTAACAGTACGGGTACTTTTAGCTATGTCTGCTTTTGTTGCCGTTGCAACAACCATACTCGCTTTTCGATAATTTTGTGATTTAGCAGTTGGCAAATTGGACGCTAGGCTACTAGCCGCTTTTTTATCTGTTGTTTTACTGGTGATGGGCTTTTTACCCGTAGCCAGTGCAACTTTTAAAGGCGTTTTATTATTCTCTAACGGTTTTTTGCTATTAGCTAAAGCAGCGGGCGTTAGATAGCCTTTTTTTGTACTGGCAACCTGTACAGCCGTGTTAGCTTTGTTTTTAGCTACTTTTGCTGTCCATTGAATCGGTTCTTCTTTTTTGTTGGACGGTATTTTTAAAACTACACCTGAACGCACTTCTTTTCCAGTTGAAGGATTGGCTTTAAGCAGTGCTACTACCGTAGTGTTGTTTCTGGCAGCAATAGCCGTCAAGGTTTCCCCTGCTTTCACTTTATATTTACTAGGAATGCCTAGCGTGTCTTTTTGACGTGATTGCGCGACAGCTACTCTTTCTTCTCTATCTTCTCGTTGTTGCTCTGCTCTCGCTAAGCGTTCTTCTTCACGACGAGCGCGTTCTTCTTGTTCTCTAAAAAACTGCGTTTGATCAACACGCTCATAAATAGGCAATCTGGCTAAGCTAGTTTTAAATGAGTCTGCTTTGTCAACTGGCACTAATAAACGGTGTGGACCATCAGGTGAGGTGCTTGCACGGTTAAAGCCTGGATTTAATTTCATGAATTTATCCAGTGGCATATTCGCCAGTTCGGCAGCTTTTTGCAAGTCCAACGGCGAATCAATATTGACTACTTCAAGATAAGGTTTATTTGGAATATGGTTCAGATGAATGCCATATTCGTCAGCATTAGCAATCAATTTAGCAATCGCTAACAAACGGGGTACATAGTCTGCGGTTTCTCTAGGCAGGTCTAATGACCAATAATCGGTCGGCAAATTTAAGTTTTCATTTTTTTCCATTGCTTTCCAAATATTACCTTTACCGTAATTGTAGGAAGCTAAAGCAAGATTCCAATCCCCGTTAAAGGTTTCACCTAAATCTTTAAGAAATGCAGTGGCGGCTTGAGTTGAATCGAGAATATCACGGCGACCGTCATACCATGAGTTTTGTTCCAGACCATACAGTTTGCCTGTATCTGGAATAAACTGCCAAAGTCCTGAGGCATCGGCTTTTGAATACGCATCGGGTATAAATGCACTTTCTACAACGGGTAATAAAGCTAATTCGCCAGGAATATTGTTAGCTTCGATTTCATCGAGTATAAGATGTAAATAAGGTTCTGCACGCTGCTGAACTCTGGCAATATAGGCTGGGTGATCCAGATACCAGTTTAATTGTCTATCTACGCGTTCATTGTCAACGTCAGGCAAAGCATATAACGACAACAAACGTTCCCACACGGTATTCTTGTGTGCCTCTGCAGTTTTAAGACGATTAGACTTACGCAGAGTCTGCTCTTGTTTATTCTTCTGAGAGACGATAACGGGCGATCGGTCATTGTAGCTTATAGGGGCTTTGGGTGTTTCGGCGCAACCTGCAACAATCAAAGATATTGAAACTAATAAAAAATTAACTGACCTGTTAGAATTAACATACATTATCTTTAAACCCTTGCGAATATATTTGAATTATTTTGATTATAGCGATGTTTTTACCGAAAATCATTAACATGTAACTTAGCGGGTAAATTGATGAAACGAAATTTCTTATTTTCTTGGTATCAAACCCCTAGAGGTAAGTTGTTACAGCAACTAGAGGCAGACTATTTAAGGCGGTCTATTACCGTCAGTTGTCAGCAAATCGTGTTACAAATTGGTGGCTTAGGTTGGGAAAATGAATTTATTGATTGCACTTTATACCAAAATTATACGGTACTCGATGCCAAAAAATTAGGTTATGAAATGACAAAAAAAATTCAAGCGAAGGCGCATCACTTGCCATTACAAAGCGACAGCGTTGATATGGTTATTATGCCGCATTTATTAGAATTTGATGCTCATCGCTTTCAAACTATGCGCGAAGTAGAACGCATATTAAAACCAGAAGGTTTACTGGTTATATTAAATTTTAATCCATGGAGTTTATGGGTGAGGTATCAATATTTATGGGATAAAAAAATGGCGGACTCATGGTCTGGGCATTTCATCTCTCGCGCCAGAATTTTGGACTGGTTAAAACTATTGAATTTTGAAGTCACTACCTGTTCTGAATTTGATTTAGACAGTATACATTCAATGCACTGTAAATCTATCACCAGTAGACACGCATTTTTTGCCACTGCTTATGCCATTAAGGCGATAAAACGCCGTTATCAACTGATCCCCTTAACGCCAGTGAAAAATGAACTGCCTTCCTTACGGTTAGCCAATACGATTAACTCCTCTGCACGATCAGAAAAACATGATTGAGTCTGTCATTATTTATACCGATGGCGCGTGTCGTGGCAATCCAGGACGCGGTGGCTGGGGTGTTATTCTTAGTTATAAAGCGACGGTTAAGGAACTCTATGGTGGTGATGAAGACACCACCAATAATCGTATGGAGTTAATGGCTGCCATTCAAGCCTTAGAAGCCTTAACGAAACCTTGTTCAGTACAGCTTTACAGCGATTCCAGCTATGTATTAAAAGGCATTACTGAATGGATGCCCAATTGGAAAAAACGCGGTTGGAAAACAGCGGCTAGACACCCTGTTAAAAATGTCGATTTATGGCAACGTTTAGATACTGCCATTGCCCAACATAATATCGAATGGAAATGGGTTAAAGGTCATTCGGGTGATAAAGGCAATGACAGAGCAGACGCACTGGCTAATCTAGGTATTGATTCTTTATAGTCGTTTATTTCTTATTGCTCAGCAAACTCTTAAGATCGGCAAACGGATTGTGCGTAGCAGCAGGGCTACTGGATTTACTATTTTGTACCGAACCATAACGAGTTTCTTCATAGCGTGAATGCTCGTTGTCGTGACAATACAAGCACAATAACTCCCAGTTACTACCATCTGTGGGATTATCATCATGATTATGATTTTTATGATGTACAGTTAATTCAGCGACTGTTTTAGGCGTAAACTCACGCGCACAGCGTCCACATATCCACGGATACATTTTAAGTGCTTGACCACGATAAGATTGCTCGCGTAACTCTTGATTACGGCGGGCTTCAATGACAATTTGATCTGATTTATGTTTGTCCACTTGGTTTTTTTTAATAGTCATGGTCGATACCTCAATTACTGTGTTTAGTTCTTGAATAGAATACAAGAGATTCTATATTTTATGCTCAACAACAAACCGTTAGTTTTAAAAAATCCACCGATTAACCCGTGGAACACCAATAAATTCCCATATTATCCATCACATACAATAGTTACTGATATTATGTAATCCTAGACGTTTATTTTCCATCATAAGGTTAAAACCACTGGCTTCCAGCCGGTTAGCTTTAGCTGATAAAATGACACGTTTTGAGAGGTGTCATGGATTACGGATATGGCAGCCATACGGTTTTTCAAATTGAGGACCACTTTGTTTGGGTAACAAAATACCGCTACAAGATTTTAACAGGGGGTGTTGCTGAACGAGCCAGAGCAATAGTTCGTCAGGTGTGTGGAACGTTCGAGATA